>NZ_CP188256.1:1274524-1593156 GCF_049994875.1 Cellulomonas sp. McL0617
CTCGCCGGCCGCCTCCTGCACCAGCGGATCGTGGTGCTCGGTCAGGAGGTCGACGACGCGGTCGCCAACCGCGTCTGCGCCCAGCTCCTGCTGCTCTCCGCGGAGGATCCCCGGCGCGACATCGCGCTCTACATCAACTCCCCGGGCGGCTCCGTCAGCGCCGCACTCGCCATGTACGACACGATGCGGCTCATCCCCAACGACGTGTCGACCCTGGCCATGGGGCTCGCTGCGAGCGCGGCCCAGTTCCTGCTCAGCGCCGGCACGCCGGGCAAGCGGTACGCCCTGCGGCATGCGCGGGTGCTGATGCACCAGCCGTCGGGCGGGATCGGCGGCACCGCAGTCGACATCGCGATCCAGGCCGAGAACATGGCGCACGTGAAGCGCACGATGCAGTCGCTGACCGCCGAGCACACCGGCCAGTCCGTCGAGACCATCGAGCGTGACGCGGACCGGGACCGCTGGTTCACCGCGACCGAGGCGCTCGAGTACGGGTTCGTCGACAAGGTCGTCGAGCACCTCGACGACGTCCGCCCCGACAGCCCCCGGAAGGTGGGACTGTGATGAGCAGCTACACCATCCCCGTCGTCGTCGAGCAGCGTCCGAACGGCGAACGTGCGTCCGACGTCTACTCGCGGCTGCTCGGCGACCGCATCATCTTCCTGGGCACCGAGATCGACGACGGCGTCGCCAACGTCGTCATCGCGCAGCTCCTGCACCTGCAGTCCGAGAGCCAGGACTCGCCGATCCACCTCTACATCAACTCGCCCGGCGGCTCGATCACCGCGCTGCTGGCCGTCTACGACACCATCCAGTACATCAAGCCGACCGTGGCCACCTTCTGCCTCGGGCAGGCCGCGTCCGCGGCGGCCGTGCTGCTGGCCGCGGGTGCACCGGGCAGCCGGCACGTGCTCGAGCACGCGCGCGTGCTGCTGCACCAGCCGTCGGGGGGCGGCGAGGGGACGGCAGCCGACCTGGAGATCCAGGCGCGGGAGGTGCTGCGGCTGCGCGAGGAGGTCGAGCAGATCCTGCACCGGCACACCGGGCAGCCGCTGGACAAGCTCCGTCTCGACACGGACCGCGACCTGATCCTGACCGCGCAGCAGGCCGTCGACTACGGCGTCGCCGACCGGGTGGTGCGCACGCTCAAGGAGGTTCCGGCGGCGATCGCGGGGTAGGGGCTGCGTGTGGTCGTCGGGTAGCGACGGGTCGTCAGGCGGCCAGGAGGACGGCGTCGAAGCTCGTCGCGGTCCCGAACTCGGCCGCCGACGCCCGGCCCGTCAGCTGTGTCACGGTCGCGAGCTCGTGGTCGTTGCTCGGCGCGACGAGGTCCGCGGTCCGGGGCGCGGTGAGGTCGACGACCACGCGGCCCTCGGCCCGGGCGAGCTCGGCGTGTGCCGCGCCGACGAGGTCGACCAGGCGCAGCCCGAGCGCCCGGCACACGGCGACCAGGACCTCGGACGACGGTTCCTTGCGTCCGCGCTCGACCTCGGACAGGTAGGCCACCGAGACGCGCGCGCTCTCGGCGACATCCCGCAGGGTCCGTCCCTGATCCTCCCGGCGGGCCCGCAGGATCGAGCCCACCAGGTGGCGCAGCAGGGGCTCGACGGGCCGGTGCGTGGTGAGCGTCATCGAGGGCCTCCGGGACGTGGATCGGGTCATCGTCACGGTAGCCCGCGATCGCCCGGACAGGGCCGACGATCCTTCTGCCGTCAGCGGACGGCGGCTAGGAGGAGATGTCCGCGGTCGTGAACCGGCTCCACGCGAGCGCACCGAAGATGACCACCCACGCCGCTTGCAGAGCGAGACCCCGACCGAGCGTGCTCCAGTCCGGCTGCAGCCGGAGGAACTCGGCGAAGTCGAGCCAGTGGTGCGTCAGGAGCGCGGCCGCGATCGCGTGCAGCTGCGGGATCTGGTCGAGGACTCCGGAGACGATCGCGACGACGACGGTGGCGGCCATCGCCCCGACCGGCACCTCGGTGAGCGTCGAGAAGAACAGGCCGACGGCGACGAGTCCCGTCATGGACAGCCCGACGTAGCCGACGACCGCCGCGACGCGGACGAGCCCGTCGACCAGCGGCACGGTGGTGCCGGACAGCAGCGTGATGTCGCGCAGCCCGAAGAAGACGGCGCCGGCGACGAAGCCGACGATCGCGATCGCCAGCACGGCCGCACCCGCGAACAGGAGCGCGCCGAGGGCCTTCACGCCGAGCAGCCGGGTCCGCGAGACGGGGACGACCAGCAGGTACCGCAGCGTGCCGGCCGAGGCCTCCCCGGCCACGGAGTCGCCCGACGCGATCCCGATCGTCAGCGGCAGCAGGAACGGCAGGCAGATGAACAGGGCCGCGATCACGAGGAACAGGCCGTTGCCGGTGACGTTGCCGATGAACCCGGGGCCCTGCCCACGCAGCGCGCTGTCGCGGGTGACGAACAGGACCGTGCCGAGCAGCAGCGGGACGAGCGCGAGGCCGACGAGCAGGACGATGTTGCGCCGCCGCCCGAACACCAGCCGCAGCTCGGAGCGGGCGAGGCGCAGCAGGGCACCCGGCTGTGGCATCGGCGGCGCGGCGACCTCAACGAGCGACATCGAAGCCCTCCCCGGTCAGCTCGACGAAGATCTGCTCGAGGTTCGGCCGGCGGACCTCGAGGCCCAGCAGGTCGATGCCGGCATGCACGACCGTCGCCGACACCTTCTCGGGAGGGGTGTCGCCGAGGAGTGCGGCCACCGTCGTCCCGGACACCTCGAGACCGGTCAGGCCGAGGCCGGTGAGCAGCTCGGCAACCACGCCGACGTGCTCCGCGGACGTCTGCACGAGGATGCGGGCGGCACCCCGCGCGGTGAGCTCGCCGCGGTCGCCCTGCAGCAGCAGGCGGCCCTGGCCCATGATCCCGACGTGCGAGCACACCTGCTCGATCTCGGCCAGCAGGTGCGACGAGACGAGCACGGTGGTGCCCCGGTCGGCGAGCTCGCGCACCAGGTGGCGGACCTCGCGGGTGCCCTGCGGGTCCAGCCCGTTGGTCGGCTCGTCGAGGACGAGAAGCTCACGGGGCCGCAGCAGGGCGGCGGCCAGGCCGAGCCGCTGCTTCATGCCGAGCGAGTACTGCCGGTACGGCTTGGTCGCGGCCGCCGACAGGCCGACGCGTTCGAGCGCCTCGTCGCCGCGCTTCCGGGACGAGCGCGGGTCGGCGGTGGCGTCGACGGCGTCGAGACGGGCCAGGTTGGCGCGACCCGTCAGGTACGGGTGGAACGCCGGCCCCTCGACCAGCGCACCGACGCGCGGCAGCACGTCGGCGCCGGACTCGGGCATCCGAGCACCGAGCACGACGGCGTACCCGCTGGTCGGGCGCACGAGGCCGAGCAGCATCCGGATGGTCGTCGTCTTGCCCGAGCCGTTCGGACCCAGGAACCCGTACACGGCGCCGCGAGGGACGCGCAGGTCGATGCCGTCGACGGCGACCTGCCCCGAGCGGAACTGCTTGGTGAGCCCCTCGGTGCGGATCGCGAGGTCGCCCGCGGCCGCACCGGAGGGTGCGGCCGCGGGCGTCGTCGTTCCGTCAGCCACGGGCAAGTGCCTGCAGCGTGTCGCCGGGCACCGCGCCGACGAGCACCCGACCGTCGTCGGTGATCAGCACGGACAGCAGCGCCGAGGTCAGCAGCCGACCCTCAGGGACCTTCGTCGTGAGCTGGTCGTACAGGGCCGACGTGTCGAGCGTGCCGAACGACGACCCGCTGCCCTTCTCGGGTGCGAACTGGTCGTAGAGCTGCTGGGCGCCCTTCGAGTCGAACGTCTTGTTCGGCCCCGCCGATGCCGCGGCGGACGTCGGGTGGCCGGCCAGCAGGCCCGGGACGTCGATGCCGGAGGTCTGGACCACGGAGTCCCACCCCGTGCCGGACACGGTCACACCGTCCGGGACCGTCCCGGGCACCGGTGCCGTGGTCGGCTCGGCGGGCAGGGGGACGACGACCTCCTTGGAGCTGGCGCCGGGCGGGGTGGAGAAGGCGAGCACCGAGTCGGCGGGTGTGCCGAACGTGACGTCGGTGAAGCCGAGCTCGAGCGCCGGGGTCTTCGTGTCGGCGCGGCTCCAGACCTGCAGCCGCAGCGGCGTGCTCGTCTTGGCGTCCACCGCCACCACGATCCTCCCGATCAGGGTGGTCTGGCTCTTCGGGGTCACGACGAGCTGGTAGGCGTCTCGTCCGGCGACCTTCGTCTGGGCGTCCAGCGAGACGGTGGAGAACGCCTTGGCCTGCGTGACGGCCTGCCGCCCCGCCTCGGCGGGCGTCGGCAGGTCACCCTGCACGGGCAGCTGGCCCTCGGCCGCCTTGGCGACGAGGTCGTCGTAGCGCGCGGTGTCCGCGGCGTCGAGGGAGTAGTGGACCACCGCGTCGTCGGTGCTCGAGTACGTCCACGCCTGCGGCCCGTCCTGCACCACCGAGTACTCGGAGGTGTCACCCAGCAGGGCGACGCGGGACCGGTCGGCGCCGTCCGTCCAGACCCGCATGGTGGAGCTGCCGCCGAGGAGTGCCACGGGGTTGGCCCCGGTGGCGTCGCTGAACGGGAGCGCGGGCAGGCCCAGGCGGGCGGTGTAGACGACCGTCCCGGACAGGGGCTGCTGGTGGGCCGCGGCGACCTGCGCCGCCAGCTGCTCGGGTGTGATCGTCGGCAGCCCGGTGGTGTCGGCGCTGGCCAGCAGGGGCGGCGCGGCGAACGCGATGGCCACGGCGACTGCGGCCACCACCGGGACGGCCCAGCGGGCGCGGGTCGAGAGGGTGCGACGGGGTCGTGGATCCGTCTGCTCGGGGATGTGCTGCTCGCTCATGACACCACTGTGCGCCAGGTGCGCTGAGCGGAGCCTGAGAGCGGGTGGGCGCCACGCGTCGGCGCCGGGTGGCATGCTCGCGACATGCGGGTTCTCGTGGTCGACGACGAGCGTGGGCTGGTGCGCGCGCTCAAGCGCGGCCTCACCGCCGAGGGCTTCGCGGTGGACGTCGCGCTCGACGGGGACGCGGGCCTCGAGCTCGCCACCAACAACGACTACGACGCGATCGTGCTCGACGTGATGCTGCCGCGGCGCAACGGCTACGACGTGGTGACGGAGCTGCGCGCGCGGGATGTCTGGACGCCGGTGCTCATGCTGAGCGCCAAGGACGGCGAGTACGACGTGGCCGACGGGCTGGACGTGGGTGCCGACGACTACCTGACCAAGCCGTTCGCCTTCGTCGTGCTGGTGAGCCGCCTGCGTGCCCTGTTGCGTCGCCAGGCGCAGGTGCGGCCGCCCGTCCTCACGGTCGGCGAGCTGGCGCTCGACCCGTCCACCCGACGCGTCACCCGCGCGGGCGAGACCGTGCCGATGACCACCCGTGAGGTGGCCCTGCTCGAGTACCTCATGCACCACGCCGACCGGGTCGTCGGCAAGGTCGAGCTGCGCGACCACGTGTGGGACGGCGACGGCGACGACGTGAACGTGGTCGAGGTCTACGTGTCGTACCTGCGGCGCAAGCTCGGCCGGTCCGCGGTCGAGACGGTCCGCGGCGCCGGGTACCGCGTTGCCGGCTGAGCGGGCTGCGCGAACGGGACGGGTCGGTGCCCGCTGATGGGTCCCCGTCGGCACGAGCATCCCTGGCACGGTCCGTCGCTGCGGATGCGCCTGACGCTCATCGCCTCGGGTGCCTTGTTCGTCGCGCTGGTGGTCGGGGCGTTCGCGCTGACCACAGTGCTGAGCCGCACCCGCCTCGAGGCCCTGGACACGGTGGTCCGAGAGCGGGTCGCGACGATCGCCGCGCTCGCGCAGGACGACCGCCTGCCGGCGGCGCTGCCCGTGGCGGAGCCAGGGGAGATCGCGCAGCTGCTGGACGCGGACGGCGCCGTGCTTGCGACATCGCCGAACGCCAGCCGGACCCTGCCCGTCGTCCCCCTCGACGCGCTCCACGTCGGCCCGGGCACGACCGTCGGCGGGACCAGCGCCAGCGCCTACGACGACGAGGCCAGGATCGCGGTCCGGTCGGCGACCTACCGCGGCGAGCCGGTGACCGTGGTCGCGACCGTCCCCGTCACCGAGGTGCGCAGCGTGCTCGACGCGTTGCGCCTCGGCCTGGTCGTCGTCGTTCCCCTGCTGACCTGCGCGCTGGCTCTGGTCGTCTGGCTGATCCTCGGGCGCGCGCTGCGTCCGGTCGAGGAGCTGCGCCGGGGCGCGGCGCTGGTCGCCTCGACGGGCGGCCCCGGCTCGTTGCCCGTGCCTCGCAGGGACGACGAGCTGGGCGCCCTGGCGCGGACGCTGAACTCGATGCTCGACCGGCTCGAGGCGGGTGCCGCGCGGCAGCGCAGGTTCGTCGCCGACGCCGCGCACGAGCTGCGTTCCCCGCTGGCCACGCTGCGCGCGAGCACCGAGGTGGCGCGCCTGCACCCGGACTCCTACGACACGGCCGAGCTCGCGGGCGACCTGGAGGCCGAGGTGCTGCGGATGCAGGCGCTGGTCGACGACCTCCTGCTCCTGGCCCGGGTGGGCTCGGCGCCCTCGGAGCGCGCGTGCGTGGACCTCGCGGCGGTTGTGCGGGACGTGGTGCCGACGACGGCGGGCGGTCTCGTGGTGACGGGCTCGGGCCGTGCGTTCGCGGGGGAGGCCGCCGTCGGACGGGTGGTGCGCAACCTCGTCGACAACGCCGTGCGGCACGCCGCGGCACAGGTGACGGTCACCGTCGCCGACGGGCTCGTCCAGGTCGACGACGACGGCGCCGGGCTCGCCGAGCAGGACCACGAGCGGGTGTTCGAGCGGTTCGTGCGGCTGGACGACGCGCGCGAGCGCGACGCGGGCGGCAGCGGGCTCGGCCTGTCGATCGCGCGTGAGGTCGCGCGCGAGCAGGGCGGCGACATCACGCTCGCCCGGTCACCCCTCGGCGGGCTGCGCGCCGAGCTGCGGCTGCCCGCGGACTCGCCCTGACGCCGGCCGGGACCCGGTTTCGGCAAGGCGACGTCGGGGACGCCCGTCGCCACCCGGTTCCGGCGAGCCGACGTCGGGGACGCCGGCCGGGACCCGGTTCCCGCGAGCCGACGCCGTGCGGTGCGTCGGGGCCTCGTCGTACGGTGGTCCGACGAACCGCCGGAGGTGACCGATGCGCGAGACCGACCCGACCCGGGACGCAGGGGTGCGCGACGTCTCCCTCGCCGCGTCGCGGTACGTGGTCGACCGGGACGCGGAGCGGGACCGCGAGGCGGCGGACGACGAGCCCGACCAGACCGACGAGGCCGACCAGGCGACAGATGATCGGCCGCCCGGCGGGCCCACGCCGATGGCCGGTCGGATGCAGTTCCGGGCGGCCTGGGTGGACCGCGTGGTCGACCAGGCGATCGCGCGCGGGGAGTTCGACAACCTGCCGCTGGCCGGCAAGCCCATCCCCGGCATCGGGGCGCACCACGATCCCGACTGGTGGCTCAAGGCGCTGATCGAGCGTGAGCAGATCTCCGGTGTGCTGCCGGAGGCCATCCAGCTGCGCAAGGACGACGCGTCGCTCGACGAGCGGCTGGACGGGCTGCGCGCCGAGGCGCGCGTGCGCGAGGCGCTGGCCGAGTTCAACGCGCGGATCGTCGCGGCCCGGCGTCAGCTGATGGGCGGACCGCCCGTCGTGACGCCGTTGCGGGACGTCGAGCGCGAGGTCGCCGCCTGGCGGGCGCGCCGAGCATTGCCCGAGCCCGCGCCGAAGGCGGAGCCCCGGCGCCGCTCCTGGTGGCGCTGAAGCCTGCGGGCGTGCCGGCCTTGAGGCCTGCTGGCGGTGGGGCCTACTCGCGGTCCTCGAGCGCAGGCAGGATCGTCGTCGGGATGGCGAACGCGAGCCCGATGACCAGGATGCCGGCGACGAACAGCCAGGCGCCCCACGTGTAGTTGAACGCGATGGTGAACAGCGCCAGCCCGGCGAGGAACAGGATCATCGGGAACACGAACGAGATGGCGCGTCCGGGGGACTTCGTCTCGTCCTCACGATGCTGGAAGAGGGGCTGGCTCACTTCGACCTCCGGGTCCGTCCGCACGCTCGACTGCTCTGCGACTGAGGCCAGCCTAGTCACGCGCGTGGGGGTCGGGGTGCCCGACGCGGGCACGCTGACCACGCGTCAGTCGGTCCACTTCCAGAACGGGCGCACCTCGAGAGTGCCGAACCGGGCCATCGGGTGGTCGGCGGCGACCGCGACGGCCTCGTCGAGATCGACGCACTCGAGCAGGTCGAACCCGGCGATCTGCTCCTGCGTCTCCACGAACGGCCCCTCGGTCACCAGGAGCTTCCCGGAGCGCACGCGGACCGTGCGCCCGTCCTCCGGTGCCTGCAACCGGTCGCCCTCGCGCCGCCGCCCGGCGGCGTCGTTCGTCGTGACCCACGCCTCGATGGTGTCCTCGGCGGGCACGTAGGTCTCGGCGGCGGGGTCGTTCCAGACGAGCATCAGGAACTGCATGGTGTCCTCCAGTTGGGGTCGTCGACCAGATCCTTCACCGCCACGACGGAGCCGCGCACCCGGGATCGACACTCCGCGACGACGAGTTCTCAGCGCATCGGTCGGGCGCGCGGCGCACGGTGGCCGTACCGGGGCGCCGACGACGTCATGGTGAGCTCGATCAGGCGGACGACCCGTTGGCGCTGGCCCGCCCACGGGGCGAGCAGCTCGAGCATGCCGGCGTCGTCCGTCCGGCGGCCCGTGAGCGCCCACCCGACCAGGTGCGCCAGGTGGAAGTCGCCGACCGAGACGGCGTCGGCGTCGCCGAGCGCCCGCGACGAGACCTCGGCGACTGTCCACGGGCCGACGCCCTGCACCGTGCGCAGCCGCCGGTAGGCCTCGGTGATCGGCAGGTCGACGGACTCCTGCAGGCGACGCGCCACGGTGGCGGCGCGCGCGATCGTCCCGGCGCGCTGCTGGTCGACGCCGGCGCGCCGCCAGTCCCACACCGGGATGCTTCGCCAGCCCGAGGCGTCGGGCGGCACGCGCAGGGTCGTCGGACCGGGTCCCGGCGCGGGGGTCCCGTGCTGCCGCACCAGCGCCCGGTACGCGGCCTGGGCGTCGAGGCCCACCACCTTCTGCTCGAGGATCGCCGGGACGAGTGCCTCGAGCACGTTGTTCGAGCGCGGGATGCGCAGGCCCGGGAGGCGTCGGTGCGCGTCGTGGACCACCGGGTGCAGTCGCGAGTCGAACCCGGAGTCGTCGTCGCGAGAGCCCAGCAGCTCCGGCGTCTGCGCGAGCGCGAGTTCGGCACCCGGGCCCCAGGTGGTCACGTGCACGCCGTCGGCGCGCTGCCGCAGGTGCCGGGTGGCCGGTCCGTCCGGCGTCCGGGTGGCCTGCCAGATGCTCCCGTCGGCCGCGTACGACCAGGCCGGGTCGCCGCCGCCGCGCCGCAGCGCACGCAGGGTCAGGCGGAGGTCGAGGGGGAGGGCCGGGCGGTAGACGGTCGTCAACGGCGCGACAGTGGGTTCGTCCGGCGTCGGGGTGCGCGGCTCCGCCGGGTCGGCGACGGATGCGGCGGAGCTCACCCGCCCAGTGTGCGCCGTCTTCGGGTCGTCGATCGTCGGCTCGTCGGAAAGGAGGCGTTCCGTCGGTGGCGCAGGGCAGGATGCCCGCATGACGATCCGCACCGGCATCTCGGGCTGGCGGTACCCGCCGTGGCGCGGTGCGTTCTACCCGACGACGCTGCCGCAGCGCAGCGAGCTCGAGTACGCGTCGAGCCGGTTGACGTCGATCGAGATCAACGGCTCGTTCTACGCGCTGCAGAAGCCGGAGAACTTCCAGACGTGGTCCGCCCAGACGCCCGACGGTTTCGTGTTCTCCGTCAAGGCGCCCCGGTTCATCACGCACATGAAGAAGCTCGCCGACGTGCGCACGCCGGTGGCCAACTTCCTCGCCAGCGGGCTGCTCGCCCTCGGTCCGAAGCTGGGTCCGCTGCTCTGGCAGCTGCCGCCGAATCTCGGCTACGACCCCGCCCGCCTCACGACGTTCTTCGACCTGCTGCCGCGCACGACCGGTGCGGCCGCCGAGCTCGCGACGACACACGACGAGCGCCTGGACGGCCGCGCGTGGACGACCACCGACGAGGACCGGCCGCTGCGCCATGTCGTCGAGGTCCGGCACGCGACGTTCGAGAACACCGAGTTCGTCGATCTCATGCGTGAGCACGGGATCGGCGTCGTGATCGCCGACGCCGACGGGCGCTGGCCGGTGATCGAGGACGTCACCTCGGACCTCGTCTACCTGCGGCTGCACGGCGACGAGGAGCTCTACGCGAGCGGGTACGACGACGCGTCGCTGGACCGCTGGGCGGCGCGGGTGCGGGTCTGGGCCGCGGGCGGCGAGCCCGCGGACGCGAAGCGGCTGGGTCCGGCGGCCGAGCAGGTGGCCGGTCGGGACGTGTTCGTCTACTTCGACAACGACACCAAGGTCCGCGCCCCGCACGACTCGATGGCGCTCGCGGCGCGGTTGGGGATCGGGCCCACGGTCTGACGGGTCCTCTGCCCGACCGGCCCGCGACTGGCGGCGTCGCCCGCTCAGTGGCCGCGGAGGCGCTCGATCAGGCGGCGGTCGCGCTTGGTCGGTCGGCCGGCGCCGCGGTCGCGGGTGCCCGCGGCGATGTGCTCCTTG
Organism: Cellulomonas sp. McL0617; assembly: GCF_049994875.1. Lineage (GTDB taxonomy): Bacteria > Actinomycetota > Actinomycetes > Actinomycetales > Cellulomonadaceae > Cellulomonas. The sequence continues at coordinate 1,285,132 of NZ_CP188256.1, forward strand.
GGCGGCGGTGCGGGGGACCGGTCGAGGTAGCAGGCGACCGCGACGGGGGCGCCGACGCGCTTCACGACGGTCCGCTGCACGACGACGATCCGCTCGCGCTCGCCCCCGCGGACGTGCACCTCGTCGCCCGGCACCACCATCGTCGCAGGTTTGGCGCGCTCACCGTTCACGCGGACGTGCCCGGCCTTGCAGGCGGCGCCGGCCGCCGACCTCGTCGGGAAGAGGCGGACCGCCCAGGTCCAGGCGTCCACCCGCGCACGCGTCACCTCGCTCACGGTCCGACCCTCTCACGCGTGGTCGCCGGGAGAACTTCCCGGCCGCCGCGGGAGCCCGTGCCGTATCGGCTGGGAAACCGGTCCGGCCACGCTCGGTGGAGCGGGCACCGATCGGTGCCTGACGACGCAGACGGAGGCAGTCCCATGTCCAGCACGCAGACGCACCTGCAGGAGATGCCCAGCCCGACCGCGACCACGACGGGCACCGCAGCCCTGTGGCGGATCCTGGCGGCGCTGGCGATCGCACACGTGCTCGTGATGTTCGGCAGCTTCGGGCTGCAGAAGGTCGCCCCGCTCGGCGCGCCGCGCGACGTCGTGATCGCCGACCACGTCACGCATGCGGCGCCGCGCGGGCTGGCCGGCCTCTGCCTGACGCTCGCAGCGTTCCTGCTCCTCCTCGTCGCGGCGACGCTGCTCGGGCGGCTGCTGCGCGGCACCACGGAGCTGTCGGGCTGGCTGGCGTCGACGATCGCGGCCGCGGGCGCCGTGTACGTGGGGATCAGCGTGGTCGGTGAGCTGGCGCCGCTCGCGGCGGCCCTGTACGGCGGCCAGCACGGTGCGGGCGTCGACGTGGTCGTGGCCCTCGTCCAGCTGCACTGGTTCGCGCTGTACGGCGCGACGGGCGTGCTCGGCGTGTTCACGCTCGCCGTGGCCGGTGCGGTCCTGGCGACCCGGGCCCTGCCGCGGTGGGTCGCGTGGACCGGCCTCGTCGTCGGCGCGGTCTGCCTCGCCGGGGTACCAGGTGCGGGCGCCGGCCTCGCCGACACGGCGACCGCGGTGTGGTCGGTGTGGTTCGTCGGGCTGGGCGTGGCGGCGGCCCGTGCACCACGCGCGGGGCGCGTGCCGGCCGCGGCGTGAGGCCGTTGCCTCGGGCAGGCGGAGCGAGGACGATGACGCCCGTGGAGCCGGGGGTCTCGCGCAGGATGACGGTCGCGGTGGTCACCGCGGCCGTCGTCGCCTCGGCCTCGGGCCTGGTCTGGTCGCTCTGGGCGGCCGGCTCGACGGACGGTCCGTTGCTCGACGCGGTCCTCGGCGCCGCCGTCGTCGCCGCGCTGACCGTGACGGGCGCCGTCGTCGCGTTCTCGCGGCCCGCCAACCGGGTCGGCTGGACGATGCTCGCGGCGGGGACGCTCTGGGCGCTCGGCGACGCGGGCGTCGATGTCGCCCGGACCGCGTTCAGCTCTCACCCGGGCGGCGCCGTCTCGACGCTGGCGGTCGCGGGCTCGGTGGCGCGGGGGATCGCCTGGTGGCTGGTCGTCCTGGGCCTGCCGCTCTGGTTCCCGGACGGCCGGCTGGCGGGTCCGCGCTGGCGCTGGGTGTCGCAGGGGTTCGTCGCCGTCGTCGTCGCCTCGGCGGTCGGGACGCTCTTCGCCGCCGACGCGAACCTCGTCGGGCTCGACGGCTGGCGCAACCCGCTCGCCTTGCCGGACGCGCTGCAGCCGATCAGCGCCCTGCTCTCCCTCGGTTCGTTGGCCGGGGCCGTCGTCGTGACCGTCGGGTCCGTACGGCAGCTCGTGGCGCGGTGGCGGGTGGGGGACGCGTTGCGTCGGCAGCAGCTGCGGCTGTTCGTCGGCGCCGCGGCCCTGCCGGTCGTCGTCGGGCCCATCGCCCTGCTCACGGGCGCGGGCGGCTGGCTGTTCGACGTCGCCGCGCTGCCGTTGCCGTTCGCGGTCGCGTTCGCCGTGCTGGCACGGGGGCTCTACGACCTGCGCACGGCGGTGAACCGCACCCTCGTCTGGGTCGTGCTGTCGGGGACGGTGGCCGGGTTCTACGCCCTGGTCCTGGTGGGCGTGGGCGCCCGGTTCGATGTCAGCGACGCCGCCTGGCTGCCGTGGCTGGCCGCCGCCGTGGTCGCGGTGACGTTCGCCCCGCTGCGAGACGGCCTGCAGCGGGCGGTCAACCGGGTCACGTTCGGCCGCTGGGACGACCCGTACGCGGTGCTCTCGAGCCTCGGGCGGACGCTCGAGGCGTCCGCCGGGACCGACGCCGTGCTGCACGAGGTCGTGGTCGAGCTGGGCACCCTCGGGCTCGACCGGGTCGAGATCCTCGACGCCCAGCAGCGTTCCTTGGCTGGGGAGCCCGGGGGAGCGCTCGACGTTCCGCTCGTCGCCTACGGACGACCGGTCGGCACGTTGCGCTACCGCCCGCCGGTCTCGCCGCTGCGCGCCCGGGACCGGCGCCTGCTGGACGACCTCGCCCGCCAGCTCGGGGGCGTGCTGCACGCGCGCGCTCTCACCGACGACGTGCGAGCCGCGCTCGAACGTCTGGTGCTGGCGCGCGAGGAGGAGCGCCGTCGGCTGCGTCGCGACCTGCACGACGGGCTCGGTCCCGCGCTCGCCGGTCACCTGCTGAGGCTCGACGTGATCGCCGCCGAGGTGCCCACGGGATCGCCGCTCGCCGACGACGTGGCGGCGCTGCGCGACGACGTACGCGCGACCGTGCTCGACGTGCGGCGGGTGGTCGAGGGGCTGCGGCCGCCGGCGCTCGACGAGCTCGGGCTCGGCGGCGCGTTGGAGCAGGCCGGTCGTCGGCTCACGCTGGGCACGGGTGTGGTGCTGCGGGTCGACGTCGCGGCCGTGGGCCCGCTGCCCGCGGCCGTCGAGGTGGCCGCGTTCCGGATCGCGGCCGAGGCGATGACGAACGTGGTGCGGCACGCCGAGGCGCACGAGTGCGTGGTGCTCGTGGACCGGGTCGGCGAGCAGGTGCGGCTCCAGGTCCGCGACGACGGCCGGGGTCTCGGCTCGCCGACGCCGGGGAGCGGGCTGCACACGATGCGGGAGCGGGCCGAGGAGCTGGGCGGTCGGCTGACCGTCGCGACCGGGCCGGAGGGCACGACGATCACCGCTCTGCTGGGCGTCGGCGCGGTCCCCACCCTCGAACCGGTCGGTGGCGCATGAGGGTCCTGGTCGTGGACGACCACCCGGTGTTCCGGGACGGGCTGGTCGCCCTGCTGCGCACCCTGCCGGACGTGGAGGTCGCCGGCCTGGCCGGCGACGGCGAGACGGCCGTCGAGCTGGTGGCCGCCGGCGGCGTCGACGTGGTGCTCATGGACCTCAACCTGCCCGGCCGGTCGGGGATCGCGGCGACGGCCGCGATCGTGGCGCTGCCCGACCCACCTGCGGTGCTCGTCGTGACGATGGTGGACGACGACGGAGCCGTGGCGAGCGCGCTGCGCGCCGGCGCCCGGGGCTACCTGCTCAAGGGGTCGACGGGCCAGCAGATCGCCGACGCCGTGCGGACGGTCGCGGGCGGGGGCGTCGTCCTGGGGCCGGGCGTCGCGACCTACCTGCTCACCGCGCCGACGCCCACCGCCGACCCCGACGGGCTGACGGTCCGGGAGCGGGAGATCCTGTCGCTGCTCGCCGAGGGGGCCAGCAACGCGCAGATCGCCCGGACGCTCGGGCTGAGCCTGAAGACCGTGCAGAACTACACCTCGCGCGTGCTGGCCAAGCTCCAGGTGGCCGACCGGACCCAGGCGGCGCTGCGGGCGCGCGGCCCGCTCAGGCCCTGAGCTCCAGGTACTTCGTGATCAGGGCCTTGGTCGACGGGTCCTGGGCGGCCAGCGCGGCGGCGTCGCCCTGGACGGCCGGCGCGACCTCGAGCGCGAGCTTCTTGCCCAGCTCGACGCCCCACTGGTCGAACGAGTCGATGCCCCACACCACGCCCTGGACGAACGTGATGTGCTCGTAGAGCGCGATCAGCTGACCGAGCACCGACGGCGTGAGCGCAGCGGCGAGGATCGAGGTGGTCGGGCGGTTCCCCGAGAACACGCGCGCGGGCACGATCGCCTCGGCCGTCCCCTCGGCGCGCACCTCGTCGGCGGTCTTGCCGAAGGCCAGGGCCTTGGTCTGCGCGAAGAAGTTGGCCAGGAACAGGCCGTGCACGTCGACGCCGCCGTCGGTGAGCGGGTGGGCCGGGTTGGCGACCGCGATGAAGTCCGCCGGGATGAGCCGGGTGCCCTGGTGGATCAGCTGGTAGAACGCGTGCTGGCCGTTGGTGCCGGGCTCGCCCCAGAACACCTCGCCCGTGGAGGTGGTGACGGGGGTGCCGTCCCAGCGGACCGACTTGCCGTTCGACTCCATCGTCAGTTGCTGCAGGTAGGCGGGGAAGCGGTGCAGGTACTGGGCGTACGGCAGTACCGCGTGCGTGTGGGCGCCGAGGAAGTTGACGTACCAGACGTTGAGCAGGCCCATCAGGACGGGCACGTTCCGCGCGAACGGCGTGCTCGCCAGATGGGTGTCGACCGCGTGGAAGCCGGCCAGGAAGTCGCGGAACCCGTCGGGGCCGATGGCGATCGCGAGCGACGTGCCGATGGTCGAGTCGACCGAGTAGCGGCCCCCCACCCAGTCCCAGAAGCCGAACGCGTTGGCCGGGTCGATGCCGAACGCGGCGACCTTGTCCAGCGCGGTCGAGACGGCGACGAAGTGCTTGGCGACGGCGGCGTTGCGCGAGGCGTCGTCGTCGGCGGTGCCCAGCGTCTCCCAGAGCCAGGCGCGCGCGAGGCGGGCGTTGGTGAGCGTCTCGAGGGTGCCGAAGGTCTTGGACGCGACGATGAACAGGGTGGTCGCCGGGTTCAGACCCTTGACCTTCTCGGCCAGGTCCGTCGGGTCGATGTTGGAGACGAACCGCACCTCGAGGCCGGCCTGCACGTACGGCTTGAGCGCCTCGTACGCCATGACCGGCCCGAGGTCCGAGCCGCCGATGCCGATGTTCACGACGGTCGCGACCCGCTCACCCGTGACGCCCGTCCACGCGCCGGAGCGCACCTGGTCGGCGAACGCGTACATCTTGGTCAGCTCGGCTTGTACATCCGTGTCGACCTGCTGGCCGTCGACGACGAGCACCGGAGTCGTGCCTGCCGGTCGACGCAGCGCGGTGTGCAGGACGGCTCGGTCCTCGGTGACGTTGATGTGCTCGCCGCGCAGCTGGGCGGCGATGCGGTCAGCCAGCCCGACCTCGTCGGCGAGCCGGAGCAGCAGGGCGACCGTCTCGTCGGTGACCAGGTTCTTCGACAGGTCCACCGTGAGGTCGGCCAGCGAGAACGTCAGGCGCGTCGGGCGCTCGGCATCCGCTGCGAACCAGGCGCGCAGGTCGGGCGACAGCGTCGACTCGTGCTCGCTGAGCTCCTGCCAGGCGGTGGTGGCGGTGGCGTCGACGGGGGGCGTAGGCACGGTGGTTCCCTCTCTGCGGTGCGATTCCCCGGCCGGTCGTGGTCGCGACGCCGGGTCGGGTCCAACCTATTGCGCGGGCCAGGGGTGCCGCACGGGCGTCCGACACTGGACGGCGATGTCTAGGGTGTGCGTCATGTCTCGCGTTCCCACAGCCGTCCTCGCCGGACTGACCCTCGTGGTCGGCTTCGCCGTCGCGCAGGCCACCGGAGTGCGCGCTCTCGGCGGCGTCGTGCTGCTCGCGGGCGTGGCCTGGTGCGTCGTCCGTTCGCGGTCGGCGGGCTGGTGGCGGCTGTCGGCGGTGGTGCTGGCGGGCCTCGTCTGCTTCGTCGCGTCGCACCTGCTGGCCCCGGTCGTCGGTGCGTGGCCCTCGGTGATCCTCGTGGGGCTCGTGCTGGCGGGCGTGACCTACCCTCTCGTCGACAAGCCGCGCTCGTTGTCGGTCGCCGTCTAGGAAGCTCGTCGACGAGGGTGCGTCGACCCGGTGAAACGACTCCTCGGTCCGGTGGCGACTGCTGACAGGTCGCCGCAGCGCCCGCGGGCCTCGTCGGTCCGCGTCGGTCTTCGTCCGTCGTCGTCGGCCAGGATGTCCTCCATGGCCTCCCACCTCGTCTGCTGCGGGCTCGCGACACTGGACGTCGTCCAGGTGGTGGATCGCATCCCAGGGCCGAACGAAAAGCTCGTCGCGCACGAGCTGACGGCGACGTTCGGAGGTCCGGCGGCCAACGCGGCGGCCACGGCGGTCGCGCTCGGGGTGCGGACGGTGCTCGTCACCGCGCTCGGCAGCGGCCCGGTCGCCGACCTCGTTCGCGCTGGCCTCGTCGCCGCGGGGGTCGAGGTGGTGGATCTGCTCGAGGGTGTGCACGGAGCGTCACCTGCGGTGTCCACGGTGCTGGTGACGCGAGCGACCGGCGAGCGCGCGGTCGTCTCCGTCAACGCGACGGGGGTGCCGGACCTGGCCGAGGCGGCGTCGCGCGCCGCGGTCGTCCTGGAGGGTGCCGGCGCCCTGCTCGTCGACGGCCATCACCTCGCGGCCGCGCAGGCGCTCGCCGAGGCTGCGCGCGCACCCGTCCTGCTCGACGGCGGCAGCTGGAAGCCCGGGCTCGAGCTGCTGCTGAGACACGTCGACCACGCGGTCCTGTCGAGTGACTTCGCGATCCCCGACGACCTTGCGTCTCCTGCAGACTTCGCGGTGCCAGGGGGAGGCGCGCTGGGCGTCGACAGGGAGAGGGCGGCAGATCCAGCAGCTACGCGGGTCGCCGCGGTTCACCGGTCGATGGCTCCGGGCGGTGAGGCTGCTCCAGCAGACGCCACTCCAACCCCCGAGACCCCGGACCTGCTCGACGCCGTGGCCGCCTTCGGCCCACGGACCGTCGCCCGCTCGACCGGCCCGGGCCCGGTGCGCGTTCGGGTCACCGGGCCGCCGGTCGAGCGGTTCGAGATCCTGCCGCCGACCGTCGCCGTCGAGGACGTCGTCGACACGCTGGGTGCCGGCGACGTCCTGCACGGCGCGATCGCCGCGTCGCTCGCGCGCGGCGCGGAGATCGGCGACGCCATCCGCGTCGGCGTGCAGCGTGCCTCGGAGTCCGTGCGCCATGCGGGTGCGCTCGGGTGGGTCGCGGGCTGAGCCCACAGGACGTTCGGTCGCTCGGTCGACGTGCGCTCTGCCTGGGGGGCTGAGGTTCAGCCGTCGAACCTTGTCCTTGACGTGTTCATGCGGTCGGTGTGGGCCTGGATCACAGTGAGCAACGGCTGAAAGCTCTCTCGACCCATCGCGAGAAACGTGCACCGCTCGTCGAACTTGTCGACGAACGTCGCACGCCGGTCGTCGAGGTTGGCTACGACGAGCTCGTCCCAGGGGCTCGACCAGGCGGGACCGTGCAGCAGCGACGTGCCGGGGAGCATGCCCGACGCGCGCCCGAACATCTTGAACGGCTGGCGGATGTCGACGTAGATGGCGGTCTCGTCGGCCCACGCGACAGCCAGCGGGTAGGTGACGCGAAACCGGAAGAGGCCGCGTCCGAGGATGACGGCGCCAATGACTCGTCGCGTCGCCGACCGGCCCTGCTGGTCCTCCATCACGTGCCTCCCGTGTCACGACGCTACCGCGACCGGTCCCGTCGGGGTGCAGGCATTCTTACTGTGGACGGCTGTGCATTGTTTGGGGGCTGTGGACGGCTCGAACGCTTTCTCTTCATGGAACAGCGCCATGCGGCTGGCGCAGAGTGCTTGTCCAGGTCACGGCCAGCGGAGATCCCGACTCTCAGGAGAGTGCGTGTCAGTGGTGGGGTGAATGCTGGCGGCAAGCGGAATTCACGGGAAATGCCCGGGTACGTCAGAGGGGGAGTGCGTGGTGACATTCGATTTTTTGCCGGCCGACTCCGTGCAGGGCGCTCTCGCCGCGGTCGCGGAGGCGGTCGATCGGCTGGCGGCTCTCACTGACCCGGCCGCACCGTCGCGCGTGGAGGGAGCCGAGGCGGCGTCCGTCGTGACCGGCGCGCTGGCACTCGCCGGACGACTGTCGGCCGTCGCCGCGGGGGCGATCCCGGTCGTGGAGGCCGACGGGTGGTGGGCGCTCGAGGGTGCGAGGTCGGTGACGTCGTGGGTCGCGGCGAGCGGACGGCTGTCGCACGGACAAGCCGCGCGGCTGGTCGCGTTAGGCAGGGCGCTTCGCGACGATCTGCCGGTGACCGCGGTCGACGCCGTCTCGGGTGCGGTGAGCATCGAGGCTGCGCACGTGCTGGCCGCCGTGGCCAACACGCCCTCCCGCAAGGCCGCGCTCGCCGCGACCGCGCAGGACTGCGGGGAGGGGTTCCTCGTCGAGCACGCCCGTGAGCTGACCGTGGGCCAGCTGCGCATCCTCGCCCGTCGGTGGGCCGCGCACGCCGACCCGGAGTCCGACGAGCGCGGCTATCGCGAGGCGTCCGAGCGCGAATTCCTCGACCTCGCGAACACGACCGACGGCTGGCACCTGAGCGGGTTCCTCACCACCGACCACGGTCACGCCCTGACCGCCGCCCTCGACGCGCTCGCGGGCCGCTCCGCCGACCAGGCCGGCCAACCCGCGGGCCGCCGACGCGCCAATGCCCTGAACAACGTCGTCCGGACCGTGCTGGACAGCGACCTGACCGGCAGCACGGGCGACCACCGCCCCCAGATCACGGTGGTGACGGACCCGGCGACGCTCACCCGAGCGGTGGGCAGGGACGAGTCGGACCGCCCGGTGACAAGACAGGCGGCCAGCTCAGCTCTGGCTCCAGATGTCGATGCAGAGGAGGGGGCGATGAGGGCCGCCGATCCCGTCGCATCGGGTATGCGAGATGCCCCGGCATCTGACGTCGCGGCGCCGCGCGGATGCGCGGGAGAATCGCCGCCTGGCTTGTTCGACGAGAGTCACGACGCCGTGCTGCCAAGCGTCGTCGTTGAGTACATGGGCGATCGAGCAGGTCCCCTCGAGGTCACCGCCGATCGATCTGGCTCCCCGGGAGCGGTCGGCGGGGAGGTTGGAGTGGACGTCGCGGATCGTCGCGGTCACTCCGTCGCGGAAAGCGTGAGGGGTGACGGGGTGTCCTTCGCGGACGTCGCGAACGGTGGCGGGGACTCTGTCGTCGAGATCGAGCGGTTCGCCGTTGCCGAGCTCGTCGGCACGGGTCCGATCCCGGACTCGGTGCTCGCGCGCCTGGCGTGCGACAGCCAGATCACGCGCGTCGTGTTCGGACCGGATTCGGTGGTGCTCAACGTCGGGCGGGCCGAGCGGACGTACACGGGGGCCAAGCGTCGGGCGATCATCGCGCGGGACGAGCGGTGCCGATTCCCGGGCTGCTCCGCACCGCCGGGGATGTCGGAGGTGCACCACACCGAGCACTGGCTCCGCGACCACGGCGAGACCGACGTCCGCACGGGCGTGCTCACCTGCTGGTATCACCACGCGCTGATCCACGAACGGGCGATCGAGGTGCGGCGGGGTGCGGACGGGAGGTGGACCTTTCGCGATCGCCGCGGCCGCGAACTGGTCGGGCCGATCGGCTGACGGCTGGCAACGGTCCCCGATCGAGCCGAGGTCGATTCAGGCCGTGCCGAGCGCCTCGCGGACCAGGGGAGCGATCTTGGTGCCCAGCAGCTCGATCGACTTCAAAGACTCGAGCTGCGGCACTCCCGACAGGTCCATCTGGAACGACTGGCGGTCGTGGTGCAGCACCTCGTGCAGCGCGACGATCCGCTCGGCGATCTGCTCGGGCTCCCCGACGAAGTAGGCGCCGCCGCGTGCAGCCTGCGACTCGAACGAGATCCGGTTGGGCATCGAGAACCCGCGCTCGGCGGAGATCCGGCGCATGGACTCGTGCCAGAAGGGGTAGAAGAAGTCGCGCGCGGCCTTGGCGTCCTCGGCGAAGTAGCCCATGCCGGCCACCGAGACGAACCGGCTCGACCCGTCGTGCCCGGACTGTTCGTGGGCCCGGCGGTACAGGTCGACGAGCGGGGCGAACGACGCCGGCTGGCCGCCGATGATCGCGTAGCTGATGGGCAGCCCGAGCATGCCTGCCCGCACCGAGGACTGGGGGTTGCCGCCGGTCGCCACGGCGACGGTCAGGTGCTGTCCGCGGCCCGGGTGGTCGAACGGCCGGGGGAGGACCAGCGCGTCGTCGAGCGGCGGCCGGAACCGACCCGACCACGTCACGCGCTCGGCGTCGTCGATCCGCAGCAGCAGCTGGATCTTCTCGTCGTACAGCTCGTCGTAGTCGTCGAGCGAGGCGCCGAACAGCGGGTACGACTCGATGAACGACCCACGGCCGGCGAGCAGCTCGACGCGCCCCTGCGAGAGCAGGTCCATGGTCGCGAACTGCTGGTAGACCCGGACCGGGTCCTCGGTCGACAGGACGGTGACGGCGCTGCCGACGGTGATCCTGGACGTCTGCGCGAGGGCCGCCGCGATGACGGTCGAGGGCGACGAGATGGCGTAGTCGTGCCGATGGTGCTCGCCGATCCCGACGTAGTCGAGGCCCACCTCCTCGACCAGGCGGACGCGCTCGAGGACGTCGCGGATGCGCTGTCCCGGGCTGGTGACCTCGCCGGTCACGGGGTTGGGGTGGACGTCGCCGAACGTGTACATCCCGAGTTCCATGCTCATGCAAACGCATGCACCACCGCGGCTGTTCCCGCAGGTGAACGGGGATCCGGAAGGTATCGCTGCAGGTCAGGGGCGTGGTCAGGCACGGGCGCGGCCCGTCGGCGTGTGAGCGTTAACCGAAAGTCATCCCACGAAACGCTCGTGTGAACGTCCGGTCACGATGTGATCACGGTCACCGAAGTGACTTGACGTCGATTAGTAAGGAAGGTCTACTAACAAACGTGACAGCGACAACGCAGCCGCCCGCCGCGGCCCGGGGAGTTGGTCGGGCCCTGCGCCCGACCGGCAAGGTGCTCCCCGAGCACGCACGGGCGCACAACCGGTCGCTGGTGCTCGCTCACCTCTTCCACATCGGTCCGGCGTCGCGTGCCGACATCGCTCGCAGCACTGGTCTGACCCGCGTCACGGTCTCCGGTCTGGTGGCCGACCTGATCGCCGAGGGACTCGTCGAGGAGCTCGGCGTGCGCGTCGAGGGCAAGGTCGGCAAGCCGGCCACGCTGGTCGGCATGCGCACCGAGGCGTTCCAGATCGTCGCCGTCGACCTGACCGACGACTCGCGCCTGCTCGGCGCCGTGATGACCCTCGTCGGCGACGTGGTCGCCCGCCGCTCGGTCGCCCTCGAAGGGCGGACGGGCGAGGCCGCCGCCGTGCTGGTCGAGGAGCTGAGCCGGGATCTGCTCGCCGCGGCGACCCGCCCGGTCATCGGCGTCGGCATCGCGTCCCCGGGGGTCATCGACCTCGACGGCACGGTCGTCCAGGCCCCCAACCGTGGCTGGTACGGCCTTCCGCTGGCGGCCCGGCTCACGGAGCTCCTCGGCGTTCCGGTGCACGTCGCCAACGACGCCAACACCCGTGCCCTCGGCGAGTTCACGTACGGCGCGGCGGCCGGCTCGGGCTGCATGGTCGTCACCATCGGCCAGGGTGTGGGCGCCGGGATGGTCGTGGACGGCGCCCTCGTCCTCGGTCGGCACCACGCAGCAGGCGAGATCGGCCACGTGACCGTCGTCGACGGAGACGCGCGTGACGAACCCCCGCTGGAGTGCGCCTGCGGCCGCTCCGGCTGCCTCGAGACCGTGCTGAGCGTGCCGGCCCTGCGCCGCCGCACCGCGGGACTCACCCCTGAAGAGTCCGACGCCGCACTGGCGTCGGTCGGACGGTTGCTGGGCATCGCCCTGGCACCCGTCGTCAGTGCCCTCGACCTCGCCGAGGTCCTGCTCTCCGGTCCGCCGGAGCTGCTGGACGGACCTCTGCGGGACGCGGCGCTCACCACCGTCCGCGCGCGGACCATGCCTGTCATCGGGCACGGACTCGCCATGCGGATGGGATCCCTCGACGAGGACGGGGCTCTCGCTGGTGCGGCAGTCCTCGTTCTGTCGGGCCAGCTGGGGGTCTCGTGACGACCCCCAGCCGGCCCACTGCAGTCGGAAGAAACCCCCGGCGACGCCGCTCGGCGATCGTCTCGCTCACGGGAGGAAACCCCAACGTGAAGATCCTACGTTTCGCGGCCGTCGGCGTGGCGGCAGCGCTCACGCTCGCCGCCTGCGGCAACTCCAACGACAGCTCGTCGTCGGACACGCCCTCGGCAAGCAAGGCGCCCGAGGCTGCCACCATCAAGCTCTGGCTCAACGGCACGGACACCCCGGACGCCCTGCGCCAGTACCTCACGACGACCTTCGCGGCCCAGAACCCCGGCTCGACGCTCGTCATCGAGCAGCAGGACTGGACCGGCCTGGTCCCGCGCCTGCAGACCGCCCTCGCGTCGGCCGACCAGACGCCGGACGTCGTCGAGATCGGCAACACGCAGTCGCCGACGTTCACCTACGCAGGTGCGTTCGCCGACATCACCGACATGAAGGCCGAGCTGGGTGGCGACAAGCTGCTCCCCGGCTTCGTCGAGGCCGGTAGCGCGGACGGCAAGTTCTACGCCGCTCCGTACTACTCCGGTGCGCGCGCCGTCTTCTACAACAAGGACGCGTTCGCCGCCGCCGGCGTCGAGGTGCCCACCACGCTCGCCGACTTCACCACGGTCGCCAAGAAGCTGCAGGCGGCCAACCCCTCCGGTTCCGGCTTCTGGCTGCCCGGCCAGGACTGGTACAACGGCGCGTCGTGGCTGTACACCAACGGCGGCGACTTCGCCGTCAAGGACGGCGACAAGTGGAAGGGCGCCCTCGAGGACCCGAAGTCGCTGAAGGGTCTGGAGCAGGTCCAGGACCTGTTCAAGAACGCGACGAAGGCTCCGGCCGACGCCAACTCCGACCAGCCCTGGGTTCCGTTCAACGCCGGCCAGGCCGCGATGTTCTCGGCGCCCACCTGGGCCCGCTGGAGCATCGACCTGCCGCAGTGCAACAAGGGTGTTGCCAAGGACGACGTCTCTGACGCCGCCAAGGCTGCCCTGAAGGAGCAGCAGGCCTGCAACGAGGAGCACACCGGTGTCTTCCCGCTGCCGGGCATCGAGGCCGGCTCGTACGCCACGGGCTTCGCCGGTGGCTCGAACATCGCGATCGGCGCCAAGTCGCAGCACAAGGAGCTGGCCAAGAACCTGCTGAAGATCATCTTCTCGGCGGACTTCCAGAACATGCTCGGCAAGAACGGCCTCATCCCCGGCAACTCCGCGTACGCGGCCTCGATGGGTGACGACGTCTACGCGAAGGCCGCTGTGGCCGCCGCACTCAACGCGAAGCTCACGCCGGCCGCCGAGAACTGGGCCACCGTCGAGGGCAACCGCACGCTGGAGGACTTCTTCCAGCAGATCGCCTCGGGCGCCGACATCAAGACTGCTGCCGCCACCGCGGACAAGCAGATCGCGGACGCGCTCAACAACTGATTACCTCGGCTGGTCACCCCCTCCGTCGAGGAGGTGACCAGCCGGGCCGAACACCCCACACGCAGCACACACCACTGCTGTACTGATCATCGGTCGTCGTTCGTGCACCGAGCGGACGCCCACCTGATCCGGGTGCGGTCGGGCCTGCCGACGCAGGCGGGTCCGACCGCGCCACCAGACAGGAGCCTCTTCCCATGGCAGCCATTGCCCCCGTGGTCGAGCACGACGGCGCCCCGCCCGTGTTCCCACGCCGTAAGCGCCGCAAGCTCGGTGTGTACGGCCTGCTGGTCCCGGCCAGCATCCTCATCGGCGTCGCCCTCGGCTACCCGCTGGTCCGTCAGTTCATCACCTCGTTCCAGGAGTTCGGGCTCAAGCAGCAGTTCGGCGCCCCGCCCGAGTGGGTCGGCCTGAAGAACTACCAGACGCTGCTGACCGACCCGTACGTGTGGACCGTCATCGCCCGCTCGATCGCGTTCTGCCTGGTGAACGCGGCCGTCACGATGGTTATCGGCATCGCGTTCGCGGTCCTCATGCAGCGGGTCACGCGCACGGCGCGGATGACCCTGCAGATCTCGCTGCTGCTGGCGTGGGGGACCCCGGTCCTCGCGTCCATGACCGTGTGGCAGTGGCTGTTCAACTCCCAGTACGGCGTCATCAACTGGGTGCTCGCCAACGTCTTCGGCATGACCGACATGGCCGGCCACTCGTGGATCATCCAGCCGCTGTCGTTCTTCTTCGTCGCCACCGTGATCGTGGTCTGGATGTCCGTGCCGTTCGTCGCGTTCTCCGTCTACGCGGGCCTGCTGCAGGTTCCCGACGAGACGTTGGAGGCCGCCCAGCTCGACGGCGCCTCCCAGCGACAGCAGTTCTGGAACATCACCATCCCGATGATCCGACCGGTCCTGTCGATCGTGATGCTCCTGCAGGTGATCTGGGACCTGAAGGTGTTCACCCAGATCTACGTGCTGCAGCGCGCCGGCGCCCCGACGCACGAGACCAACCTGCTGGGCACGCTCATCTACTCCTACGCGGGCAACTTCTCCAAGGCGAGCGCGCTCGCCACGATCATGCTGGTCATCACGCTCGCCCTGACCGGTTTCTACATCCGGCAGATGCTGAAGGAGGACGAGCTGTGAGCACCCCCCTCGCCATCCCGTCGGCCACCGTGGGCACCCCCGACGCCACGGTCGCCACGCGCAAGGTCCGCTCCACCGAGTCGGGCCGCACCCAGGGCCGGCGCTCGCGCCGCGTGTGGAGCGTCGTCGCCGTCCTCGTCGCGATCGCCTGGGTCTTCCCGATCTACTGGATGATCAACAGCGCGCTGCTGCCGCTGAACAAGCTGCAGGGGACGCGGCCGACGTTCCTCCCGCTCGGCGGCACGCTCGCCAACGTCCGCGAGGTGCTCAAGGACCCGACGTTCTGGGACGCGACGAAGATCTCGCTCGTGGTCGTCGTCATCGTGCTCGTCGCCGCCCTGATCTTCGCGTTCCTCGCCGCGCTGGCCGTCAGCCGGTTCCGGTTCCGGGGCCGCAAGTCGTTCATCCTGACGATCCTCGTGGTGCAGATGATCCCCGCCGAGGGGCTGTTCATCTCGCAGTACCGGATGCTCGACAGCTGGAACCTGGTGAACACCGCGATCGGTCTGTCGATCGTCTACACGGCCGCGATCCTGCCGTTCACCATCTGGATGCTGCGCGGGTTCGTCGCCGGTGTGCCGATCGAGCTCGAGGAGGCCGCGATGGTCGACGGCCTCTCGCGGACCGCCGCCTTCTTCCGGATCACCTTCCCGCTGCTCGCCCCCGGTCTCGTCGCCGCCGGCGTCTACGCGTTCCTGCAGGCCTGGAACGAGTACACGCTCGCGCTGGTGGTCATGACGGACCCGAAGCAGCACACGCTGCCGCTCTGGCTGCAGGGTCTGGTCCAGACGAACCGCGCCACCGACTGGGGAGTCGTCATGGCCGGCTCGGCCCTGATCGCGGTGCCGGTGATCATCTTCTTCCTGTTCGTCCAGAACAAGATGACGTCCGGGCTCGTCGCCGGTGCGGTGAAGGGCTGACGTGAGCAAGCAGGGGATCCCGACGCTCGCTGGGACGGCGTCGGACGACAGAGCACGCCCGTGGTCGATCGGTCTCGACATCGGGGGCACCAAGGTGCTCGGTGTCGCGCTCGACGGCGACGGCGTGGTGCGGCACCAGATCAGGCTCGCGACGGCCAAGGGCGTCCAAGGTCTGGTCGACGTCGCGGTCGCGGTGGTCGAGGACCTGGCCGGTCGCGTGGGTGTGCCCGTGTCCGAGCTCGCCGGTGTCGGCATCGGTCTGCCTGGTGTCGTCGACGCCGACAAGGGACTCGTCGAGCACGCCGTGAACCTCGGCATCGAGCAGAGCACGCCGCTCGCGGCCCTGGTCGCGGAGCGCCTCGGCGTGCAGGTCCGGGTCGAGAACGATCTCACCGTCGCCGTCGTCGGCGCCGCGCACACCGTCGACGGGGCACAGGGGACCAGCGAGCCCGGGGTGCACGACCTCGCGTTTCTCGCGCTCGGCACCGGCCTCGCCGCGGGCCTCCTGCTCGAGGGTCGGCTGCGCCGCGGTTCGCACGGGGGCGCCGGCGAGATCGGCCACCTGACGCTCGTGCCCGACGGGCTGCCCTGCAAGTGCGGTCAGCTGGGCTGCCTGGAGCAGTACGCCTCGGGGTCCGCGCTCGACGTCGCCTGGCCGAGCCGGTTCGGGCGTCCCGCGCCCGCCGAGCTGTTCACGGCGGCGGCCGACGGCGACCCGCGAGCCATCGAGGTTCGCGACCGGTTCGCCTGGGCCGTCGCGGCCGCGGTGCGCATGCTCGTCCTCACCGCCGACGTCGACCTCGTCGTCATCGGCGGCGGCGTCAGCGCGCTCGGGCAGCCGCTGCTGCGGGCCGTGCGCAGCGAGCTGGAACGGCAGGCGGAGGCGTCGCCGTTCCTGGCGTCGATGAGCCTGCCGGGACGCGTGAGCCTCGCGCCCGCGGACGTGCCGGTCGGTGCCGTCGGCGCGGCCCTGCTCGGGCGAGGGGAGTACTTCTGATGGAGGTCGTCATCGGTCCCGGCGCCGAGCTGGGGCGTCTCGCCGCGGACGCGATCGAGCATCTCCTGCGCGAGCAGCCCGACGCCGTCCTCGGCCTGGCCACCGGGTCGAGCCCGCTGGCCGTCTACGACGAGCTCGCGCGTCGGCACGCCGAGGCGGGCCTGTCGTTCGCGCGCGCCCGGGCGTTCATGCTCGACGAGTACGTCGGGCTCGACGCTGCGCACCCCGAGCGGTACCGCAACGTCATCGAGACCGAGATCGCGTCCCGCGTCGACTTCGCCGACGGTGCGGTGCAGGGCCCCGACGGCCTCGCCGCAGACCTCGTCGTGGCCTGCCGCGCGTACGAGGAGTCGATCGCCGAGGCAGGTGGCGTCGACCTGCAGATCCTCGGGATCGGCACCGACGGCCACATCGCGTTCAACGAACCGGGCTCGTCGCTCGCCTCGAGGACGCGGATCAAGACGCTGACCCGGCAGACCCGTGAGGACAACGCCCGGTTCTTCGGGGGAGACCTCGACCAGGTGCCCACGCACTGCCTCACGCAGGGCCTGGCGACGATCATGTCGGCCCGGCACCTCGTGCTGCTGGCCACCGGCAAGGGCAAGGCGGAGGCCGTGCACCAGCTGGTCGAGGGCCCGGTCAGCGCGATGTGGCCGGCGACCATCCTGCAGCACCACCCGCACGTCACCGTCCTGGTGGACGACGCCGCCGCGAGCCGGCTGCAGCTGGCCGACTACTACCGCGAGACGTACCTGTCGAAGCCCGCGTGGCAGGGCCTCTAGGGGGTCCTCGCACCGCCGCGACCGCGAGATCGTGAGGTAGCGACGAGGTCGTGAGCTCCAGCTCACGACCTCGTCGCCACGTCACGATCTCGTCGTCGAGCCACGATCTGGTCGGCCGGTGCGGCGTGCGCCCCGGGTGCGGTCGCCGACCGGCGGGCGCCCCCGACGGGGCGGGTGCCCACGTACACTCGACGCCATGAGTGAGCCGTTCCCGATGCCGTCGCCATCCCGAACGACGACCGACGACCCGTCCGGACCGGACCAGGGCACGTCGACCAGCGTGCTGGAGCGCGAGGAGACTCGCGAGGAGGTCGAGCCGGGCGACCACGAGCGGTTCGCGCACTACGTGCGCAAGGAGAAGATCCTCGACTCGGCCCTCAGCGGCAAGCCGGTGATCGCCCTGTGCGGCAAGGTCTGGGTGCCGGGTCGCGACCCCAACAAGTTCCCCGTGTGCCCGGTGTGCAAGGAGATCTACGAGGGCCTGCGCGAGCCCCAGGACGGCGACGACAACGCCGGCGGGGGCAAGTCCGGCGGTCGTCGCTGGGGCTTCGGCCGCAATCCGTCGGGCGGCTCGGGCGGCTCCGGTGACGCGTCGTCCACGGGCAGCTTCGGTTCGCCTGCCGGTCCGACAAGCGGAGCTTCGTGACGGCGGCCCCGCGCCCGTCCGTCGTCCCCTCCACCCTCTCGTCCAGCCACGCGTCGTCGTCGGCCGCGTCACAGCTGCCGCCGGCGTTCCCCAGCCGCGCGCCGTGGGGGACCGCGAACAAGCTGCGCGCGTGGCAGGCCGAGGCGCTCGAGCAGTACCGGGTGGCCAACCCGCGCGACTTTCTCGCGGTCGCCACCCCGGGCGCCGGCAAGACGACGTTCGCGCTGCGCATCGCCACCGAGCTGCTCGAGGCCCGGGTGGTGCGACGGGTCACCGTCGTCGCCCCGACCGAGCACCTCAAGCGTCAGTGGGCCGACGCAGCCGCACGGGTCGGCATCACGCTCGACCCCAACTTCAGCAACGCCCAGGGCCGGCACGGGCACGGGTTCGACGGCGTCGCGGTCACCTACGCGCAGGTGGCCAGCAAGCCGATGCTGCACGCGGCACGCACCACCACCGAGCCGACGCTCGTGATCCTCGACGAGGTGCACCACGGCGGCGACGCGCTGAGCTGGGGCGACGCCGTGCGCGAGGCCTTCGATGGCGCGACGAGGCGGCTCGCGCTGACCGGCACACCGTTCCGCTCGGACACCGCCGCCATCCCGTTCGTGCGCTACGACCGGGGCGGTGACGGCATCCGCCGCAGCGCGGCCGACTACACCTACGGCTACGGCGACGCGCTGCGCGACCACGTGGTGCGCCCGGTCATCTTCCTGTCGTACAGCGGCTCGATGCGTTGGCGGACCAAGGCCGGCGACGAGATCAGCGCCCGCCTCGGCGAGGCGCTCACCAAGGACATGACCGCGCAGGCGTGGCGGACCGCGCTCGACCCGGACGGCGAGTGGATCACCAGCGTCCTCGCTGCCGCGGACCGCCGCCTCACCGAGGTGCGGCGCACGGTGCCGGACGCGGGCGCGATGGTCATCGCCACGGACCAGACCGACGCCCGCGCGTACGCGGGCCACCTCGCGCGGCTGACCGGCAAGGCTCCGACGGTCGTGCTCTCGGACGACGACGGCGCGAGCGACCGGATCGACGAGTTCTCCTCGGGCACCTCGCGCTGGATGGTGGCCGTCCGCATGGTGTCGGAGGGCGTCGACGTGCCGCGGCTGGCGGTCGGCGTGTACGCGACGAGCACGGCGACCCCCCTGTTCTTCGCGCAGGCCGTCGGCCGCTTCGTGCGCGCCCGTCGCCGCGGTGAGACCGCCTCCGTGTTCCTGCCGAGCGTCCCGCAGCTGCTCGCGCTCGCCGGCACGCTCGAGCTCGAGCGCGACCACGCGCTGGACCGCCCCAAGACGGCCGAGGAGCTCGGCGAGGGCTTCAGCCCCGAGGACGCCCTCCTGGAGGCGGCGAACGCCGAGCGCAACGGGCCTGACGAGATCGGTCCGGACGGCAAGCAGGGTGCGTTCGAGGCGCTCGAGGCGCAGGCGTCGTTCGACCGGGTGCTGTTCGACGGCGGCGAGTTCGGCACGGGCGCGGAGATGGGGTCCGACGAGGAGCTCGACTTCCTCGGCCTGCCCGGGCTGCTCGACGCCGACCAGGTCTCGGCGCTGCTGCGGCAGCGGCAGGCCGATCAGCTGAGCGGGCGCAAGAGGGCCGCCGCCGACGACGTGCCCGCGATGGACCACCGCAAGCAGGCCGAGCTGCGCAAGGAGCTGTCGCAGCTGGTGGGTGCCTGGGCGCGCCGGAGCGGGCAGCCGCACGGGTCGGTGCACAGCGAGCTGCGCCGCCGCTGCGGAGGCCCCGAGGTGGCGCTCGCCGACCCCGACCAGCTGACGGCGCGGGTCGCGATGGTCCGCGGCTGGTTCGTCGGGAAGAAGTAGCCACCCCGCCGGGTGAAGTTTTCGCAAGGGGCGTCTCACAGTTCGGACAGAGCATTTCCCGGACGAACCTGCAGGTCAGGGCTCTGGACGGGTGACCACATAGCAGCGGAGGGCCGCGACGCAACTCGACGTTCAGCGCGCGGAGGCCGGGCTGGGCTGGCAGCGTTGTGTTGTCGCCGAACGGCCCGGGTACCCCCGCTCGCCGGATCGGTGCGACGGACGAAAGGGGCCTCACCATGCCCGGCTGGCTCATCCTCATCATCATCGGCGTCATCCTGCTCATCCTCGGCTTCGCCGGCGTCGGATCGTTCCTGATCTGGATCGGCATCGCCGTCCTGGTCATCAGCCTGATCCTGGCGCTCGTCGGCCGGGGTCGCTCGCGGGTCTAGCCCACCCCGGATCGCCGGGACGACGTCGAGAACCCGGCGTCAGTCCCCGATCCGCAGCGTGACCGTCGGCACCGCGGCCTCGTCCGCAGACAAGCGCCTCGCCCCCCGCGGCAGCTCGTCTCGCGAGGCCCGGTGCCGGCCCACGGCGGCCTGCACGCCCGCCGCCCCCATCCATCCCCGGTCCGGCACCCCGTCGGTCACCAGCGGCACGTGCAAGGCCCGCAGCGTCGGGTCGTCGGACCGCCAGGCCCGGACGGCGTCGTCGGGACCCGTCACCAGCACCTCCTCCAGCGCCCGCCCCTCCGAATCGAGCCGCCGAGCCGCCGCCTTGCGGCCGCCGACGCTGATCTTCGCGCGCGACGCCTTGGCCACCGGCTCGAGCCGACCGCCCGAACCTTCGCGCGCGACGAGCTTGTAGACCATCCCGCACGTCGGCGCTCCCGAGCCCGTGACCACCGACGTGCCGACGCCGTAGCTGTCCACCGGTGCGGCGGCGAGGGAGGCGATCGCGTCCTCGTCGAGATCGGACGTGACGATGATCTTCGTCGCCCGCGCCCCCGCCTCGTCCAGCTGCTGGCGGACCTCGTGCGCGAGGACGCCCAGGTCGCCGGAGTCGAGGCGCACGGAGCCCAGCGACGTCCCGGCCGCGGCCAGGGCGTTCTGCACCCCGCGTCGCACGTCGTACGTGTCGACGAGCAGGGTCGTCCCGGCGCCCTGGGCCGCCACCTGGGCCTCGAACGCCGTCCGCTCGTCGTCGTGCAGGAGCGTGAACGCGTGCGCGGCCGTGCCGATCGTCGCCAGGCCGTACCTGCGCCCGGCCTCGAGGTTGGAGGTGCCGGCGAACCCCGCGACGACGGCCGCCCGGCTCGCCGCGACCGCGGCCTCCTCGTGCGCCCGGCGCGATCCCATCTCGAGCACGGGCCGGTCCACGGCGGCGCTGGTCATCCGGGACGCCGCCGACGCGACCGCCGAGTCGAAGTTCAGGATCGAGAGCACGACCGTCTCGAGGATCACGGCCTCGGCGAACGTCCCCTCGACCACGAGCACCGGCGACGACGGGAAGAACGTCTCGCCCTCGGCGTACCCGACGACAGACCCGCCGAACCGGTACCCGGCCAGGTAGGCCAGCGTCGCGTCGTCGACGATGCGCTCGTCAGCGAGGTAGTCCAGCTCCGCCGTCCCGAACCGGAACCGTTCGACGGCCTCGAGCACGCGTCCGGTGCCCGCGAGCACCGCGTACCGACGCCCGGCCGGCAGGCGCCGGGTGAACACCTCGAACACGCACCGCCGCTGCGCGGTCCCGTCGGCCAGCGCCGCCTGCAGCATCGTGAGCTCGTATCGGTCCGTGAGGAGCGCCGTGCTCCGGTCGTCGTTCGGGCCCCGGGGCGTCGCCGTCATGCCGCCAACGTAGGCAGCGCGCACCCACTCTGCACGACGGGCATCCCACGGCACACCTACAGTTGGCGTGTGCCTGTGGAGACCCTTCCCGACCAGAGCGTCGAGGCGCAGCAGGAGACGGCGATCGCGGACCCGTGGGTGACCATCGTCTGGAACGACCCCGTCAACCTCATGAGCTACGTGACGTACGTGTTCGAGTCGTACTTCGGCTTCCCCAAGGCCAAGGCGGAGAAGCTGATGCGGCAGGTGCACGAGCAGGGCCGGGCCGTGGTGTCCACCGGGTCGCTCGAGGCGATGGAGGTCGATGTGCAGGCGATGCACGAGTTCGGCCTGTGGGCCACGCTGCAGCGAAGCGGCCAGTGATGCGTGCGTTCCGACGGCGGCGCGGGCTGTACGTCGCGCGCCTGGACGACGACGAGCGTGGGGTGATCGCGGCCCTCGTCGCGGACGTCGCCGAGCTGCTCGGCGCCGGCCGGATCGACGAGGCGGCGGTCGTGCCGTCTCCGGCCGACGGCTCGCCGCGACTGCAGCTCGAACCCGTCGAACCCCCGAGCGACCCCGCCGTGCGACGCCTGCTGCCGGACGCGTCGCGCGACGACCCCGAGGTCTCCGCCGAGTTCCGGCGCCTGACCGAGGACGACATCCGGGCGGGCAAGGTCGCGCGACTGAGCCGCCTGTGGACCGCGCTGACGACGCCCGCCGAGGGGCAGCGCGCCGACGCGTTCGTGATCGAGGCGGGCGACGCCAAGGACGTCGCGGCCGCGATCACCGACCTGAGGCTCGTGCTCGCCGAACGCCTCGACATCCGCACGGACGGGCAGGCCGAGCGTCTGTACGACCAGCTGCTCGCCTCGCCGGGAGCCGACCTCGACGAGCCGTCGGACGACGACGACGTCGGAACCGACCTCGACCCGGCGACGCGCCGCTACCTCGTCGCGGTCTACGGTGCGCTCAGCTGGCTGCAGGAGTCGCTCGTCGAGGCCCTGCTCACGGACCTGCGCGCGTCGGGTGGCGCGCGCGACACCCCGCCCGGTCGGCCGCCGTCGGGGGAGCGACCGCCGAGCGGTTAGGCTCGACCGCGTGAACGACGCCCCCCTCGGGATCTTCGACTCCGGTGTCGGCGGGCTGACGGTGGCGCGTTCGATCCTGGACCAGCTGCCCCACGAGTCCACGATCTACATCGGCGACACCCTCAACACGCCGTACGGCAGCAAGCCGCTGGCGGCCGTGCGCGCGCACGCGCTCGAGGTGATGGACGACCTGGTCGACGCCGGCGTCAAGCTGCTCGTCATCGCCTGCAACACGGCGTCGTCGGCGATGCTGCGCGACGCCCGCGAGCGGTACACGCTGCGCCGCGGTATCCCCGTCGTCGAGGTGATCCTGCCCGCGGCCCGCCGTGCGGTCGCCGCCACCCGGACCGGCCGGATCGGCGTCATCGCCACGAAGTCCACGGTCGAGTCGCTCTCGTACGACGACGCCTTCGCAGTGGCGCCCGGCGTCCAGCTGACCACGCAGGCCTGCCCCCGGTTCGTCGAGCTGGTCGAGGCGGGCATCACCTCCGGCCCCGAGGTGCTGTCGGTGGCGCACGAGTACCTGGACCCGGTTCGCGAGGCCGGCGTCGACACGCTCGTGCTCGGCTGCACCCACTACCCGCTGCTCACGGGCGCGATCTCCTACGTCATGGGCGAGGAGGTCACTCTCGTCTCGAGCGCCGAGGAGACCGCCAAGGACGTCTACCGCACGCTGGTCGCGCACGACCTGGAGCGCGACCAGGTCGCCGGACCGCCCACCCACCGGTTCCTGGCCACCGGCGACCCGGCCTCGTTCCAGCTGCTGGCTCGACGGTTCCTGGGTCCCGAGGTCGGGGTCGTCGAACCCCGCGGAGCCCTGCGATGAGGCTGACGATCCTGGGGTGCGCGGGCTCGTTCCCGAGCGCCGACTCCGCCGCGTCCGGCTACCTCGTGCAGGCCGAGGACGCCGCGGGCAGGACGTGGTCCGTGCTGCTCGACCTGGGCAACGGGGCGCTCGGTGCCCTGCAGCGCTACGGCGACCCGCGCCGGCTGGACGCCATCGGCCTGTCCCACCTGCACGCCGATCACGTGGCCGACCTCGCGGTGCTGCACGTGCTGCGGCGCTACGACCCGGCCGGTGCGCTCCCGGAGGTGCCCGTCTTCGGCCCGGACGGCACCGCGCAGCGGCTTACCCAGCTGTGCGGGTCGGAGCACCCGAGCGAGCAGTTCGACGTGATGACGTGGGAGCCCGGGGTCGACGTCGTCGTCGGGCCGCTGACGCTGACGCCCGTGCCCGTCGAGCACCCGATCCCCGCGTTCGGCATCCGGGTCACCGGCCCCGGCGACGCCGAGCCGTCCTCGACCGTGACGCTGGCGTACAGCGGGGACACCGACGAGTGCCCCGGCCTGGACGCGCTGGCCGCCGACGCCGACCTGCTCCTCGTCGAGTCCGCGTACGTGGAGGGTCGGGACGACGACCTGCGCGGCATCCACCTCACGGGTCGGCGGGCCGGGCAGGCCGCCGCCCGCGGCCGCGCCCGGGCGATGGTGCTCACGCACATCCCTGCCTGGAACGACCCCGAGGTCGCGCACGCCGAGGCGCGTGCCGTGTACGACGGCCCGATCACGCTGGCGACGCCGGGCGCGGTATACGTCCTCTGACGTGTGCAGGAATCGGCCTCGCCGGACGCCCGCGATCCCTGTCGGCCCGCCCGGTTAGGCTCGTCGGCATGACTTCTGCCACCTCCAGCGCCTCCGCTGTGCCCTCGATGCCCGGCGTCCGCGCCGACGGCCGCGCCTCCGACGAGCTCCGCCCGATCACCCTGACCCGCGGGTTCCTCGAGGCGGGCGAGGGCAGCGTGCTCGTCGAGTTCGGCGGCACGAAGGTGCTGTGCGTCGCCTCGTTCACGCCGGGCGTCCCGCGCTGGAAGAAGGGGTCGGGCGAGGGCTGGGTCACCGCCGAGTACTCGATGCTCCCGCGCGCGACGAACAGCCGGTCGGACCGCGAGTCGGTCAAGGGGCGCATCGGCGGCCGCACGCACGAGATCTCGCGCCTCATCGGCCGCTCGCTGCGGGCGATCATCGACGTCTCGGCGCTCGGCGAGAACACGATCGTGCTCGACTGTGACGTGCTCCAGGCCGACGGGGGCACCCGCACCGCCTCGATCACCGGGGCGTACGTCGCCCTCGCCGACGCGGTCGCGTGGGCCGTGGCCCAGGGGCACATCCCGAAGAACAAGGTCGTCCTGCGCGACTCGGTCGCGGCCGTCAGCGTCGGCATCGTCGACGGGCTGCCCGTCCTCGACCTGCCGTACGTCGAGGACGTGCGAGCTGAGACCGACATGAACGTCGTGGTCACCGGTTCCGGCACGTTCGTCGAGGTCCAGGGCACGGCCGAGCACGCGCCGTTCGACCGCACGGAGCTCGACGCGCTGCTCGACCTCGCGGTCGCCGGGACCGCCCGGCTGACCGCCCTGCAGGTCGCCGCGCTGGCGACGGCCCCCGGCGACGGCTCGGCCACGCGCGCGGCCCGATGAACGGCGTCCGACTGGTCCTGGCCACGCACAACGACCACAAGGTCGGCGAGCTGCGGGCGATCCTCGCGCCCGTGCTGCCCGGTCTCGACCCGGCGTCCGTGGTCGGTGCCCGCGACGTCGGCGCACCCGAGCCGGTCGAGGACGGCGTGACGTTCGCCGAGAACGCCCTGATCAAGGCCCGCGCGCTCGCGGCCTTCACGGGTCTGCCCGCCGTCGCCGACGACTCGGGCCTGAGCGTCGACGTGCTCGGCGGCTCGCCGGGGATCTTCTCGGCGCGCTGGGCCGGCCGGCACGGCGACGATCGGGCCAACCTCGACCTGCTGCTCGCCCAGCTGGCCGACATCGCGCCGGAGCACCGGGTGGCTCGGTTCGTCTGCGCCGCCGCGCTCGTGACGCCCGACGGGTTCGAGCACGTGGAGACCGGCACGCTCGAGGGCACGCTGGCTGCGGCGCCGCGCGGCTCGTACGGATTCGGGTACGACCCGATCCTGGTGCCGGTGGGGGACTCGCGGACGTGCGCGGAGCTGACGCCGGACGAGAAGAACGCGATCAGCCACCGCGGCACTGCCTTCCGGGCGCTGGTGCCGACGCTGGTGCGCGTCCTGGGCGGATGACCGGGCCGACGGTCAGCACCGGGAGCGCGATCCAGCTGGTGGCCGAGGCGGTCACCTACGGCTACCCCGGCCACGCCGTGCTCGAGCAGGTCGACCTCGTCGTGACCGCGGGCGACCGCGTGGGCGTGGTCGGCGAGAACGGCGCGGGCAAGACGACCCTGCTGCGCGTGCTCGCCGGG
Organism: Cellulomonas sp. McL0617; assembly: GCF_049994875.1. Lineage (GTDB taxonomy): Bacteria > Actinomycetota > Actinomycetes > Actinomycetales > Cellulomonadaceae > Cellulomonas. The sequence goes on from NZ_CP188256.1 coordinate 1,310,955, forward strand.
TCGCTCGAGCCGCAGGCGGGCCGGGTGCGTCGGGTCGGCACGGTCGGTGTGGTGGACCAGGAGCTGACGGTCCCGCCCGGGGCGACGGTCGGCACGTTCGTGGCCGAGGCCCTGGCGGGCGTGCGCGCCACGTCGGGCGAGCTCGAATCCGCGATCGCGTCGTTCGACCACGAGACGGGCGACCTGGCACGGCTCGCCGACGCGGTGGCCCGGTACGAGCAGCTGGCGGGCTGGGATGCCGACCGACGGGTCGACGAGGCGCTGACCCGGTTCGGCGCCCCCCGCGACCCCGCCCGGTCGCTCGACGAGCTGAGCGTGGGGGAGCGCTACCGCGTGCGACTGGCCTGCCGGATCGGGGAGCGCGCGGACGTGCTGCTCCTCGACGAGCCGACCAACCACCTCGACGCGGCGGGCATCGACTACCTCACGGCGCGGCTGCGCGGCTGGCCGGGCGCGATCGTCATCGTCACCCACGACCGTCGCCTGCTCGACGACGTGATGACGGCGATCCTCGACCTGGACCCGTCGATGGACGGCCGGCCGGCGGTGTACGGCGCGACCCGCTACTCGGACTACCGGTTCCTCAAGAGCCAGATGCTGCGGCGCTGGCGCAGCCGCTACCGGGCCGAGCGCAAGCGAGCGGTCGCGCTGGCGGAGCGGCTCGACTCGACCTACGAGAACCTCTCCGACGAGTGGCGGCCACCCAAGGGCTCCGACAAGAACCGGCGCGCGACCCGTGCCCGCGGGCACGTGAAGGCGGCCGACAGGCTCATCCAGCAGCTCGAGGCGACCGCGGTCCAGGTGCCGACGCCACCGCTCGAGCTCACCTTCCCCGACCTGCCGTCGCTGCCGCCCGAGCCCAGGCCGGGTCCCCTGCTCGACCTGCGGGCGCCGCGCGTCGGTTCGCGGCTCGACCTGCCCGGGCTGCGGATCGAGGTGCCGGCGTGCGGGCGGCTGCTCGTCACCGGTCCGAACGGCTCGGGCAAGTCGACGCTGCTCGCGGCCCTCGCCGGGACGATCGACCTCGATCGCGGGACGCGGTCCGTGGCGCCCGGCGTCCGGCTGGGCATCCTGGCGCAGGAGGGCCCGACGGAGCACGCGACGGCCGCCGCGCAGCGGGCCTACGTCGCCGGTCCGGCCGAGGAGCTCAGCGGGTTCGAGGCGTACGCCCGGCACGCGTTGACGCTGCTCGAGGCGGGGGTGCTCGACCCGGCCCGGCTGGTGCCGGTCGCCGCCCAGGGCCTGCTGACCGAGGAGGACCTGGACCGGCCGCTGCGCGAGCTGTCGGTGGGTCAGCGACGACGGTTCGACCTCGCGTGCGCGCTGCTGGCCGCGCCGCACGTGCTGATCTTCGACGAACCGACCAACCATCTGTCCGTCGGGCTCGTCGACGAGCTCACGGCCGCCCTGCGGGTCACCTCCGCCGCGGTGGTCGTCGCGACCCACGACCGCCGCATGCGCGCCGACCTGTCCGACTGGCCCGAGCTCACGCTGGGCTGACCGGCGGGAGCGCCTACTGCAGGCGGCCCACGTGCGCCATCGCCTGGCGGAGCAGGACGTTCTGGCCGCCGTTCATCTCGAACTGGACCTGCTCCGCGCACGCCTCCTCGGGCGTCATCCACGCGAGGTCGATCGCGTCCTGCTGCGGCCGGCAGTCGCCGAGCACGGGCACGACGTACGCCAGCGACACGGCATGCTGCCGGGGGTCGTGGTACGGCGTGACGCCAGGCGTCGGGAAGTACTCCGCGACGGTGAACGGTTGCGGGGAGGACGGGATCTGCGGCAGCGCGATCGGCCCGAGGTCCTTCTCGATGTGCCGGACCAGGGCGTCACGCACGCGCTCGTGGTACATCACGCGGCCCGACACCAGCGCCCGGGACATCACACCCTCCGACGTCACCCGGAGCAGCAGACCGACCGAGACCACGTCCCCGGAGTCGTCCACCCGCACGGGGATCGCATCGACGTACAGGATGGGCAGCTGGGAGCGGACGCGCGAGATGTCGTCGGCGCTCAACCAGCCCGACGGGCGTTCGGGTCCCCGAGGGAACTCGGCGGATGCAGTCACGCCCCATGTCTACCTTGGCGACGCCGCGTCGGCAGCGTCGGCGCGCCCCGACGTGCGTCACACCGGGCGTGCGGGGAATAGTGGACGGTGCCGGAGCGCTCTACCAGGCGGTATCCGAGGACTGGAGGAACGACATGGCGACGACCGAGCTCACTGGCTCGACGATCGGCACCACGATCAAGGACAACGGGATCGTCCTGATCGACTTCTGGGCGGAGTGGTGTGGACCGTGCAAGCGGTTCGGCCCCGTCTTCGAGGAGTCGAGCGAGAACCACCCCGACGTCGTGCACGCGAAGGTCGACACGGAGGCCGAGCAGGAGCTGGCCACCGAGCTGCAGATCTTCTCTATCCCCACGCTGATGGCATTCCGCGACGGGATCCTGGTGTTCAACCAGGCCGGCGCGCTGCCCGCTCCGGCCCTGGAGCAGGTGGTCGAGGCCGTCAAGGCGCTGGACATGGACGAGGTTCGCGAGAAGATCGCGGCCCAGGCCACCACGGCCTGATCAGCCTTCGACGACGGGCCGGTCTCCTACGGGGACCGGCCCGTCGTCGTACCGGTCGTCCGGAGCGATCGGTCGGTGCGGGAGACGGGAGTCGAACCCGCACGCCCTCTCGGGCACCAGGACCTAAACCTGGCGTGGCTGCCATTTCACCACTCCCGCGCGCGGGCCTCGCGGCCCGGTGGGCTACGCGACCTTGAGGTCCCTGCGTAGCTTGGCGACGTGGCCGGTGGCCTTCACGTTGTACTGCGCAAGCTCCACGCGGCCCTCCGGGTCGACGACGACGGTCGAGCGGATCACGCCCGTGACCGTCTTGCCGTACAGGGACTTCTCGCCCCAGGCGCCCCAGGCCTCCAGCACGGAACGGTCGGGGTCGGACGCCAGCGGGAACGTCAGGTGCTCCGCCTCGACGAACTTCTGCAGCGCGGGCAGCTCGTCGGGGGAGACGCCCACGACGGCGTAGCCGGCCGACTGCAGCGACGCGAGGTTGTCCCGGAAGTCGCACGCCTCCGTGGTGCAGCCCGGGGTCATCGCCGCGGGGTAGAAGTAGACGATCACGTGGCGTCCGCGCAGGTCGGACAGCGTGACACTGCCGCCGTCGGCGGTCTGCAGCGTGAAGTCGGGCGCGAGGTCGCCGACGGCGAGGCGGGGCACGGTGTCTCCTGACGGGCGGGGTGGCGGATGCGTCGTCATCGTACGTCGGACCGGTCGGGGCGGGCTCGGGAGCGGTTGCGCGCGCCGTGTTGCCCGCGGCTCGGCGGGGTGGTGGCATGGAGGAGGACAGGTGACCGGCTGCGCCGGAGGAGGGTCGAGCATGAGCGAGGACGACGCCCGGCCCGAGGCCGCGGCCCACGTGCCCGACGACGACACCGACAACGAGACGGAGACCGAGGTGCGGGTGCCTGACGACGAGGACGACCAGACCCAGCCGGTCAAGGACCTGCTCGCCGAGCACGTGCCGTTGGCCCTGCTCGTCGACCTGGTCGCTCCGGAGTCCACATCGACGGAGATCCTCGAGGCCGAGGGACTGCCCGAGGTCGCCTGGTGGGAACCGGCTCCCACGGAGCCCGAGGCGGACCCGGAGCCGTGACGATCGTCACGACCGGATCATCCGATTGGCAGTTCGGGCACGTCGGCTGGTAACTTTCTCTCCGCGCGCCATTAGCTCAATTGGCAGAGCAGCTGACTCTTAATCAGCGGGTTCGGGGTTCGAGTCCCTGATGGCGCACCACCCACGAGGCCCCTCCCCAGCGCACGCTGATGAGGGGCCTCGTTCGTCCCCGGATCGGGAGCCGACGGGCCGGTCACCCGCCGGCGAGGTTCGCCGCCTGCGTGCCCGCGTCGTAGAGCAGCCCTTCCGCGGTGACGTCGGGCGCGCTCCCCGTCGGGTAGCGCACGGCGACGGCCACGACGGTGTCCGGGCCCTGGTGCATCGCCGTCTCGACCGTGTAGGCGGCCCCGTTCTCGTGCCCGTGCTCGACGGTCGTCACCTGGTCCGGCCCGTCGTCGAGGAGGAAGTCGTTCATGCCGGTTCCGCGGTCGTCGTTCGGCGTGAAGTCGTTGCAGGTGGGATTGTCCCGGGCGAGCGCCGCGCGCCGGTCCAGGGCTGCGGAACCGGCGGGGTAACGGAACGCGACGGACCAGACGGTCGTGTCGTCCTCGGTGTACGTCGCGTGCGCCGCCGCCGCCGCGTCGCCGTCCTGCTCGAAGAGGGCGATGAGGCCCAGGCACCACATGCGCGGGGCGTCCCAGGACGAGTTGTCGGGGGCGGGGCCCTGCCAGTCGCCATCCCCGAGGTCCGCCCGGGTCAGGGCTCCGACGGAGTCGGGTGGCGGCCCGGCGGCTGCCTGCGCGGTACAGCCGCCCAGCGCCGGCGCGATCAGGAGGGCCGCGACCGCCAGCCGGACGACCCGTCTCGACGCGTGCCCGTCGTGAGCACCTCGAGCCCGCTGCACCCCCACGAGCCGCTCCATCCCTGGTCCAACGGTGACGAGCCGGGCGGCTGCGAGTCGTCGAACCCGGCCCCGACGGCTGCTGCGGCGCGATGCCGCGGTCGGCAGGCGGTCCGCGCGGGCGTCGCGTCCGCGGCGCGGCACCGCTGCCCGACGCGTGGGTCCGTCGATGCCCGTCGGACGACCTCGGCCCACGGTAGCGGAGTCCGGGCGGCCGGCATCGCGAGGCGCCCGTCCCTCGAGAGGCGCCGGCCGGCCGGTGTCACCCGCCTGGTCGTCGTGCGGGCGCCTCCGCGCCAGGCGACGATGTACCGACCCGGCGGAGCGCGCCGGCTAGGGCAGACGGGGTAGGTCATGGCGGATCAGGTGCGCGAGTTCGACGTCGTCGTGATCGGCGCGGGGGCCGTCGGCGAGAACGCCGCCGATCGCGCCGGTCGGACGGGACTGAGGGTCGCGCTCGTCGAGCACGCGCTCGTGGGCGGCGAGTGCTCCTACTGGGCGTGCATGCCCTCCAAGGCGCTGCTTCGACCTGGTGCCGTGCTGGCTGCGGCCCGATCCGTCCCCGGGGCGGGCGAGACCGGCAGGACAGGCGCCGTCGACGTCGCGGCCGCCTTCGCCTCGCGGGACGACGTGACGCACCACTGGGACGACGGTTCGCAGGCAGGGTGGGTGGAGGGCGCCGGGATCGCGCTGCTGCGCGGGCACGCCCGACTGACCGGGCCGCGCGAGCTCGTGGTCGAGGGCGCCGACGGGCCGGTCACGGTGACCGCCAGGCACGCGGTCGTCGTCGCGACGGGTTCGGAGCCCGTGTTCCCGCGCATCGACGGCCTCGCGGACGTCACGCCGTGGACCAGCAGGGAGGCGACGTCGGCGCAGCAGGTGCCCGCTCGGCTGGCCGTGCTCGGCGGCGGGGTCGTCGGCGTCGAGATGGCCACCGCCTTCGCGGACTTCGGCAGCGCGGTCACCCTGATCGTGCGCGGGGACCGGGTGCTGGCCAACGCGGAACCGTTCGCTGCCGAGGCCGTCGCAGACGGTCTGCGGGCGATCGGGGTGACGGTCCTGTTCGGCGCGTCGACGAGCTCGGTGCGACGCGACGACGACGGCGTGCACCTGACGCTCGACGGCGCCGCGGACGTCGTCGTGGATCAGGTCCTCGTCGCGACGGGACGCCGGCCGCGGACGTCCGAGCTCGGCCTGGAGAACGTCGGCCTCACGCCGGGCAAGGCCGTGTCGGTCGACGACCAGCTGCAGGCGGAGGGTGTCGACGGCGGCTGGCTGTTCGCGGTGGGCGACGCCTCGGGCCGTACGGCCACGACGCACCAGGGCAAGTACGACGCCCGCATCGCCGGTGACGTGATCGCCGCGCGGTTCGACCCGGGGACCAGTCCCGAGGGCTCGACGGCGGGGGATCTGGGTCTGGACGCCGCCGACGAGGCGCAGGCCGCGCCCTGGAGCCGGTACCGCGCGACGGCCGACGACGCCGCCGTCCCGCAGGTCGTCTTCACCCGCCCCGAGGTCGCGTGGGTCGGCCTGACCGAGCGGGCCGCCCAGGACCGCGGTCTTTCCGTGCGGGTGGTCGAGTACGACATCGCCAACGTCGCCGGCGCCTACGTGCTGGCCCCCGACTATGCCGGCCACGCGCAGATCCTCGTCGACGACACCCGCGGGGTCATCGTCGGCGCGACCTTCGTCGGACCCGAGGTGGCGGAGCTGATCCACGCCGCGACCGTCGCGATCGTCGGCGAGGTCCCGCTGGACCGACTCTGGCACGCGGTGCCGTCGTACCCGACCGTCAGCGAGGTCTGGCTCCGCCTGCTGGAGACGGCGGGCCTCTGAGGACACGGACGCGAACGGCGGGCCCGCGCCGGCGGACCCGCCGTCCGTGTCGTCAGCTGGCCAGTGCGCCGTCGCTGGAGAGCACGAGCCCGATGGCCGCCTCACCCTTGAGCACGGCCTGGCCGATCAGGCCGAAGTCGTACGACTTGAAGTCGGCGAACTGCAGACCGTAGGTGTTCTCCAGTCCGAGCTGGCAGAACGGCCGCTGCGGGCACTCGGCGGGGCCGGCCAGGATCAGGCCGCTGCACGTGGCGGCCAGGTCGCTGAGCGTCTTGACGCCGTGCATCGCGGCGAACTTGTCGCTCACCGCGAACGCGTTCTGGTCCTGAGCCGCGGACGCCTTGCCGACGGTCAGCCCGGCCGCCGTGGCCAGCGGCGTGAGGGCCGCGACCGTCGCGTCGACGTCCGGGGACGCGACGGACTTCGCGTCGGTCCCGTTCGCCTGGGTGTTGAGGAAGTCCGCGAGCGTGGCGGCGTACTCGGGCACGGCGGCCAGGGTGCCGCCGGTCAGGGCCGGCAGGTAGGTCTCGCGGTTGCCGACGGTCTGCGTCGTCGCGTTGAAGCCCGCCGAGCGCAGGACCGCCGCGTAGATCTCGGCGAGGGTGGCGCCCTCGGAGAAGTTCGGGGCGCCGACGGTCAGCGAGGTGCCGGCGCCCGCGGAGGAGTCGCTGGCGGCGAGCTTCTCGGTGTCGACGAACTCCTTGGCCACGTCGCTCGACGTGCGGTGGTCGATGTCGACCGCCTTGTTCAGGGCGATCAGCTTCGTGGTGTCCAGCGCGGCCGAGACCTTGTCCAGGTTCTCGATGATCGCCGGGTTGGCGTCAGCCGCCGCCTTGTTCACCGCCGGGATGATGTTGTCGGCGTTCTGCAGACCCTTGTCGTCGGTCAGGACGACGAGCTTGTCGCCGGGGACCGGGTCGCAGATGGCGATGGCCGAGGCGCCACCCGACGACGTCGGCTCGGCCTTCCCCCCGCCCGATCCAGGGCTTCCGCACGCACCGAGCGCCAACGTGGCGACGGCGATCAAGGTCAGGACGGCGGAGCGTCGTGCTCGCATGGTGCTCTCCTCGGGCTGTGTGGCGGGGGAGGGAGGGTTCCCGTAGGGCCACGGCGGTGTGCCGTCGCCGGTGTGTTCAGGAGGATGGGCTGGGCTTATTCGATCCGGTGGTGACGGGCTCGGCAAGCCGGGATGCCCGACGGAACCGGCCCGACGTAGGGGTCTCGGCGGTCTGCCGGGCGAGCGAGCGCAGTCCGGCGGGCGTCGAGACGTGCTGGACGAGGGCCAGCAGACCCTCGACGACCAGGCAGAGGGCCGCGACGAGCAGTCCGCCGGCCAGCACCTGGCCGTAGTTCTGCAGACCGAACCCTTCGACCACGATCGAGCCGAGGCTCCGGCCGCCGACGAGCGCCGCGAGCGGAACGGTCGCCACCACCTGCACGGACGCCGTGCGCAGGCCGGCCGCGATCAGCGGGACGGCGAGCGGCACCTCGACCGCCCACAACGACCGCGCCCCTGACATCCCGACGCCTCGCGCGGCGTCCCGGACGTCCGGGTCGACGTCGCCGAGGCCCGTGACCGTGTTGGTGAGCAGCGGGGGGACGGCGAACACGGCGCACGCGAGCACGGTCGCGGTGTTGCCGAACAGGCCGCTGGCGGCCAGCAGCGTCAGCAGCGCCAGGGTGGGCAGCGCCCGCGTGGTGTTGGCGACGACGACGCCGACGGTCGATCCGCGACGACGGTGGCCGAGCCAGAGCGCCAGGGGCATCGACACGACCGCGGCCAGCAGCACCGCGAGCACCGACACGACGATGTGGTCCTTGGTGAGCGCGAGGACGCCGTTGCGCCCCGTCCAGTTCAGGGGGTCGTTGAGCCACACGAGGGCCTGCTGGAAGATGTCCATGTCACACCGCCGTCGCGGTCTGCGCGGTCCGGGCCCAGGGTGTCAGCCATCTGCCGACGAACGCGATGAGCAGGTCGAACACGAGCGCCAGCAGGAGGCAGAGCACCGTCGCCGTCATGATCTCGGCGTGGTAGTTGCTGCGGAAGCCGCGGAACATCAGCTGGCCCAGGCCCCCGAACCCCACGACCACGCCGACGGTCACGAGGGCGACCGTGGTGACCGTCGCGAGGCGCAGACCAGCGACGATGCTGGGCACGGCCTGCGGCAGCTCCACGGACACCAGCAACCGTCCGCGGCCGTATCCCATTCCGCGGGCGGCGTCCTTGACCGCCGGATCCACTCCCTGCAGGCCCACCAGGATGTTCCGGGTGAGCACCAGGAGCGCGTAGGAGACCAGCCCGATGAGCACCGTGGTGCGCCCGATCCCGGTGTACGGGGCGAGCACCGCGAACAGGGCCAGCGACGGGATCGTGTAGAGGACGCCCGCGATCCCGAGCACCGGCCCGGCGAACCTCGGACGCAGGTGCGCGAGGGCTGCGAGCGGCAGCGCGAGCACGAACGCGATGGCGACGGCCTCGAGCGTCAGCGAGACGTGCTGCTCGAGCGCGTGCGCGATGTCCGCGCTGTTGCGCTGGACGTACTGCCAGGAGAACCAGGGGTTCGCTGGCGCAGAGCTCGCTGACGCGTCGGCGAAGAACATGGTCACGACCCTAGGTCGAGCGACTGACATGCGCAGATGCAGGATGATGACGATCGTGTGACAACCCGCACGCGCTCGCGGCGCTGCGCGTGTCTCACGCACCGACTAGCGTCCCTGTGGTGGCCGACGAACCCGCGATCCGCTTCGAGCACGTGCGCAAGGTCTACGGCGCGCGATCGAAGGACGGCAGCTCGGCGTCGGCCGTCGACGACCTGAGCCTGGCGGTACGTCCGCACGAGGTGCTGGTCCTCGTCGGCCCCTCCGGCTGCGGCAAGTCGACGACGCTGCGGATGGCGAACCGGCTGGTCGAGCCGACGTCCGGGCGGATCCTGCTGGAGGGCGAGGACGTCACGGCGGTCGACCCGGTGAAGCTCCGTCGCCGCATGGGCTACGTGATCCAGAACGTGGGCCTGTTCCCGCACCGGACCGTCGCCCAGAACGTGGCCACCGTGCCCGGGCTGCTCGGCTGGGACCGCAGGCGCACGGCGGCCCGCGTGGACGAGCTGCTGGACCTCGTCGGCCTGCCGCCCGACCGGTACGCGCGCCGGTACCCGCACGAGCTCTCCGGCGGCGAGCGTCAACGCGTCGGCGTCGCCCGTGCTCTGGCCACAGACCCGCCCGTGCTGCTCATGGACGAGCCGTTCGGCGCCGTGGACCCCGTCGGACGCCGGCACCTCCAGGCCGAGTTCGCGCGCATCCAGCGCACTTTGGGCATCACGGTGATCCTGGTGACCCACGACATCGACGAGGCCGTGCGGATGGCCGACCGGGTCGCGGTGCTGAGCACCGGCGCCCACATCGAGCAGCTGGCACCGCCGCTCGACATCGTGGCCCGCCCAGCGTCGCCCGCGGTCGCCGAGCTCGTCGGTCGCGGACGCACCGCGCGCCTCCTGGCCCTCGGCAGGCTGGAGGCCGCGGACGTCGACCCGGTCGTGGACGGCGCGGCCGGAGAGCCGATCGCGCTCGGAGCCGAGCTCGGGGACGTCCTGCACGCGTTCGTCGGTGCGCGCCAGACGGTGCCCGTCGTCGACGACGAGGGCCGCGTGGTCGGCAGTGCGACGCCCTCGACCGTCGTGCGAGCCCTGGACCGCGTCACCGCGGACGAGACTCGAGCCCAGGAGGGCCGGGCCGTCGACGACGAGACGCAGGTCACTGACGTCGACGACGCCCCCGTCGGTACAGTGCGCTCGTGACGTCCACCACCCCACGACTCGCCCTCGCAACCTGCGGCGAGCTGCCCGATCTCGACCCGGACGACCACGCGCTGCGCGATGCGCTCGCGGAGCGGGGGATCGCGATCGAGGCGGTCGTCTGGGACGACCCGACGGTCGACTGGGGCACCTACCCGCACGTGGTGATCCGCTCGACCTGGGACTACACCGAACGGCCGACGCAGTTCGCCGACTGGACCCGCCGCGTCGAGCGGACGAGCACGCTGTTCAACCCGGCCTCGGTGGTCGGCTGGAACATCGACAAGCAGTACCTGCGGGACCTCGAGAACGCGGGCCTCCCGATCGTGCCCACCATCTGGCTCGACCCGGAGCGCAACTTCGACTCCCGCGCCATCCACACGCGGTTCCCGGCGTTCGGCGACTTCGTCGTCAAGCCCACGGTCAGCGCGGGCTCGCGGGACACGGGCCGGTACGACGCGGGTGTCACGCAGCAGCGGTCCATGGCGATCACGCACGCGAAGAACCTGCTCGGCGTCGGCCGGCGCGTCATGATCCAGCGCTACCTGCGCAACGTCGACACCACAGGCGAGACGGCCCTGGTCTACGTGGACGGCGTGTTCAGCCACTCGGTGCGCAAGGGCGCGCTGCTCGACGGGCCCTACCGCGGGCGGCTCGCCGACGAGCTCTACCGGCAGGAGATCATGACCTCGCGGGAGGCCAGCGATGCCGAGCGCGCGCTGGGCGACCGCGTCGTCGCAGCCCTGCCGGACGTGGTCCCGGGCGTCGACGGGCCGCTGCTCTACACCCGGATCGACCTGATCCCCGACGACGACGGCGCGCCCGTCGTGCTCGAGGTCGAGCTCACCGAGCCCTCGCTGTTCTTCTCGCACGGCGAGGGTTCCGCGGCGCGCTTCGCCGATGCCATCGCCGCGCGCCTCTGAGCAGCGGCGGGACGGTCGCGTGACGGTCGGCGGACCGATGCGAGAACACCGCGGCCCCTCGGGTACACTTCTGGACGCCCCGGCGTACGCGTCGGGGGATCGTGGTGGCTATAGCTCAGGTGGTAGAGCACCTGGTTGTGGTCCAGGGGGTCGCGGGTTCAAGTCCCGTTAGCCACCCCATCGCGTCGGGCGTCGACCATCTCGTGGTCGGCGCCCGTCGCCGTTCTCCGGCTGGTGCCCAGGCAGAGGGTCGCCACCGGAGCACCTAGCCGGCCGGACAGGGTGGCGGCGTCGTCGAGGAACAGGGCCACCCACGCCAGCTGCAGCTCACGCCGGGCGACCGGGTCGGCCCGCGGCCCGCGGGTCTGGCCCAGCAGCGTCACCACCGTCGCCTGCGTGTCCGCCGGCAGCGGGTCCGGCACGGGCGCCCCCTGGGACTCCAGGGCGGTCGCGATGCCGTGGAACCAGCTCTGCGTGCCGGCGGACCGGCCCAGCAGGAGGTCGGCGATGTCTCCGTCGCGGCCGGTCACCGGGAACCGGGGACGCGTGAGCTGCTCGATCGCCTCGGCCGAGAGCCGCAGCCGCCCGACGCCGTTGATCACGGCGGTCACCGTCTCGAGGCCCTCGGGCCGGACCCCGCGCTCGGCCAGGTACTGCCGCAGCGCGCTGTCGAGCCGCGCGGAGGAGGCTTGCGCCGAGTGTCCGTCGGCGGGATCTCCGAGCGGTTCGAGCACGGTCGCGTGCACGGTGTGGTGCAGCAGGTCGGCGGACGAGCGGTAGGCGTCCGCGAGCGCTCGCCGGACGCGGGCGGCCGCACCGCCGGGCCACAGCAGCAGTCCGACGACGAGAGACGCGGCACACCCGATCGCGACGTCCTGCACGCGGACCAGGCCGACCTTCCAGCCGACCGGCACGAGGATGTTGAAGAGCACGACGACGGTCACGGTGAACGCGGCCTGCCCGGCGGCGAAGGACACGGTGTTGGGCGCGAACGCGGCGACGAGGACCGCGATCGGCAGGATGATCCACAGGGCGACCGGCCCGGTCGGCGCGATCGCGACGAGCACGCCGCCGACCGCGAACCCGGCCACGGTGCCGAGCAGCGCACGCAGCACGGTCGAGGTGGTCGCCAGGGCGGAGGTGCGCAGCACGGACATCGCTCCGAGGACCACCCAGAAGCCGTGCTGCACGTGGCTGAGCTGCGCCGCGAGCACCGCCACCGCCAGGCCGACGCCCGTGCGCAGGCTGTTCTGCAGCCAGACCGAGTCGAGGTGGAACTGCTGCGCAGCGATCCGGCCGGCCGCGGCTACGGGACCCACGGCGAGCGGACCAGCACCGCGTCCGAGCATCCGCATCAGCATCGGACGGGCGTCGGCGGCGGCCGACGCGGCGGCGGTCCGCCCGACCAGGTCCGTGGTGTAGACCCACGCGTGCGCGCGCTGGGTGTGGTGGTCCAGCTGGTCCGGCGTCAGCGGGATGCCCCGGGAGAGCTCGTCGGCAAGCTCGTCCACCGCCGCCCGCCGGTGCTCCGCGAGGTCGGTCAGCGCCTCGTCGAGCCGGCTGCGCGCCGCGGCGTCGGTTCGCGGGCCGAGGACCTCGCCCGAGGCCTGGAGCACCCGCGCGCACGACGCGACCACCGCGCGGGTCCATGGTGGCCAGCCGGCGACGGCCGCGGGGTCGGAGACGCGGACCAGCTGGTGCAGCCACTCGAGCTCGTCGGCGAGCCGCAGCAGCAGCCTGCTGCCGGTGGTCAGCGTCACCGGGCGGTACGTGGTCGCCCGCAGGGCGCGGCGCAGGTCGGCGAACGCGGCGGCCACGGCGGTCTCGTCGACACGCGGCCCGCCGACCAACGAGCCGAGCCGGCGCCCGAGCCCCGAGGCGACGGCCGTGGACCCCTCGCGCAACCGGTCGTGCTCCTGCGGTGGCCACAGGAGCAGGGCGGCCGGGATGCACAGCGCCGCCGCGACGGCCCAGCCGACGAGCCGCGGTGGGATGCCTGCGGCGTCGCCGGGGACCGTGATCGGCAGGACGTAGAGCAGGAGCAGCGCGCGGCTGGCGGAGGCGATCGCGGCGGAGGTGGCCCCGGCGAACACGACGAGCGTGCCCACCACCAGCATCGACACCGTCGCCAGCCACACCGACCCGGATGCCAGGGTGGCGACGCAGATCAGCGCCGCTCCGACGACGAACAGCGAGCAGTACGACACGAGACGCTGGGACCGGTTGCCCGGGAAGTCCGCGAAGAGCAGCAGCGCGAACGTGCCGAACACGCCGAAGGTGGTGACCTCGGTGTCGCCGATCAGGACGTCGGTGATGGTCAGGACGACCATCGTGAGCAGGGCGACGCGGATCGCTCGGTGCAGGGCGTAGCCCTCGGGGTCGTGCCGGTGCAACCAGTCGCGCAACAGACCCCCTCAGCTCACCCCTCGGGGAGCAGCGTGCCCTTCACGGACGTCGCGACGACCTCCGCGGCGATCTTCTTGGCGGCGGCCGAGTCCGGCCCCGGCTGGGCGGGCAGCAGCGCCGACCGGTAGTACCGCAGCTCGTCGATGCTCTCGAGGATGTCGGCGAGCGCGCGGTGGCCGCCGTTCTTGCGGGGCGAGGCGAAGTAGACGCGCGGGTACCAGCGTCGGGCGAGCTCCTTGATCGAGGAGACGTCGATGACGCGGTAGTGCAGGTAGCCGACCAGCTCGGTCATGTCGCGGTCGAGGAAGGTCTTGTCGGTGCCCACCGAGTTGCCCGCCAGCGGCGCCTTGCCCGGCTCGGGCACCCACTCGCGGATGTAGGCGAGCACGCGCTCCTGGGCGTCCGCGAGCGTCGTGCCGCCCGCGAGCTCGTCGAGCAGGCCGGACGTCGTGTGCATCGCGCGCACGAAGTCGTTCATCTGCTCGAGCGCCTCGGCGGGCGGCGCGATGATGACGTCCACACCCTCGCCGAGCACGCGCAGCTCCGAGTCGGTGACCACGGCGGCCACCTCGACCAGCGCGTCGGCGCCCAGGTCCAGGCCGGTCATCTCGCAGTCGATCCAGACGATGCGGTCGGCACTCTCGTGTCCGGTGGGGGCGGCTGCAGGCGTCGTCGGGCTGGTCACGCTGGCCAGCCTAGGGCTCGGGGCGTCGTCGCGCGTCAGAGAATCGCAGGTCGGGGCCTCGTGCGCGCCCGGCTGTCACCGGTCGCGGTGCTCGCGGCCCGGCACCGTGGCGGCCAGCCAGGCCGCCGCGGGCACGATCACCGCGATGGCGAGGCCCGTCCAGGCGGCCGCGCTCCACGACGTGCCCGCCCACCGCAGGACGAGCAGGATGCCGACGCCGGCGGCCAGCCCGAGCAGGATGCGCTCGCCCCAGACGACGATCCGGTGCACCGGTGTCGCCGGCTCGGGTGCGGCGACCGGGTCCGGGTCGGGGGACGCGTGCCGACCCATCAGCGGGGACCTCGGGGCGTCGCGACGGGCATGGCGTCATGGTGGCACGACCCGTCGTGCGGCACAGGAAACGGCGCGGACCTGGTGGTCCGCGCCGCTCCGGCGTCATGGGGTTCAGCGTGCCCCGACCGCACCCGCGAACGACGCGGGAGCGGCGACGACGCGCCGTGGACTGGGAGGTCGCCGCGTCATCTCGGACGGTGCTCTGGCGGCGCGGGCGGCCTCGACGACGCGCTCCTGGTGGGAGCGGGCCAGACGCTGACCGTACTCGTGACGGTGCAGCTCGAACGTGCTGAGGGGATGCACAGGAGTCTCCTTCGGGCATGGCTCGGCCAGGGCGGTTGCCCGGGTCGATGTGGTGGTGTGGGACTACTCGACCACGCCCGTGTGTTCTCGGTCACGGTCTTTTTCCGACGATGCGTCGTTGGCGGGATCTCGACGCACGACGACTGTCCGCCAGGTGTCGGTCGTCGCCGACGAGCGCGATGCTCGGGGGCGTGACGACGACCCTGCGCCCCGCCGAGGCCCCGCCGACCGGTCGGATCGGGCTGCTGCTCGGCTCCTCGCTCTACGTCTCGGCGGTCCTCGGGACCGGCATCCTGCTGCTCCCGACGCTCGCCGCGCGGGTGGCCGGGCCGGCGTCGCTGCTGGCCGTCGTCGGGGTCCTTGCCATGTCCGTCCCGCTGGCCGCGACGTTCGCCGCGCTCGCCACCCGGCACCCGGACTCCGGTGGGGTCGCCACCTACGTCCGGCTGGCTCTCGGACCGACCGCCGCCCGCGCCTGCGGCTACTGGTTCTTCTTCGGCGTGTGCGTCGGCTGCCCGGTGGTGGCCCTGGTGGGCGCGCAGTACGTCGTCGCGATGCTCGGCGGGTCGCAGCCGGAGGTCTACGTGGTCGGTGCGCTGTTCCTGCTGCCGCCGCTGCTCACCAACGCGGTCGGGCTCCGGCTGGCCGGGCCCGTCCAGCTCGTGCTCACCGGCTCGCTCGTCGTGCTCGTCGTCCTGGTCGTGGTCGCGGCGCTGCCGTCGTCGGACCCCGCAGCGCTCACGCCGTTCCTCACGCACGGGTGGTCCGGGGTCGGCGCGGCGGCGAGCCTGTTCGTCTGGGCGTTCGCCGGCTGGGAGGCCGTCACGCACCTGGCCGGGGAGTTCCGCGACCCGCGACGCACCATCCCGCGCGCCACGGCCGTCGCCCTGGTCGTCGTCGGGCTGGCGTACCTGGCCCTGCAGTACGTCGCGGTGACGGCCCTGCCGGACTCGACCTCACCGGTCCCGCTCATGGACCTCGTCGAGACGGGTCTGCCCGGCGCCGGCCGGATCGCCGTGGCGGTCGTCGCGGGGATCGTGACGCTCGGCGTGCTCGGTGCCTACGTCGGCGCGTTCGCCAAGCTCGGCGCGTCGCTCGGCCGCGACGGCGACCTGCCCGCGTGGGTCTCCCGCGGCGCGCAGCCGGGCGGGGTCCCGCGCCGGGCCCTGGTCGTGGTGGCCGTCCTCGCGTCCGCCTACTTCGGGGTCGTCGTGGCCACCGGCGGCGACCTCGAGCCGTTCGTCCTGGTGCACACGAGCTGCATGGTCGCGGTCTACCTCCTCGGCGCGGCCGCGGCGGTCCGGCTGCTCGAGCGGGGGAGCCCGGGCTGGTGGTCGGGTGTGGTCGCCTGCGGCCTGGCCCTCGTCCTCGCCGCGCTCGCGGGGTGGCACCTCGTGGTGCCCGTGGCGCTGGCCCTCGTCGCGGTCGGCGTCGGCCTCGCGCGCAGGGTCAGAAGCCGATCGCCTCGCGCAGCAGCAGGACCGTCCCGCGGCCCGGGATCCATTCCGCGTTCAGGATCAGCAGCCGGTTGACCGCGCTGGGCTGCCCGTACGCGTGCTGCGCTCGGGCGCTCTCGAGCGGCAGCGCGTGCTCCTCGACGCGACGCAGAGCGGTCGCCAGGTCCGGCACCACCTTCTGCGCACCGACCACCCAGATCGCCTGGGCGGCACCGCCCGCATAGGCGGGCAGCTGGCTCCCGCTCGCCGAGGCGATGACGAGCGCGCCGGTCTCGGTCACTGCGGCGACGCTCCCCACCGCGACGTCCGGACTGGCGAGCAGGCGACGGATCGCGTCGGCCTCCGTCCTGCGGTCCATGGCGAGCACGACCGGTCGGACCGCCGCGTACAGCCCGCCGGCATTCAGGTCCGCCTCGATGCCGGACAGGCGCAGGGTCTCGCTGGCACCGGTGAAGACCGTCGCGCCCCGCGGGACCAGCTCGGCGACGCGCGCCCGGGCGGCGGACGCGTCGTCGATGATCTCGACGGTGAACCCGTGCGCCGACAGAGCCGCGGCCGTGCGCTCCAGGCGGTCCGGTGATGCCGGCGCGGTGAACGACAGGTCGGTGGTGGTGCTGGTCATGATGGCTCCTGAGGGTTGGCGTCAGGAGTTCGACAACCCAGGCCACCAGAATGTGAGGCCTGACGTTTCGGTGCGCTGCGGTGTCGGAGGGGTATGAACGTCCTGCGTGAACGCCGGCAGCTGCTCAACGTCTCCTACCGGCTGCTCGGCTCGCTGGCCGACTCCGAGGACGTGGTCCAGGAGGCGTACGCCCGCTGGTTCGCCCTGTCCACGGCGGACCAGGCCGCGATCGTGTCGCCCGGCGCCTGGCTCACCACGGTGACCAGCCGCCTCTGCCTGAACCTGCTGGGCTCGGCGCGCGTCCGGCGCGAGACCTACGTCGGCGAGTGGATCCCGGAGCCGCTCCCCGACGTCCCCGGGGACGACCCGGCCGACCGCGTCACGCTCGACGAGTCGATCGGCATGGCGTTCCTGGTGGTCCTCGAGTCGATGACGCCCGCCGAGCGCGTCGCGTTCATCCTGCACGACGTCTTCGGCTACCCGTTCGACGAGATCGCGCAGATCGTCGGCCGATCCTCGGCGGCCTCCCGGCAGCTGGCGTCGTCGGCCCGCCGACGCCTGCGTGCGGCGCCGGCCGGCCCGCCTGCCGCGCAGGCGACGCTCGTCCGCGAGTTCAAGCAGGCGTGGGACGCGCGCGACGTCGCCGCGCTCATCGGCCTGCTCGACCCGTCCGCGATCTTCGTCGCCGACGGCGGCGGCCGAGCGCCGACCGTCCTGGAGCCGATCCTGGGCGGCGAGAACATCGCGCGCGCCCAGGTGGAGATCGCCCGCGTCGCACCGGGTGTGGAGCTGGTCGAGCGCATGGTCAACGGCCAGCCCGGCCTGATCGCGCAGGTCGACGGCGTGACCGTGACGGTGTTCGCGTTCCGGGTCGCGCGGGATCGCATCACCAACATCTGGGCCGTCCGCAACCCCGACAAGCTCCGCCCGTGGACGTGAGACCGCGGCCCCGTGCCGGTGGCGGCGCCCTAGGTCGCAGCGCGCGGCGATAGCATCCGACGGCATGGACGATGTGGCCCGGTGGTTCGATGCCTACCTCGACGACTTCGCGGCATGCGGCCGGGGCGAGAGCGAGACCGCGTCGTTGCTCACTCACTACGGCGTCCCGTTGCTCCTGACCGTCGACGACGAGTTCGTCGCGCTGACCAGCGACGAGCAGGTCGTCGCGGCCCTGCAGCCGCAGATCGACGGGATGCGGGCGGCCGGCTACGACCGGACCGAGATCCTCGAGTCCGAGGTCGTCGTCCTGAACGGCGCGTCAGCGCTCTACCGGGGGACGTTCTCTCGTCAACGGAACGACGGCAGCGAGATCGGCCGGCTGACCGCGACCTACCTGGTGACTGACGGACCGGCGGGCCGCCGGATCTCCGTGCTGGCCGTCCACAGCCCTGTGCAGCGGCGCCCCCGGCAGGACTCGAACCTGCAACCTACGGATTAGAAGGCCGTTGCTCTATCCATTGAGCTACGGGGGCGGGACTTGCGGGGTACCAACCGAACTTCCCAGGGGAAAAGGTTCGGGGGAACCCCGGCCGACAGGGTATCTCCCTGCGGCCCGGTCGAACGGTGTGCTTCGCGCCCATGATGCGGGCTCCGCACGCAACCGTGCTTCGAGCGCCACCCCGACCCTGTCGACCAGCCCTGAGCGGACCGCCACCACATCTCGACATCCCGCTCCGGCAGACCCGCGGCCGTGGTCGGTGAGCTCGCCGACCGTGGGGTCCCCGGCGGGCTACCGCGACCGGAGTGCGTCGATGTCGGCGTGCTGATGGTCTCGCTGGCCCGACCTGTTCCCCGGCCGTGCCGGGGGCGTGTCACGATGCCCCGGTGACGAGCAGCCAGGTGCCGAGCGGCGCGGAGCGACGGGCGGCCTCCGCGGAGGCGGCGGCGCGCATGAGCGTCAGGGAGGGCCCCGGGGCGAGGCACGGCACGCGGTCCATGTTGGCGCTGGGCGCCCTGGGGATCGTGTTCGGGGACATCGGCACCAGCCCGCTGTACTCGCTGCAGACGGTCTTCAGCATCGACCACAACGACATCCTTCCGACGTCTGTCGACGTCTACGGCGTGATCTCGATGGTGTTCTGGTCCATCGCGGTCATCGTGTCGGTGAACTACGTGGCCCTGGTCATGCGGGCCGACAACGACGGCGAGGGCGGCATCCTCGCGCTGGTCGCGCTGCTGTTCGAGAAGCTCAAGGACCGGCGGCGGCTCGCGGTCGCGATGGTGTTGGGCATGCTCGGTGCGGCGCTGTTCTACGGCGACAGCGTGATCACGCCGGCGATCTCGGTGATGTCGTCGATCGAGGGCGTCGTCGTCGTCGACCCGTCGTTGGCGCGGTTCGTGCTGCCTGCCGCGGTCGCGGTCCTGACGCTGCTGTTCGTCGTCCAGCGACGCGGCACCGAGGCGGTCGGCCGGGCGTTCGGACCGGTGATGGCGCTGTGGTTCGTCGTCCTGGCGGTCCTGGGCGTGCCGCACATCGCCGAGCACCCGGCGATCCTGCGCGCTCTGTCGCCCACCTACGCCGTCGCGTTCGTGGTCGAGCACCCGTTCACGTCGTTCATCGCCATGGGCGCGGTCGTGCTGACGATCACCGGCGCGGAGGCGCTCTACGCCGACATGGGTCACTTCGGGGTGACGCCGATCCGGACGGTGTGGTTCGCCGTCGTGTTCCCGGCCCTGACTCTGAACTACCTCGGGCAGGGGGCGATGATCCTGGACGACCCCCGCACGATCGACAACCCCTTCTTCCACCTCGCGCCCGTCTGGGCGACGCTTCCGCTCGTCGCGCTGGCGACGCTGGCGACGGTCATCGCCTCTCAGGCCGTCATCTCCGGGGCGTACTCGGTGTCCCGGCAGGCCGTCCGTCTAGGTCTGTTCCCGAGGCTGGCGGTGCGCCAGACCTCACGCCACGAGGGCGGGCAGATCTACGTGTCGGCCGTCAACTGGATCCTGTTCTTCGGCGTCCTCGTGCTCATCGCCGTGTTCCGCAGCTCCAGCCGGCTTGCCACCGCCTACGGCCTGGCCGTCACCGGCACGCTCCTGCTCACCAGCCTGCTGTTCCTCCTGCTCGCCAAGCGGGTGTGGCACTGGGCGATGTGGAAGATCGTCGCGTACGGCGTCGTCGTCGTCGGCCTGGAGGTCGTCTTCTTCGCGGCCAACCTCACCAAGATCGTCAGCGGTGGCTGGCTGCCGCTGCTCATCGCGGCGATCGTCGTGACCATCATGACGACCTGGCGCGCCGGTTCGGAGCGCCTCGTCGCCCGGCGCAACGAGCTCGAGGGGCCGCTTGACGAGTTCATCGCGATGATCGAGCGCAATGGCATACCGCGAGTGCCCGGGCTGGCCGTGTTCCCCCACGCGAACAAGCTGACGACTCCGTTGGCGCTGCGCTCGCACGTCGCGTTCAACCGCGTGCTGCACGAGCATGTCGTCATCGTGCAGATCATCAACGAGAACGTCCCGCACATCAGGCACGTCGACCGTGTCTCCGTCGACGACCTCGGCTTCGACAACGACGGCATCGTGCACATCTGCGTACGCGTCGGCTTCAACGACAGCCAGGACATCCCGCGCGGGCTGGCGCTGGCGGCCACCCAGAGCCCCGAGCTCATGCTGGACGTCGACGACGCGCACTACTTCCTGTCCCTCCTCGACGTGCACGCAGCCGGCAAGTCCCATCGGCGGAACTGGCGCCCACGGCTGTTCGTCTGGCTGGCGCGCAACGCCGCGAGCCGCACGGAGGTCTTCCACCTTCCGCCGGAGCGAACCGTGATCATGGGCGCGAACGTCGACCTGTAGGTCGTCCGCGTCCTCGGGTCCAGATCCGTGACCCGTGAGGTCTCGGAACCTACGGCTCCGTCGGCTTCGTGGCCGCAGGCCGCCCCCGTGCGTAGTAGTCCCGCCAGATGAGCCTGTGCAGCGGGATCCATCGGGGGATCGACCGCACGCCTGGGATGAACGGGAGCAGGATCAGGACCAGCATCATCACGGCGATGATGGCGAAGATGTAGATGTCTGCGTTCGCCGTCAGAGTGGCGGCCGGCCCGGTCGTCGCGTCGCTGTTGAAGATCGGGAGCTGGTACCAGAACGAGAACGGCTGGAGCCATTCCTGCCCCGGGAAGGAACCGGTCTCGTTCATCATGCCCCACTCGTTTCCCTGCAGATGGGCCGCAGTGGCCGCGTCGTCCAGGTATCCACCGTCACCGAGGAAGAGGATCTGGTTGGTGTTGTCGGTGCTGTAGAACTGCCCCGGCGCCGGCAGGATCCCGTCGAGCGCACCCGATCCGGCCATCGCGACGAGCCCGGCGGCCATCGTCGGAACCGGCCCGTAGTCGCCATCGGGCACCTGGGAGGCGTCGCCGTCCGCCCCAGCCGGGTCGTTCAGCGCGGTGTCGTACGCGGTTGCCCACGCGACCTGCTGGTCGGGAGTCGCTGACGTCCACGTGCTCAGTGCGTCTGCGACGTCCGCCGGTTGCTGCTGGGTCTCCAGCGGCTTCACCACGAAGTCGTTCGGCGGATCGACCGGCTGGTGCACGCCGGCCCATCTCTGCGGCTTCAGCGGACCCAGAGCCACCCCGTCGCCGCCCTGGTTGTACGGCGGGCCGTAGGTGGCGGATTCGGACGTGCCGGCGAGCTCGGCGACCGTGACCGCGTAGAGGTCGGCGGGTGCCGACGTCGCCCAGCTCTGGAGCGTGAGCGGTGGGTCGTCGGGGGAGCTGAAGATCGCTGCGAGCGCGACGACGAGGACGGCGACGACGCTGAGCGCGATCGTGCCCTCCTTGAGGATGTCGTAGCGCCGGACCGGGCCCGACCAGTGCTCGCGCTCGAGCTGCTGCTGGCGTGTCGGGGCGGACATCAGAGCACCTCCGCGGGCCCGGTCGGTGAGTGCTCCGCCCCGCCTGCGGCCTCGACCTCGGCGGCGTCGATCGGCGGGACGACGCCGTGCATCCGGACGAGCACGACGTGGACGACGACCAGCACAGCCAGGATCGCCGGCAGCAGGAAGACGTGCATCAGGAGGTTCTGACCGAGGTTGGCGACGTTGAACCACGCGCCGATCCCGACGGCGTTGAGGCCGTCCTTGGCCTCGAACGCGATCCATTGCGAGTCGAAGTTCGTCTGGACCACGTATCCGGTCAGCGCCGCACCGATCGAGAGCACCAGCGCGAGCATCCCGGTGATCCACGTCGTCGCCCGGTTGCCCCTCCAGGCCGCCATCCAGAACTTCCCGAGCAGGTGGACCACCATGAAGAGGAAGAACAGCTGGACGGACCAGAAGTGCAGGCTGTTGACGAACAGCCCGGTGCTGGACACGTGGTACCAGGACGGCCCCTGGAACGCCAGGACCGTCCCGGAGGCGACGATCGTGACCAGGGCCGCGAGGGTCAGCACCCCGAACGCGTAGATCCACGACGCGACGTAGGCCGGCTGAGTCTCGGGGAGCAGCTTCTCGTAGGGGAGGTCGCCTTCCAGGGTGTTGCGCAGCCTGCCGATCCAGCTGGCCGCCGGCTCCTCCTGGACGGGCTCGCTGCTCATTTGCCCGATCCCGACTTGTGGCGGTCCCGGGGGAACGGGAGCGCGATCGCGAGGATGAACAACACCACCGCCACCGCGATGACGATGGCATTGGGGACGGATATCGAGAAGAAACCCCAGGGGAGGTACGTTGCCGAGCTGGGGTCCAGGCGAAGGATGTGCATGATGACGTCTTCCCTCGGGGGAGTGCATGGGTCGTGAACGACCCAGCCGCCAAGGGGATGGTGAAGTGCGCTCGGTGTCTGAGGTCGCGTACTCGTCAGCCCCTCTGTCGAGGGACTCCTTCACCCGTCACAAAGGGGGCGGCTCCGACGGACTCCGTACCAGCAAAGATACTGCTGCCGGTGCCCGGAAGATCCGCGATCCCGCACCTCATCTGATCGCTCCGGATCCACGACGCCAGCGTTTCGGGTCCGGTACGCGAGGACCTGCGCCGTGATCCACATGACCTTGGTGCGGACGCTCTCAGCTTCCTCCGTGTCCATCGGAGGGGAGAGGGACCGCGCATCTCATCGCCTGATCGTCGGCGTGCACGTGGTGGGCCGCGTGACACCGCCGGGTGAACCGCCCGGATCCGGAACCGCGTGGCGTTTTGCCAGGTCAGATCGCACCGGGACAATGGTCGCGTGAGCGCGCAGCCCCGCACGGCTCCAGTGCAGCCCGCGCAGTACGGGCAGCCGCTGGTCGGCTCGTCGCGCCACGTCGCGGACGACCCGCGCGACATCCTCGCCCGGCCGCTCGCGCAGACGTCGTTGCTGGACGCGGTCAAGGACCTGCGGCGCGACGTCGAGAAGACCGGGTTCCCGCTGGAGATCCCGGGGATCAAGGAGGCTCGCGCGTCGCGGGACCGGCTGGTCGACCAGCTCGGCGAGCACCTCGTCCCGCGGCTCACCGAGCTCTCGGCACCCGCGGTCGTCGTGGTGTCGGGGTCGACCGGGGCGGGCAAGTCGACGATCGTGAACTCGCTGGTGGGGGCCGAGGTCAGCACGGCGGGCGTGCTGCGGCCGACGACGCGGCGCCCTGTCCTGGTGCACCACCCGCTCGACACCGAGCTGCTGTCGCACCACCCGGTGCTCGAGTCGGTGACCGTCGTCGCCGACGAGCACATGGTCCGCGGGATCGCGCTCCTGGACGCCCCCGACCTCGACTCGGTGCTCGAGTCCAACCGCGAGTCGGCGCACCGGCTGCTCGAGGCGGCGGACCTGTGGCTGTTCGTGACGACCGCCGCCCGGTACGGGGACGCGCTGCCGTGGCGGGTGCTGCAGGGCGCCGTCGAGCGGGGCGCCTCCGTCGCGATGGTGCTCAACCGGGTCCCGCCGAACTCGCTGCCGACCGTCCGCGGTGACCTGCTGGGGCGCCTGCGCGAGAACGGGTTGCAGGGCTCTCCGCTCTTCGTCGTGCCCGACCTCGGGCCGCACGAGGGGCTGCTGCCGGCGTCGTCCGTCGCGCCGATCCAGCGTTGGCTCGCCATGCTCGCCGGGCCGGACAAGGCCCGCACGGTCATCGGGCGCACGTTGCGCGGGTCGCTCGCCGCGCTGCGGCCGTGGGTCGACGAGCTCGCCGAGGCGGTGCAGGGGCAGGCCGACGCGGCAGCGGCGATCGGCGCTGTGCTGGACGACGCGGTCGCGGTCTGCGTCGGGCAGGGCGCCGGCGGGATCGCCGCGGGGGCGGTGGCCGACGGCGCGGTGCGTGCGCGGTGGTCGGAGCTGACCGCCGCCCGAGGTCCGCTGGACCGCGTGGTCGCCGCCAAGGGCCGCGTCCGCGGCTCGGCGCGCGACGGGCGGTCGAGGTCGGCGCGGATCGCGCCCCTGGTCGACGACCTCGCACACTCGGCGACGGCCACCCTGACCGCGGCCGGCGCGCAGGCCGAGCGGTCGCTGCGTGCGGCGCTCGTCGCTCCCGACGGCCCCGCTGGCGGCCCCTCGGTCGAGGCGTCCTGGGCGACTGGGAGCAGTCGCCGGTCGGCCGCCGACCAGGCCGCCCGCGCGTGGACCGCGCAGGGTGTGCGGGTCGTCCGGGCCGCGCTGTCGGTCACGCCCTCGTCCGACGCCTCCCGGCGGGCGCGTCGTCGCCGCAAGGCCGAGCGAGCGCTCGGGGACGACGGGCTCGCTGCGATCGCGCTCGCCGCGGCCGCGGGCGTCGAGGAGGCGCGCGACCTGCTCGTGACACTGATCGACGAGTCGGGCGGGCAGGCCGCGGACGATCTGCGGGCCGACCTCGTCGCGCGCGTGGGCGCCCAGGTCGCGCTCGAGCGCTCGGCCGTCGGGGAGGTCCTTGCCGACCCCGACCTCGCCGACGACGCCGCGTCGCGCCTGCGGCTGCGGCTCGCCGTCCTCAAGGGACTGACGTGACCACAGACGAGACCACGCTCCTCGCCGGGCGCGTCGACGCCCTCGACCGCGCGCTCGCCGTCGCCGACGGACGGATCGCGCCCAAGGTGGCCGCGCGCGTCTCGTCGACGATCGACGGCGTCCGTGCCCGGCTCGCGCTGGGCGTCGACCACACCGTCGTCGCCCTGGTCGGCGGGACGGGCTCCGGCAAGTCGAGCCTGTTCAACGCGATCAGCGGTCTGCAGTTCGCCGATGTCGGGGTGCGTCGTCCGACGACGTCGGAGATCACGGCATGCGTCTGGGGCAACGGCGCGGACGCGCTGCTGGACTGGCTCGGCGTCGTCCCGGAGCGGCGGATCGCGCGCGAGAGCCTGCTCGACGGGGAGTCGGAGGCGTCTCTGCGGGGGCTCGTGCTCCTCGACCTGCCCGACCACGACTCGATCGCGCCCGAGCACCGCAAGGTGGTCGACCGGTTGGTACCGCAGGCCGACCTGCTGACGTGGGTGGTCGACCCGCAGAAGTACGCCGACGACGCGCTGCACAGCGGCTACCTGCGCCAGCTGGTGGGCCACGAGTCGTCGATGGTCGTCGTGCTCAACCAGATCGACACCGTCTCGCCCGCCGTGCGTGCCTCGCTCGTCTCGGACCTCGAGCGGCTGCTCGTCGACGACGGACTCACGGGCGTCCCGGTGACGTCGGCGTCCGCGACCACCGGCGAGGGGGTGCGGGGGCTGCGCACCGCGCTGGCCGGCGTCGTCGCCTCGCAGTCCCTGGCCGCCCGGCACGCGGGTGCCGAGCTGAACGACGCCGTGACGGCCCTGGACAAGCACGTCGCCGCACGCGAGCCGGCCGCACCCTCGTTGGCGGAGACCGTCGACACGCTCGCACGCTCGGTCGGACTGTCCGCGGTGGCCGGGTCGGTCGCGACCGCGGTCCGCGGCGGGACCTCGGCGACGCAAGGCTTCGGAGCCGTGCAGGAGGACGGTGTCGCGCTGGCCCGCAGCCTGTGGCTCGAAGGCGCCACGCAGGGGCTTCCCCAGCGGTGGGCGCGGGACGTCGGCTCGCGGATCGCCTCGACCACCGAGCTGCGGATCGCGGTCGGCGACGCGATCTCCGAGCTGAGCCTCGCCGTGAGGCGTTCCGCGGCCGCCGTCGGGCTGCTGGTCGTGGCCGTCGTCCTGGCCGCCGCCGCCCTGGTGCTCGCGTCGGTCGCAGGCGGGTCGGCGCTCGGAAATGGGCAGTCGAACACCTGGACGCCCGTCGTCGCCGGCGTCGCTCTCGTGGGCGCGGTCGCGGCCTTCGTCGGCAGCCGGGCGGCGCGGTCGAACGCCGCCCGGAGACGCTCGGAACGCGTGCTGCGCGACGGGCGCGCCGCATTGGAGAGCGTCGCCAGGGCGCGGCTGGCGGTACCGACGGATCAGGTGCTCGCCGAGCACCGCACGGTCCGTGAGCTCGTCGCGTCCGCGCGCGGCTGAGCCGCCCCCAGCCCCCGATCCGCGCGGCGGGCCGCACCGATCCGGGTTCCTGGCCCTACGGCTCTCCCGACGAGCCGAGGCTGGCCGCACGAGCCCCGCACCCGCCGGGGCGCACGGCACTGGAGGCATCGATGAGCACGCAGTCCCTGGACCTGACCGTCGTCGGCTGGATCGGCACGGAGGTGCGCAACTTCCACGAGAACGACGGGGGCACCCCGTTCAGCACGTTCCGGCTGGGCAGCACCCGCCGCTGGTTCGACAAGCAGACCGGCGCCTGGAAGGACGGCCAGACGGAGTGGTTCAACGTCAAGGTGTGGCGCACCACCGCCGTCAACGTGGCGCGGTCGCTGCGCAAGGGGGACCCGGTGATCGTGCAGGGCCGGCTGTCCACCGAGGAGTGGATCTCGGAGCAGGGCCCGCGCACGTCGCTCGTCCTCGAGGCGGCCTCGCTGGGCCACGACCTCGCGTTCGGCAGCAGCCACTTCGCGCGGACGATGAGCACGGCGGCCGGTGCGGACGGCGTCGCCGGCACCGTGGGCGCGGACGGCTCCGCCACGGAGCCGGCCGACGTCAGCGGTCTTCAGGAGCTGGCCGACGAGGAGAGCGCCCAGTTCCTGGTCCCGGCCGAGCACGTGGGGGAGGACCTGGCCGACGACGAGGCCGCTCCCGCACTGGTCGGCGTGCTCTGATCGCCTAGGCTGGGGCACCGGCAACCCGACGACGCAGGTCGGAACCGCGCGGGTACTGCTCACGGGCAGCGCGCGGCCGATCGCGTCGCGGGTGCCGGGTCAAGAGTGCCCCCTCGCGTGAGGGCACCTCCACGAGCACCGAGGCGGACGAAGAGCCAGTGGCTGAGTTCATCTACTCCATGTACAAGACGCGCAAGGCGCACGGCGACAAGGTCATCCTCGACGACGTCACCCTGAACTTCCTTCCCGGCGCCAAGATCGGCGTCGTCGGACCGAACGGCGCGGGCAAGTCGACGATCCTCAAGATCATGGCCGGCCTCGACCAGCCGTCCAACGGCGAGGCCCGGCTCAGCCCCGGCTACACGGTCGGCATCCTCCAGCAGGAGCCGCCGCTGAACGAGGCCAAGACGGTCCTGGGCAACGTCGAGGAGGGCGTCGCCGAGATCAAGGGCAAGCTCGACCGGTACAACGAGATCTCCGTCCTGATGGGCGAGCCCGACGCCGACTTCGACGCCCTGCTGGCCGAGATGGGCGTGCTGCAGGAGGCCATCGACGCGGCCGACGCCTGGGACCTCGACGCCCAGCTCGACCAGGCGATGGACGCGCTGCGCTGCCCGCCCCCGGATGCGGACGTCACGGTGCTGTCCGGTGGTGAGCGCCGCCGCGTGGCCCTGTGCAAGCTCCTCCTGGAGAAGCCCGACCTGCTCCTGCTCGACGAGCCCACCAACCACCTCGACGCGGAGAGCGTGCTCTGGCTGGAGGCGCACCTGAAGGACTACCCCGGCGCCATCCTCGCGGTCACCCACGACCGGTACTTCCTGGACCACGTCGCGGAATGGATCTGCGAGGTCGACCGAGGCCGCCTGTACCCCTACGAGGGCAACTACTCCACGTACCTGGAGAAGAAGGGCGAACGCCTGGCAATCCAGGGCAAGAAGGACCTCAAGCTCGCCAAGCGGCTCAAGGAGGAGCTGGAGTGGGTCCGGTCCAACGCCAAGGGCCGCCAGACCAAGTCGAAGTCGCGCCTCGCGCGCTACGAGGAGATGGCTGCCGAGGCGGACCGCACGAGGAAGCTGGACTTCGAGGAGATCCAGATCCCGCCGGGCCCGCGTCTGGGTGCCATCGTCCTCGAGGCCAACAGCCTGCAGAAGGGCTTCGACGGGCGCATGCTCATCGACGGCCTGAGCTTCACGCTGCCGCGCAACGGCATCGTCGGCGTGATCGGGCCGAACGGCGTCGGCAAGACCACGCTGTTCAAGACGATCGTCGGGCTCGAGCCGCTCGACGCCGGTGACCTCAAGGTCGGCGAGACGGTCAACATCTCCTACGTCGACCAGTCGCGCGGCGGCATCGACCCGAAGAAGACCCTGTTCGAGGTGGTCTCCGACGGGCTCGACTTCCTCAAGGTCGGCAACGTCGAGATGCCCTCGCGTGCCTACGTCGCCGCGTTCGGGTTCAAGGGCCCCGACCAGCAGAAGCCCGCCGGTGTGCTCTCGGGTGGCGAGCGCAACCGCCTCAACCTCGCGCTCACGCTCAAGCAGGGCGGCAACCTCCTCCTGCTCGACGAGCCCACCAACGACCTCGACGTCGAGACGCTCGGGTCGCTGGAGAACGCGCTGCTCGAGTTCCCCGGCTGCGCGGTCGTGGTCTCCCACGACAGGTGGTTCCTCGACCGGGTCGCGACGCACATCCTGGCCTACGAGGGCACGGAGGAGAACCCGGCGAGCTGGTACTGGTTCGAGGGCAACTTCGCCTCCTACGAGGAGAACAAGATCGAGCGGCTGGGCGCCGACGCGGCCCGCCCGCACCGCGTCACGTACCGCAAGCTTCGTCGCGACTGAGCACGGCGTGCGCACGAGCCCGTCCGACCGCACGTGTCGGGCGGGCTCGCGCTCGTAGGATCGTCTGCATGGCGCGTCTCGAGATTCCCGTCCTGCTCCGCTGGTCCGACCTCGACGCCTACCAGCACGTGAACAACGCCTCCATGCTCACCCTGCTGGAGGAGGCGCGGATCACGGCGTTCTGGCGGGCACCGGCCGGCGACGCGACGCCCTGGCCCACCGCCGTGCTGGACGCCGGCCCGACCGCGCAGATGTCCACGCTCGTGGCCCGGCAGGAGATCGAGTACCTGCGGCCGCTGAGCTACCGCCGCACCCCGGTGATCGTCGAGATGTGGCTGGGCCACCTGGGCGGCGCGAGCCTCGACGTCTGCTACGAGATGCGCGACCCGCTGATCGACGGTGAGCAGCCGGTGGTCTACGCGCGTGCGGCGACGACGGTCGTCCTGGTGAGCACCGCGACGGGTGCGCCGGTGCGGATCGGACCGGCTGAACGGGCTGCGTGGGAGCCGTACGTCGAGGAGCCGGTGGCGATCCGGCGGCGTCGCTAGGACCGGATGCGTGCTCGCTCCGCAGCGTTCGCTGCGCGCGCGATGTTGCGTTGCATCCCGCCGAACACGATGCCGTGGAACGGGTAGACGGACCACCAGTAGAGCTGCCCGAGCAGGCCTCTGGGATGGAACAGCGCACGCTGGGAGAACACCGTCGGGGACTCGTCCTCCACCCGCAGCTCCAGCCACGCCAGCCCGGGGACCCGCATCTCGGCGCGCAGGCGCAGCAGCCGGCCCTCGTCGATCGCCTCGACCCGCCAGAAGTCGACCGCGTCGTCGACGAGCAGGTTCATCGGGTCGCGACGCCCCCGCCGCAGTCCGGGCCCGCCGACCAGCCGGTCCGCGAGGCCACGGACCCGCCAGGCGAGGCCCCACGAGTACCAGCCGCGCTCGCCCCCGACGGCCTCCAGAACCCGCCACAGCGCGGCCGGCGACGCGTCGACCGTGATCCGGCGTTCGTCGACGTACAGGGAGCCGCCGGCCCAGTCGGGGTCGCTCGGCAGCGGGTCGCTCGGCGCGCCGGGCACGGCCGCCGACGACCACCGGGTCGCGACGGCGGCGTCCTGCACGCGTCGCAGCGCCAGCCGGACGGCCCGGTCGAAGCCGATCAACCCGTCGACCGGGTCGGGGACGAGAGCGGCGATGTCGTGCTCGTCGCAGATCACCTCGTGCACGAGCGACTCGACCAGCGGCCGCGCGAGCCCGGACGGCACGGGCGTCACCAGCGACACCCAGAGGCTCGAGAGCCTGGGGCTGAGGACCTTCACCCCGACGATGAGCCGCGGCCGCAGCCCGGCCGCGGCCGCGTAGCCCTGCATCATCTGGCGGTAGGTCAGCACGTCCGGGCCGCCGATGTCGAAACCCCGGCTGACGTCCGCGGGCATCGCCGCCGAGCCGACCAGGTAGCGCAGCACGTCGCGGATCGCGATGGGCTGGATCCGGTTGGCCACCCACCGCGGGGCCGTCATGGCGGGCAACCGCTCGGTCAGGTAGCGCATCATCTCGAACGACGCCGAGCCGGACCCGAGGATGACGGCGGCCCGCAGCACGGTCGTGGGCACCCCGGAGGCGAGCAGGATCTCGCCCACCTCGGTGCGCGAGGCGAGATGGGGGGAGAGGTCCTCGCCCTGCGGGTAGAGGCCCCCGAGGTAGACGACCCGGCGGAGGCCGGCCTCGCGGGCGGCCTGCGCGAAGGTCAGGGCGGTCCGGCGGTCGGTCGACTCGAAGCTGCGGCCCGAACCGAGCGAGTGGATCAGGTAGTACGCGACCTCGGTGCCGGCCAGCGCCGCGCGGATCTGGTCGAGGTCCGACGCGTCCGCCCGGGCGAGCTCGACCTGGTCGTACCAGGGGCGTCCGCGCAGCCGGTCGGGGTTGCGCGCGACGGCGCGCACCCGGTAGCCGGCCGCGAGCAGCTCGGGGACGAGTCGCCCGCCCACGTAGCCGGTCACTCCGGTGACGGCCACGAGCGGTGCGTCGGGCCGGGGCCGACCGTCGGGGCCGAGGCCCGGGACCAGGCCGCCGAGCGTGTCGGCGACCGGGGCGGGCAGCAGGTCGTCCGGGGTCATCAACGCAGTCTGCGGTCGGCGGGAGCACACCGCACGCGGGATCGCTGAGGGGGCGCTCAGGCGAGCAGCGCCAGCGTCTCGCGCTCCGCGGCGGCCTGCGACCGGGTGAGCGGGATCGAGCGACCGTGCTCCCACAGGTCGATGACGCGCGGGTCGATGTACGAGGCGCGGCACACGGCGGGTGTGTTGCCCAGCTCGTCGGCGACGTCGCGGACGACCGCGGTGACCACCGTGCGACGCGCTCGCTCCGACGCCGGGGGCGGCCCGGCGGCGGCGAGCCCACGCGCGGCGAGCACGGTCGCGTGCCAGGTCCGGAAGTCCTTCGGGGTCGCGTCCGGCCCGAGCAGCTCCTTGACGTAGGCGCCCACGTCCGCGCTCGTGACGTCGTGCCAGGCGTCCGCCTCGCGCCACGCCAACAGCTCCTCGCCGTCGTCCGAGCGTCGCTTGAGCGACCGGATGACGGTCGCGACGTCCTCGTCGTCGACGACGGTGTCCCGCAGCTGGCCGGACTTGGCCGGGAAGTGCAGGTGGATGCGGTCGTCGGCGTGCACGGTGACGTGCGACCGGAGCAGGGTCGCCAGCCCGTACGACCCGTGCCGCACCGCATAGCCCTCGCCGCCCACCCGCAGGTACGCCAGGTCGAGCAGCCGGAACGCGAGCGCGAGCACCTTCTCCCGCGGCATCCCGTCGAGGCGCAGGTCGTGGCGAACGCGTCGACGGGCGGCGGGGAGCCGGGCCGCGATCTCCAGCACGCGATCGTGCTTCAGCCGGTCGCGACGGACGCGCCACTGCTGGTGGTAGAGGTACTGCCGCCGCTCGGCGTCGTCGAGACCGGCCGCCTGGATGTGCCCGTGCGGCCACGGGCTGATCCACACCTCCCGCCACGCGGGCGGGATGGCGAGCGCACGGATCCGGTCCAGCGACTCCGCGTCCGTGATCCGGCCGCGTGCGAGGTCCAGGTAGAGGAAGCCGCGGCCGGCACGACGCCGCGACCAGCCGGGGGCGTCGATGCGGACGCGGCGCAGGCGGACCATCCGGGAAGTGTCGCCCGACAGAGCGGACCCCGCGCGTTCAGTCGGGGAAGCGGACCATGCCCTCCTGCGCCACGGACGCCACGAGGGTGCCGTCGCGCTGGAACACGCGGGCGGCCCCGAGCCCCCGCCCACCCTGCGCGCTCGGCGACGACTGCACGTACAACAGCCAGTCGTCGACCCGTACGTCCCGGTGCCACCACATCGCATGGTCGAGGGACGCGATCGACAGCCCGCGCGTCACCCACGACTTCCCGGACCGGCGCAGGATCGGTTCGAGCATCACCTGGTCGCACGCGTACGCGAGCAGGGCCCGGTGCAGCAGCTGGTCGTCGGGCAGCGGGCCGCGCGAGCGGAACCACACCGACTGCTGCCCGCTGACGTCGGCGGCGGGGCCGAGATAGAGCTGCCCGTCGACGTGCCGCACGTCGAAGGCGGCCTCCTGCGTCCAGAACTTCGCCACGGGATGGTCGATCCCGCCGAGCACGTCGAGCGCGGACGGCACGTCCTCCGGGGGCGGGACGTCGGTCGGCATGGGGTCGGCGTAGTCGATGCCGCCCTGCGCCTCCTGGAAGGACGTGATCATCGACAGGATGGCGGTGCCACCTTGCAGCGCGTGCGTCCGACGGGCCGTGAAGGACCGTCCGTCGCGCAGACGCTCGACGTCGTACGTGATCGGCTCGGTCACGTCGCCGGCGCGCAGGAAGTAGCCGTGCAACGAGTGGGGCAGCCGGCCCTCCGGAACGGTCGCGCCGGCCGCGAGCAGCGCCTGCGCGAGCACCTGACCGCCGAACACGCGCCCGCTCGGCTGGGGCAGCGAGGACCCGACGAAGAGGTCCGGGTCGGTCTGCTGGAGCCGCAGGATGTCGAGGACGGGCCTCATCGGGTCGGTCGTCATCAGTCCTCGAAGGTGTTGAGCATCGAGTGCGCGGCACGCTCGAGGTAGTCCCAGAGCTCGGCCTTGTGCAGGGGTGCGAGATCGAGGGAGTCCACGGCGGCGCGCATGTGCAGGAGCCAGCGGTCACGGGCGTCCGGGTTCACCTTGAACGGCGCGTGCCGCATCCGCAGGCGGGGGTGCCCGCGCTGGTCGGAGTAGGTGGTCGGACCACCCCAGTACTGCTCGAGGAACATGGTCAGCCGCTCGCGTGCGGGTCCCAGGTCCTCCTCGGGGTACATCGGCCGCAGCACGGGGTCGGCGGCCACGCCTCGGTAGAACTCGTCGACCAGCCGGACGAACGTGTCGTGCCCGCCCACCGCGGCATAGAAGGAGTCGGGTCTCACGGCGACCATCCTCACACGCTGCTCAGAGGCCCAGGTCCTCCAGGACGGGCAGCGCCGCCCGCACGATCGAGCGTGCGTCGGCGGCGCTGGAGGCGGCGAGCGCGAGCTGCGCGAGCCGTCGGCACTCGTCGAACGACGTGGCGGCGAGCAGGGCGGCGACGTCGGGCAGCGCGCGTGGCGTCATCGACAGGGACGACACCCCGAGCCCGACGAGCACGACGGCGAGCGCAGGGCTGGCCGCGGCCTCACCGCAGACGCCGACCGGCCGGCCCTGCTGCGCGCCGCCGGCGCACGCCGCGGCGACGAGGTGCAGGACCGCGGGCTGCCACGGGTCCGACAGCTCGGCGACCGCGCCCAGCAGCCGGTCGGCGGCCATCGTGTACTGCGTGAGGTCGTTGGTGCCGATGCTCGCGAAGGCCGCGTGCGCCAGGATCGGGCCGGACAGCAGGGCGGCAGACGGCACCTCGATCATCACGCCGGCCACGTCGAGCCCGTGCTTGGCGCACGAGGCGACGAACTGCTCGGCCTCGTCGACGGTGGACACCATCGGCGCCATGACCCAGACGTCGGCGTGCTCCTCGTCCGCGGCCCGGGCGATCGCGGTGAGCTGGTCCTGGAGCACCTCGGGGTGCCGGACCGCCGTGCGCAGGCCCCGCACGCCGAGCGCGGGGTTGACCTCGGGCTCGTCGGTGAGGAACGGCAGCGGCTTGTCGGCGCCCGCGTCGAGGGTGCGGATCACCACCTTGCGACCGGGGAACGCCGCCAGCACGCGGCGGTAGGCGACCACCTGCTCGTCGATCGTCGGCGCCTCCTGGCGGCCGAGGAACCCGAACTCGGTGCGGAACAGGCCGACGCCCTCGGCGCCCGCGGCCGCGGCGGGTTCGGCGTCGGACGGGTCGCCGACGTTGGCCAGCAGCGCGACGGCGTGCCCGTCGGAGGTCCGGCCGTGCCCGTCGAACGTGCGGGCCTGGTCGCCGAGCGCCCGCGCGGCGCGGACCTGCTCCTCGGTGGGGTCGACCGTCACGGTCCCGGCGGAGCCGTCGACGAGCACGAGCCCCTCGGCGTGCACCACGGCCTCGGCACCGCGGGCGGCGACGACCGTCGGGATGCCGCGGGCGCGGGCCAGGATCGCGGTGTGCGAGGTGGGTCCGCCGGTGCCCGTGACGATCGCGAGCACACGAGCCGTGTCGAGGGTCGCGACGATCGCCGGAGCGAGGTCGGCCGCGACCAGCACGAACGGTTCCTCGTGCGCCGGCACGCCGGGAGCGGGGCGGCCGGTCAGGTGCGCGACGAGCCGGTCGCGGACGTCGGCGATGTCCTGGGTCCGCTCCGCGAAGTAGCCGCCGAGCGCCTCGAACTGCTCGGCGACCGCCTCGGCGGCCTCCCAGACCGCGCGCTCGGGCACCAGCCGGTCGGCGATCACCCGCTGCTCGGCGTCCTCGACCAGGCTGGGGTCGGCCGCGATGGCCGCCGTCGCGCGCAGCAGGTCCGCGCTGTCGCCCTCGGCCAGGTCGGCGGCGGCGTCGAGCGCGGCTCGGACGACCTCGGAGGCCCGACCGATGCGCGTGGCCTCGGCGGCGTAGTCGGTCCCCGGCGGGAGGCGACGGCCGGACGGCGGTTCGGCGACCGGGTCGGGCATGAGCACCGCCGGCGCGACCACGCGCCCAGGACTCACCCCGATACCGGTGATGACCGTGGGGTGTTCGGCATGCACGGCACTCACCGGCGTGACCTCCTCGTCGTCCTGTCGCAGTGTGGGCCTTTGACGACCCTGAACGCCACTCGGCCGCGCCGTCCAGGGTCTTTCGGCCGTGGCCGACCGTGCGCAGCGTTAGTCTTGGCGTCGCGCGCGTCCGCAACCGCGAACCACGAACGCGCCCGCGAGCTGAGGAGTTCCATGAGCAAGGCAGAGCAGATCCTCGCAGCGCTGGGTGGGGACTCGAACGTCGTGGACCTCGAGCCCTGCATCACCCGCCTGCGCGTGGAGGTGACCGACGCCCACCTGGTCGACGAGGCCGCCCTCAAGGCCAGCGGAGCGTTCGGCGTCGTGCGCTCGGGTCACATCGTGCAGGTGATCGTCGGCCCGGAGGCCGACAACCTCGCCGCCGAGCTCGACTCCCTGCGCTGACGCCGGTCGCGACGTCCCGACCGTGGCCACCCTGCGCCTCGTCAGCCCCCTGACGGGCGTCGTGCTTCCCGTCACCGCCGTCCCCGACCCGGTGTTCGCCGAGGGGATGGTCGGTCCCGGTCTCGCCATCGAGCCGCTGCGCACCCAGACCCAGACCGTCGTCGCCCCCGCGGACGGCGTGATCGGCGCGCTGCACCCGCACGCGTTCGCGCTCGAGCTGAGCGAGGGGCGCACGATCCTCGTCCACCTCGGCATCGACACCGTCGGCCTCGCCGGCGCCGGCTTCACGCTGCACGTCGAGGGCGGTCAGACGGTGCGCGCCGGCGACCACCTGATCACGTGGTCGCCCGTGGACGTGCACGCAGCCGAGCTCGCGACCATCTGCCCGGTCGTCGCGCTCCAGGCCGACCCCGCTGCGCTGACCGTCCTGGTGCCCGAGGGCACGAGCGTGCGCGCGGGCGACCCGCTGCTCGACTGGGCCTGAGGCTCAGTCGTCCGACGACGACGTCGCCGGCGCCTCCCGTGCCTCGTGAGCGTGCGCGATGTCGTCCAGTGGCGTGTCGTGGGGGTCCCGTTGCTGCGAGGCCACGTGTGCCTCGTGCGTCGCCATCAGGTCCCGCTGGCCGGCCAGCGGCACGTGCGCCTGCTCGAGCACCCGGCGGGCGGCGACGCGCAGCTCGCGCGCGACCTCCCACTGCTGGGCCGGCGACGTCTTGACCTTGAGGCGCAGCGTGACGGCGTCTGCGCTGAGCTTCTCGATCCCGGTGATCGTCGGCTCGCCCAGGATGTGCGACCCGGTCACCGGGTCCGCCGCGACGCGGGCGGCCGCCTCGGCCAGCAACGACCGGACCTGGTCGAGGTCCGCGAAGTAGTCGACGTCGATCTCGACCACGGCCGTCGCCCAGCCCTGCGTCTTGTTGCCCACCCGCAACATCGTCCCGTTGGGCACGTACCAGAGCGTGCCGTCGGCGTCGCGGATCTTGGTGATCCGCAGCGTGACCGCCTCGACGGTGCCGTTCGCGGGTCCCACGTCGATCACGTCACCGACGCCGTACTGGTCCTCCAGCAGCATGAACAGGCCGGTGAGGAAGTCCTTCACCAGGCTCTGCGCGCCGAAACCGAGGGCGACGCCGATCACGCCGACCGAGGCGATGAACGGCGCGAGGCTGATGCCCAGGGTGTCGAGGATCATGAAGAACGCGGTGCCGCCGACGACGATCGTGGCCGTCGAGCGCAGCACCGAGCCGATCGTCCGGGCCCGCTGGGCGCGGCGCGCGTTGGCCAGCGGGTTGGCCTTGTCGAGCACCGCGCCGACGGCGGATTCGCCGAGCGGCTTGAGGACGCCGCGCTCGAGCCATGGCGTCCCGTCGGCCACCCGGTTGGTGATCCCTCGGATCGACCGCCGGATGAGCCAGAGCGCGATGGAGCTGATGGCGACGATGAGGATGATGCGCAGCGGGATGCCGACGAACCACTCGCCGAGGGTCTGCGGAGCCTTGTTGGGATCCAGGATCGAGACGGGGCTCGGGCTGGGGTCCGCGGCCGGGATCACGCGCGGCTCCACAGGCCCGTGCGGTCGCCCGCGAACTGCAGCTGCTCGACGGACAGCCCGATGGTGCGCGACAACGACCGGCCGCCGTGCCCGACCCCGGTCTCGCGCCGCACGAGGATCGGATGCGTGGCCGGATCACCGATCGTCGCCGCCTGCAGGGCCGCCGCGAGCTTGCGCGCGTGCAGGGGGTCGACGCGGGTGTCGCCCTCGAACACCGTGAACAGCGTGGCGGGGTAGTCCGTGCCGTCGACCACGCTGTGGTACGGCGAGTAGCCGAGCAGCCAGCCGAGCTCCGTCGGGTGGTCCGCGTCGCCGTACTCCTCGGTCCACGTGACGCCGAGCCCGAACAGCTGGTAGCGGACCATGTCGAGCAGCGGCGCCGAGCAGACCGCGGCGGCGAACAGGTCGGGCCGCTGGGTGACGGCCGCGCCGACCAGCAGGCCGCCGTTCGAGCCGCCCCAGCAGGCCAGCAGGTCGGGCGTCGTCCAGCCGTTCGCGACGAGGTGCTCACCGACCGCGTGGAAGTCGTCGTACACGTTCTGCTTGTTGCCCCGCATGCCGTCGCGGTGCCACTGCTCACCCTCCTCGCCGCCGCCGCGCAGGTTGGCGACGACGTACACGCCACCCGCCTCGACCCACGCGAGAGTCGACGCCGAGTACGCCGGGTCGAGCGAGATCTGGAAGCCCCCGTAGCCGTAGAGGATCGTCGGGGCGGGCCTGGTCGGCGCGCCGGTCGCGTCGAGGGAGTCGGCGAGGGCGACGACGAACGCGCGCACCACCGTGCCGTCCTTGCTGACCACGTCGATCTGCTGCGCGCGGACGTCGGGCAGGTCGGCGACGAGACCCGGGGGAGCGGCCCACAGCGTCGTGCGCCGCGTGGCCGCGTCGAGGTGGTGGACGCTCGACGGGCTGGTGTGGTCGGTGTACGAGAACCAGACGTCCTGCCCGCCCTCGGGTCGCGTCACGAGGCCCGAGATCGAGCCCAGGCCCGGCAGCGGGACGCTCTCCCAGAGCTCGCCGGTCTGCGGGTCGTGCGCGGTCACCTCGGAGACGGCGTGCCGACGCCAGGAGGCGAACAGGGCCGTCGGCGTCCGGTCGTCACCGCCGTCGTCGGCGAACGACACGTCCTCCAGCACCGCCGTCGGGTCCTGCGCCAGCAGCGTGGTCCAGTGCTCGACGCCGGGTGTCGTCGGGTCGGTCACGGCGAGGCGGCCGCGGGGCGCGTCGAGGTTCGTGTGCACGTAGAGCCGCCCGTCGCGGGCCACCCACGCACCGGTCTCGGCGTCGAGCCCGACGGCCACCTCGACGAACGCGGGGTGGTCGCGGGGCGTGGCCTCGAGGTCGGCGATCCACACGTCGGTGCGCGGCGCGGTGCCGGCGGACGCCGAGACGATCAGCCACCGACCGTCGCGCGACACGGAGACGCCGTAGTAGTTCGTGTGGTCGAGCCCGTCGCCGAACACCTCGACGTCCTGCTCGGCCGGCGTGCCCAGGCGGTGCAGCCAGACGCGCCGGTGGTACTGGACCTCGTCGGCGGGCAGGGCGTCCGGGGCCAGGCGACGCACGTAGTAGAACGCCTCCCCACCAGGCAGCCAGGCCACGGGGGAGTAGCGGGCGCGGTCGACGGGCCCGTCGACGATCTCGCCGGTGGTCACGTCGAGCACCCGCAGGACCGACTCCTCGGTGCCACCGGTCGAGACCTGGTAGGCGACGAGGTGGCCCTCCTTCGACGGCTGCCACGAGTCGAGCGTCGTCGTGCCTTCGGGGTCGATCTGCATGGGGTCCAGCAGGACGCGCTCGTCGTCGCCGTCGGCCACCACGACCACGGCGTGCTCCTGGTCGCCCGACCGCCGCGAGAAGAACCGTCGGTCGCCACGCCAGGCGGGCGGGCTGACGAAGCCGGCCCCGAGCAGCTCGCGCAGCCGGGCGGTCAGCGCCGGCGTGGCCAGGGTTCCGTCCGTCGGCAGCCCGGCGCGGTACCGCTCGTAGAGGTCGTCCTGCGCCGTCGACCACGCCTGCGTCTCGTCGGACGACTCGTCCTCGAGCCAGCGGTACGGGTCGGCGACCGCGTGGCCGTGCAGGTCCTCGACCAGGTCGAGGCGGGGCGTCGGCGGGTAGGGACGCAGCGCGGGTGCCGTCATGGTTCGCAAGGTTACGTCGGACGTCCCCACCGCCGGGCCGTGTGACGCACCCGGACGGCATACGTCCTGCGTGCGGCGACAGCCCTCTGGCAGGATCGGTCCGTGGCCGACGACCCGGTACCTGCGTCCGACGCCCTGCTCCGTCTCGCCGCGGCCTACGGCGTGGTGCCCGACCACTGGGACTTCCACGGCCAGAACCGCCGCGCGAGCACCGCGACGCTGCAGGGCGTGCTCGGTGCGCTCGGCGTCGACGCGTCCTCGCCGGAGCGGATCGACCTGGCGATCGCGCACGTCGAGGACATGCCGTGGCGGCGCGTGCTGCCGCCGGTGCTGGTGGTCCGCCAGGGCCGGCACGCCCACGTCGCGGTGCACGTGAGCCACGGCGACCCGGTCGAGGTGTGGGTCGAGCTGGACCCCGAGGTCGGCGGCGGTCGCCGCGAGGTCGCCCAGGCGGACGTGCTCGCGGCCCCCCGCACCGTCGACGGGCGCCTGGTGGGCCGGGCCACGTTCACGCTCCCCGACGACCTCCCGCTCGGCTGGCACGAGATCGTCGCCAGCGGGCCGTCCGCCGACGCGCACAGCCCGCTCGTCGTGACCCCGACGCACCTCGACGTGCCCGAGTCGATCCGTCGGCACCGGTCCTGGGGCCTCATGGCGCAGCTCTACTCGGTCCGCTCGAACAGCTCCTGGGGCGTCGGCGACCTGGCGGACCTCGCGGAGATCGGCTGGCTCGCCGGGCGTGAGCTCGGCGCCGACTTCCTGCTCATCAACCCGCTGCACGCCGCCGAGCCGACCGTGCCGATGACGCCGTCGCCGTACCTGCCGACCACCCGCCGGTTCGTGAACCCGATCTACATCCGGGTCGAGGACGTCCGCGAGGCCGGGTACCTGTCCGCCGCGGACCGCACGCTCGTCGAGTGGGCCGCCGAGCCCGTGCTGGCCACGGACCGCGACTCCGGACCGATCGACCGCGACGCCGCCTGGACCGCCAAGCGGACGGCCCTGGAGGTCCTGTTCGCCGCGCCGCGCTCGGCCGCACGCCAGGCTGCGTTCGACAGCTACGTCGAGCTGGAGGGCGCCGGCCTCGAGACCTTCGCGCTCTGGTGCGCGCTCGCGGAGCGGTACGAGAACGAGGAGTGGCCGGTCGAGGCTCGCGACCCGTCGTCGGCGTTCGTCGCGCAGGCCCGCAGCGAGCTGGGCGAGCGCGTCGAGTTCCACATGTGGCTGCAGTGGCAGGCAGACGAGCAGCTCGCCGCCGCGCAGCGGGCCGCGCTCGACGGGGGCATGGCGCTGGGGATCATGCACGACCTCGCCGTGGGCGTGCACCCCGAAGGGGCCGACGTGTGGGCCCTCGGCGACGTGCTCGCGAGCGGCGCGACGGTCGGCGCGCCGCCCGACATGTACAACCAGCAGGGCCAGAA
This sequence comes from Cellulomonas sp. McL0617, assembly GCF_049994875.1. Taxonomy (GTDB): domain Bacteria; phylum Actinomycetota; class Actinomycetes; order Actinomycetales; family Cellulomonadaceae; genus Cellulomonas. The sequence continues at coordinate 1,351,365 of NZ_CP188256.1, forward strand.
CTGGTCGCAGCCCCCGTGGCGCCCGGACGCCCTGGCCCGTGCCGCGTACAAGCCGTACCGGGACATGCTGCGCACGGTCCTGCGGCATGCCGGCGCCATCCGCATCGACCACGTCATCGGGCTGTTCCGGCTGTGGTGGATCCCCGAGGGTGCCGACTCCGGCGACGGGGCCTACGTGCGGTACGACCACGAGGCGCTCGTCGGGATCCTGGCGCTCGAGGCGCACCGCGCGGGGGCGGTCGTCATCGGCGAGGACCTCGGCGTGGTCGAGCCGTGGGTGCGCGACTACCTGTCCGACCGCGGCATCCTGGGCACCTCCGTGCTCTGGTTCGAGCGGGACATGCACGGTGCGCCGCTGCCGCCCGAGCACTACCGGCCGCTCGTCCTGGCCACGGTCACCACGCACGACCTGCCCCCCAGCGCCGGCTACCTCGCCGGTGAGCACGTCGCGATCCGCGAGCGGCTCGGGCTGCTGACGGAGCCGGTCGAGGTGGTGCGGGCGGCCGCTGTCGCCGAGCGCGACCAGATGCTCGGCGTGCTGCGCCAGCGCGGCCTGCTGGGCGACGACCCCTCCGAGCGCGAGATCATCGAGGCGCTCCACCGGTACGTTCTGGCCACGCCGGCCGTTCTGGTCGGCGTGTCGCTGGCCGACGCGGTCGGCGAGCGACGCGCTCAGAACCAGCCCGGTACCGACCAGGAGTACCCGAACTGGAAGGTGCCCCTTGCCGACGGCTCGGGTCGCGTCGTGCTCGTCGACGACCTCTTCACCAACTCACGCCTGCGCTCGCTGGCGGCGGTCCTCAACGGCTGACGCTCCCGGGAGACCGCGGGTGGAGCGCGGGACGCTCGCCGGGGTCCCGTTCGCCTCGGCGGGATCCGGTGAGGTTCCGCTGGTGGTGCTGCCCGGCCTGGCGCTGCGCGTCGGCGTCCCGGGCGACCGCCAGGTGCGCAACGTCCTGAGTCCGCTGCGTGGCGTGGGGGACCGTCGACGGCTGGTCGTGCTCGACCGCTGGCCGGGGCTGCCGGACGGTCTGACGCTCGCCACCCTCGCGGCCCGCTACGCGGCGGCCCTCACCGAGCTCGGGGCACCGGTGGACGTGCTGGGTGTCTCCACGGGCGGCAGCATCGCGCAGGTGCTCGCCGCCGACCACCCGCACCTCGTGCGCAGGCTGGCACTGGTCAGCACCGCGTGCCGCCTCGGCCCCGGTGCGCGGGACGTGCAGGCCGAGATTGCCCGGCTGCTCGGGCACGGAGCGGTCCGTGCCGCGGGACGCGCCATGGCGGGCTCGGTCGTCCCGCCGGTGCTGGCCCCGCTGGCGCGCCCGATCGGTTGGATCCTGGCGCCCGTGCTGGTCGGCGGGTCCCGCGCCGCGTCCGACCTGAGACTGACGCTCGAGGCGGAGGACGGGTTCGACCTCACGCTCTGTACGGCCCCGATCGAGGCACCGACGCTGGTCGTCGGGGGCGGGCGGGACCGTTTCTACCCGCGGTCGCTCTTCGAGGAGACGGCCCGGCTCATCCCGCACAGCCAGCTCCTGGTCAGGCCGAGACGCGGGCACGTCAACGTCGCGGGCGACCGCGTGGTGACGGCCCACCTGGCGGGCTTCTTCACGGCCCCGTGACCGCCGACGACGGCCCCGCCCGCACGGGACGGGGCCGTCGGTCGACGCGTCAACGGGGCAGTCGGTCCGCCGCCTGGGCGGCCAGCGCCCGGCGGACGCCGTCGCGGGACTCGAGCACCAGCCGGCGCAGGGCCGGTGACGCGTCCGGGTGGCTGGCGAGCCACCCGTCGGTCAGGGCGAGGACGTCCACGCGGCCGTCGCCGGCCAGGTCGGTCGGGTAGAGGCCGACGACGATGTTCTGCGCCATCTCGCTCGTCTTCGACGCCCAGACCTGTTCGAGGCTCTCGAAGTACGGCGCGACGAACGGCAGGAGCAGACCGATGTCGTGCACGCGCCCGAAGCCGGCGATCGTGGCGGCCTGGATCGCGTTGGGCAGACCGTCACCACCGAGGACGGCGGCCCAGGCGGTCGCCTTGGCCTTCGCGGTCGGGACGGCCGCCCGCGCGGCGGACGCGGCCCGCTGCCCGGTCGCGGTCGGGTCGGCGGCGAGCTGTGCGGCGACGTCGACCTCGCCCGCACGGCCACCGGCGACCAGCGACGTCAGCAGCTCCCAGCGCAGGTCGGTGTCGATCGACAGCCCCTCCAGCGTCGCGTGCCCGTCGAGCAGGTCGCGCACGGCATCCAGCTGGTCGGCCGTCGCCGCCCGGCCGGCGAACGCTTTGACCAGCTGCAGCTGCGTGTCGGAGCCGGCTTGTGCGCCACGGGCCAGCGCGAGCAGCGCGTCGGCGGCTCGGACGTCCGAGGCGGCCCGGTGCTCGGGGGCGACGAACAGGTCGAGGGTGGTGCCCAGCTGGCGCAGCAGGACGAGCAGGACCGAGGAGTCGGTCTCGTGCGCGAGGTTGCCCAGCACCAGGTCCACGAACGCCCCGGCGGGAGTCTCGCCGTCGCGGGTGGCGTCCCACGCCGCCGTCCACACCAGCGTGCGGGGCAGCGAGTCGTCGAACTCGCCCAGGTGCTGGACCGCCGTGGCCAGCGACTGCGCGTCCAGGCGGATCTTGGCGTAGGCCAGGTCGTCGTCGTTCACCAGGATCAACGCGGGACGCGGGACGCCGACCAGCTCCGGGACCTCGGTCCGCGCACCGTCGACGTCGAGCTCGACGCGCACCGTCCGGACGAGCCGGCCCGTCGCGGCGTCGAGGTCGTAGCCGCCGACGGCCAGGCGGTGCGGGCGCTGGACCGGGTACTCGTCGGGAACCTCCTGCAGGACCGCGAACGAGGTGATGACCCCGGCGTCGTCGACGACGATCTCCGGACGCAGCAGGGTGACGCCCGCCCGCTCCAGCCACAGCCCGGACCAGGCGGACAGGTCGCGACCGCTCGTCGCCTCCAGCTCGGTCAGCAGGTCACGCAGCTCGGTGTTGCCCCACGCGTGCTTGGCGAAGTAGGCGCGTACGCCTGCGAAGAACTCGTCCTGGCCGACCCAGGCGACCAGCTGCTTGAGCACGCTGGCGCCCTTGGCGTACGTGATGCCGTCGAAGTTGACCTCGACGTCCTCCAGGTCGCGCATGTCCGCGACGATCGGGTGCGTGGAGGGCAGCTGGTCCTGACGGTAGGCCCAGTTCTTCTCGAGCGAGGAGAACGTGGTCCAGGCGCTGGTCCAGCGCGTCGCGCTGGCCGCGGCCAGCGTCGAGGCGTACTCGGCGAACGACTCGTTCAGCCACAGGTCGTCCCACCAGCGCATGGTCACCAGGTCGCCGAACCACATGTGCGCGAGCTCGTGCAGGATGGTCACCGCGCGGCGCTCGATCGTGGCCTCGGGGACCTTCGAGCGGAACACGTAGGACTCGAGGAACGTCACGGCGCCGGCGTTCTCCATGGCGCCCGCGTTGAACTCGGGGACGAACAGCTGGTCGTACTTGGCGAACGGGTAAGGCGCCCCGAAGGAACGCTCGTAGAACTCGAACCCGCGGCGCGTGACGTCCAGGATGTTGTCCGTGTCGAGGTGCTCGGCCAGCGACCCGCGGCAGTAGACGCCCAGCGGGACGGTCCGGCCGTCGGAGCTTGTGAGCTCCTGGTGCTCCCCGTGGTACGGCCCGGCGATGATCGCGGTGATGTACGACGAGATCCGTGGCGTGGTCTCGAAGGTCCACGTCGCCGTGCCCTTGTCCGCGCCGCCGTTGGCGTTCACGCCGTCCGGGACCGCGACGGGAGCGTCGACCTGCGGGTAGTTGGACACCACGGTCCAGTGCGCCGGCGCGGTGACGGTGAACGCGAACGTCGCCTTGAGATCGGGCTGCTCGAACACCGCGAACACCCGCCGGGAGTCGGCCACCTCGAACTGCGAGTACAGGTAGACCTCGTCGTCCACCGGGTCGACGAAGCGGTGCAGGCCCTCGCCGGTGTTCATGTAGGCCGCGTCCGCGACGACGACGAGCTCGTTGTCGGCGGCGAGGTCGGCCAAGGCGATCCGCGAGTCGGCGACCACGGTGGCGACGTCGAGCGCGCGTCCGTTGAGGGTCACCTCGCGGACGGTCGGCGCGATCAGGTCGATGAACGTGCTCGCCCCGGGGGTGGCGGCGAACCGCGCCGTGGTGCGCGACGTGAAGGTCGTCGGGCCGGTGGTGAGGTCGAGCGCGACCTCGTACGACTCGGTCAGCACGACGGCTGCACGCTCGCGCGCCTCGGCTCGGGTGAGGTTCTCTCCAGGCACGCAGACTCCTTGGGTCGTGGTCTCTTCGTGGTGGCTGCGCCCGCTGGTGTGCGCGGGTCGGGCTCGCTCGATCATCCCATGCACGGGCGAGCCTGGCCGGGCCCCGGGCGGGCGGGCCTAGGGTTCGTCGCGTGCACGCCACCTACGACGCGATCGTGGTCGGCGGCGGCCACAACGGGCTCACCGCCGCCGCATACCTGGCCCGCGTGGGCCAGACCGTCCTGGTGCTCGAACGCTCCGAGCACCTCGGGGGTGCCACGCGGTCCGAGCGGATGTTCCCGGGCGTCGATGCCCGGGTGTCGCGCTACTCCTACCTCGTCTCCCTGCTCCCGCGCAGGGTGGTAGGTGAGCTCGGGCTGCCGATCGAGCTGCGGCGCCGGCGGTACGCGTCCTACACGCCGGTCCCCGGTGACCCCGGTCGTGGCCTGCTGGTCGACACCGCCGACGAGGCGGCCACCGCCGCGTCGTTCGACGCGATCGGCGCGACCGGCGACCTGGCCGCCTGGCGCGGGTTCGGTGCGCGCACCGGGGCTCTGGCAGCACGGCTCTTCCCGACGATGACCGAGCCGCTGCTGTCGCGCGCCGACGCCCGCGCGCTGCTCGGCGAGGACGACTGGCGCGACCTGGTCGACAACCCGATCGCCGACGTCGTCGACGGCACGTTCCGTGACGACCTGGTCCGCGGCGTGGTGCTCACCGACGCGTTGATCGGGACGTTCGCGTCCACGCGCGACGCCGGCCCGGCGAACCGCTGCTTCCTGTACCACGTCATCGGCGGCGGCACCGGGGACTGGGACGTGCCGATGGGTGGCATGGGGGCCGTCGAGCAGGCGCTGGAGGATGCGGCACGGGCGTGGCGCGCCGACCTGCGCACCGGCGCCACCGTCACCCATGTCGACCCCGGCACGGCCGCTCGCCCGGCCGAGGTCAGCTGGACCGACGAGGACGGCGTCCCGCGCAGCGCGGGCGCACAGTTCGTCCTCGCCGCCTGCGCCCCGGCCGTGCTCGACCGGCTGCTGGGCGACGCGCCGGCCGACCCGCCACCGGAGGGGTCGCAGCTCAAGGTCAACATGGTGCTCAGCCGGCTGCCGCGCCTGCGCTCCGGCGTCGACCCGGCCGTCGCGTTCGCGGGCACGTTCCACGTCAACGAGACGGCGACGCAGCTGGAGCAGGCGCACGCCGATGCCGCCGCCGGCCACATCCCCGCGGTCCCGCCCGTCGAGACCTACTGCCACTCGCTCACCGACGACTCGATCCTGGGCCCGGAGCTGCGCGCCGGCGGCGCCCACACGCTGACGGCGTTCGGGCTGCACATGCCGGCCCGGCTGTTCGTCGACGACCCCGACGCTGCCCGCACGGACGCGCTCGCCGCGACGCTCGCCTCCCTGGACAGCGTGCTGGCCGAGCCGATCGAGGACTGCCTCCTGGCCGACGCCGACGGGACGCCGTGCCTCGAGGTCCGGAGCCCGGTCGACCTCGAGGCCGACGTGGCGCTGCCCGGCGGCCACATCTTCCACCGCGACCTGTCGTGGCCGTGGGCCGAACGGGACGACGAGGTGGGCCGCTGGGGCGTCGAGACCGCCCACCCGCGCGTCCTGCTGGCGGGCGCCGGCGCCCGCCGCGGCGGGGGCGTGAGCGGCATCCCGGGGCGCGCCGCGGCCATGGTCGTGGTCTCGCAGCTCTGATCGGGAAGTTCTCCGAGGCAATCGGTGTTGTCGACCACGGCACCCATCGACAACCCCTGGAGGACCCTGTGAGCACCACGCCCGTCGTCGACTTCTGGTTCGACCCGCTGTGCCCGTGGGCCTGGATGACGTCGCGCTGGATGGACGAGGTGAGCGCGCAGCGAGAGGTCGAGGTGCGCTGGCACGTGATGAGCCTGGCCGTGCTCAACGAGAAGCGGGACCTGCCGGAGAACTACCGGGCGCTGATGGACGAGGCCTGGGGTCCGGTTCGCGTGATCATCGCCGCGGCGCGCGACCACGGCGACGGCGTCATCAAGCCGCTGTACGACGCGATCGGCACGCGCCGGCACCCGGGCGCCCGCACCGACACCGCAGCGATCATCGCGGAGTCGCTCGCCGAGGTCGGTCTGCCCGCCTCGCTCGCCGCCGTCGCCGAGACCGACGAGGTCGACGCCCTCCTGCGCGAGTCGCACACCGAGGGGATCTCGCTGGTCGGTGAGGACGTCGGGACACCCGTCGTGGCCATCGACGGCGTGGGCTTCTTCGGCCCGGTCATCACGCCCGCGCCCACGGGCGACGCGGCCCTGCGCCTCTTCGACGGGCTCGCGCTGATGACGTCCGTGCCCGGCTTCTACGAGCTGAAGCGTTCGCGGACGGCCGGCCCCTCGTTCTGACGCCGGTTCGCACGTCCGGTTCCTCCCGTGTGATCCTGGTCGCCGGTCAAGGAGTCGAACGGGTCGGTAGCGGCCTGCGGAGGTGACATGAGGCGGCGCACGCTCATCACGGTCTTCGTCGTCGTCGACGTCGTGCTCGTGGTCCTCCTGGTGGTCATCGCGCTGAACCGGGGCGGCGGCGGTGGGGATTCGGGTGACACCGCAGGGAGCGCCGGCACCGGCACGTCGGCCCACCCGTCCGGCGCCGGGTCGCCCGCGGCCACCGGGACCACGCAGTTCGCCCTGCCCAGCGGCAACATCGCCTGCGCGATGTCGACCGACGGTGTGACGTGCACGATCGCGAGCTTCACCTACGCCCCCCCGGTCGTGCCCGGGTGCGCCGAGGTCACCGGGCACGTGATCGTGCTCAACGCCGACGGCGTCGCGTTCTCGTGCGTCAGCGGTCCGCCACCCGCGGTGGCCGGCAGCGACGTGCCCGTGCTCGACTACGGGAAGTCCACGACAGTGGGCGAGTACACGTGCACGAGCGCGACCGACGGCGTGCAGTGCGTCGACGGGTCGGGCAAGGGCTTCCAGCTCGCCCGGGCCGCGTGGAAGGAGATCTCCTGAGCCGCCCGGGTGGGCGGCCCAGGGTCACGTCACCCCGTCACCAGATGCGGACGCGCTCCTGCGGGTCCAGGTACAGCGCGTCCCCGGGCTGCACGTCGAACGCCTCGTAGAACTCGTCGATGTTGCGGACCACCCCGTTGCAGCGGAACTCGTTGGGGGAGTGCGGGTCCATCGCGAGGCGCCGGATGATCTCCTCGTCGCGACCCTTCGCCTGCCACACCTGCGCCCAGCCGAGCAGCACGCGCTGGACGCCCGTCAGCCCGTCGATCACGGGTGCCTCGGACAGCGGTGTGCCCAGGGCGATCCGGTAGGCCGTCAACGCGATCGACAGCCCGCCCAGGTCGCCGATGTTCTCGCCGATCGTCAGCTCGCCGTTGACGTGGTGGCTGCCCGCCAGCTGCTCGGGCGAGAACTCGGAGTACTGGTCGATGAGCGCCTTGGTGCGCGTCTCGAACTCCGCCCGGTCCTCCGCGGTCCACCAGTCCTCGAGCAGGCCGTCGCCGTCGAACTTGGAGCCCTGGTCGTCGAACCCGTGGCCGATCTCGTGGCCGATCACCGCGCCGATGCCGCCGTAGTTGACCGCCGGGTCGGCGTCGGCGTCGAAGAACGGGGGCTGCAGGATCGCGGCCGGGAAGACGATCTCGTTCATGCCGGGGTTGTAGTACGCGTTCACCGTCTGCGGCGTCATGAACCACTCGTCGCGGTCGATCGGCTTGCCGATCTTCGCCAGCTCGCGGTCCTGCTCGGCCGCGTGCGCGCGCTTGATGTTGCCGACGAGGTCGTCCGGCTCGACCACGAGCGCGCTGTAGTCGCGCCAGCGGACGGGGTAGCCGATCTTCGGGGTGAACGCGTCGAGCTTGGCCAGCGCCTTGGCGCGCGTGTCCTCGCCCATCCAGTCGAGACCGGTGATCGACTCGCGGTACGCCTCGACCAGGTGACCGACCAGCTCCTCCATGCGCGCCTTGTGGCTGGGCGGGAAGTGCCGCTCGACGTAGACCTTGCCGACGGCCTCGCCGAGCACGCCCTGCACCACGGAGACGGCCCGCTTCCACCGGTCCCGCAGCTCCTGCGCACCGGTGAGCGTGCGGCCGTAGAAGTCGAAGTTCGCGTCGACCAGGTCGTCCGTCAGGTACGAGGCGCGGCTGCTGACGAGGTGGAACGCAAGCCAGGCCTGCCAGTCCTCGAGCGGCTCCGACTGCCACAGCTCCGAGAACGCCACGGCGAACGACGGCTCCCGCACGACCAGCCGGTCGAAGGCCCCCGCGGGTGCACCCAGCGCGAGCACCCAGGTGTTCCAGTCGAACCCGGGGGCGCTCTCGGCCAGCTCGGTGAGCGTCATCGCGTTGTAGGTGAGGTCGGCGTCGCGGTCCTTGACGACGTCCCAGTGTGCGGCGGCCAGCTTGGTCTCCAGCCCCACGACGCGGCCGGCGAGCTCGTCGGCGGCCGCGTCGTCCGCCGCGACGCCGCCGAGCCGGAGCATGGTGGCGACGTGTGGGCGGTAGGCGGCCAGGACGCTCGCGTACTGCTCGTCGCGGTAGTACGACTCGTCGGGCAGACCGAGGCCGCCCTGCGCCAGCAGGACGACGTAGCGGGTGGGCTCCTTGGAGTCGTTGTCGACGCCGAACTCGACGCCGCCGGCCCCGCCCGTGCGCTGCAGCGCTCCGAGCACGCCTGTCAGCTCGGCCTGCGAGGTCGCGCCCGCGATGAGCGCCAGGTCCACCTGCAGCGGGTCGAGCCCGCGCGCCGCGATCGTGTCGGTGTCCATGAAGCTGGCGTACAGGCCGCCCACCTTCGCCTCGACGGGATCGGTCGATTCTCCGTCCGCCGCCCCTGTGCCCGCGGTACCCGCGTCGGTGATGATGTCCCGTACCTGCTCCTCGGCCTGGTCGTGCAGGGCCCGGAAGGAGCCGTCCATCGCGCGGTCGGCGGGGATCACGTGCGCTGCGGCCCAGAGGCCGTTCACGTGGGCGTAGAGGTCGTCCTGGGGACGGACGTCGGGGTCGAGTGCGGTCAGGTCGATGCCACTGCGCGTCATGAGGACAGCGTACGGACCGGCACCGACCTCGCCCGGGCGGACGCCGGTCCGGGGGATCTGCTGAGCGCGAACGCTGAGCCCCGTGCGGACGTGGTGCGGTCGTGGAGCGGACGTGCGGCGGACGTGCGGCCGACGTGCGGCAGGATGGGCCCATGCGCATCCACGTCGCCTCCGACCACGCCGGTTACGAGCTGCGGGTGGCGGTGGCCGAGCACCTGCGCGGCGCCGGCCACGAGGTCGTCGACCACGGCGCGCACACCTACGACGCCCAGGACGACTACCCGCCGTTCTGCATCGAGGCGGGCGAGGCGGTCGTCGCGGACCCCGGCTCGCTGGGTGTGGTCATCGGCGGCTCGGGCAACGGCGAGCAGATCGCGGCGAACAAGGTGGACGGCGTCCGCGCGGCGCTCGCGTGGAACCTGTCGACCGCGCAGCTGGCCCGCCAGCACAACGACGCCAACGTCGTCGCGATCGGGGCGCGTCAGCACACCGAGCAGGACGCGCTCTCGTTCGTCGACGCGTTCGTCGCCGAGCCCTTCAGCCAGGACCCGCGGCACCAGCGCCGGATCGACCTGCTCAGCGCGTACGAGCAGACCCGCTAGAACACCCAGCTGCACAGGGGCGCGACGGGCCACGCGAACGCGGCTGCGACCGCCTGGACGGCGCCCGCGGTCCGCTCCAGGACGAGACCCGCGGCCGCCTGCGCCGCGACGGACCGTCCACCGAGGTACGCGGCGCCGAGCTCCCGGACGTCGACCACGAGGTCGGCGTCGTCGTCGGTCCGGGCGACGGATGCCGACCAGGCGCCGTCCGCCCCGCGCTCGCCCGTGGTCAGACGCCACCGTCCGGCGTTCGCGGGCAGGCGCGTGTCGGTCACGTCGAGGACGACGTCGAGCGGGGCGCTGTAGCTCCGGCCCGCGAGGGCGACCGGCAGGTCGAGCAGCCGCACCCAGACGTTGTCGGTGAGCCGCGGCCGCGCCCCGCGCTGGTCCACGAGCAGGAGGAGCAGCGGATCGTCGGCCGGCAGCATGGGGCTCTCGACGGTCGCCATGAGGTCGAGGTCCAGCAGGAACGACCAGAGACGGTGCGCCGCCGCGGCGTCGACCGCCGCGGCCTCGCGCACCCGCACTATCCCGGCCGGACCACCGTCGCCCCAGTTCTCCTTGCGCCGGAACGTGGCGTAGGCCCGGGCCGAACCGTCCTCGTCCAGCACCGTCACGATGCGCAGCGGCTCGCCGCCGTCGCGCCAGGCGGGCGGGTCGGCGAGGGCGCGTCGCTGGTGGTCGGGGGTGTCTCGGGTGATCCACCCGGGGCGTCCGACGCCCGCGGCCCGGTGCACGGCGTCGACCACCGGCGTGTGCCGGTCCACGTCGACGGTGTCGAACCGCACCGTCAGGTCGGCCGATCCGGGGACGTCGCGCAGGGCCGCACCGCGACCGAGCTTGAGCCGCACGTCGTCGCACGCGGACCCGTACCCGAACCGGCCGTAGATCGCGTGCTCGGCCGCGAACAGGGCCGAGACCGGTTCGCCCCGGGCCAGGGAGCGCTCGAAGTGGGTGTCGATCATCGCGTGCAGCAGCCCGCGGCGTCGCTGGTCGGGACGGGCGCCCACCCAGGTCAGGCCGGAGCACGCGATCGTGGCGCCGGGCACGGGGAGCTGGAACTCGAACGACGCGTGCACCGCGGCGAGCGCACCGTCCGGGGACTCGACCGCGACCGTGCGGTCCCAGGTGAGGGTGAGCGGGACGAGGGCGTCGGTCTCCGGGGTGGTGTCGAACGCGAACGCCAGCCGGTCCACCTCGAGGAACTCGTCCTTGCGGGACTCGGCGACGTCGACGATCCGGTATCCAGCGGGCAGAGGACTCATGGCCCCATGGTGCCCAGGTATCGGTCTGGAGGACACCCGATATCCGCGGCGCAAACGCGCCGGATACGCTCACGACGTGCGGGTTCTCGCGTGGGCGCCGAAGAGGGGCCTGCTCACGCGTGCAACGTTCCTGCTGCGCCGGTGGGGCGGCCGATCACAGATCGGGCTGACGACCGTGATGATCGGGTGCGTCGCCCTGATCGTCGCGGGCGTGCGCGTGTTCCCCGACTGGGTCCCGCCCTCGTCGTTCCTGCTGCTCGAGCTCGTCGCCGTGTTCCTGCTGCTGCTGCGCCCGCTGATGGTGCTCGGTGCGGTCGTGCTCGCGGCGACGTGGTGGCTGTGGTGGACGGACTCGCCCACGGTGATCCCGGGCATCATCATCGTGATCACCGCCTCGGTGGTGGCGGGCATCGCCTTCGCGCGCGAACGGCAACGCCTCGGGCTGCAGGGTGCGCCCGGCGACCTCATGCTCGTAGACCTGCGGGACCGGCTCGCCGCGCACGGCAGGGTGCCGCGCCTGCCGGACGGCTGGCACGTCGACAGCGTCATCCGGTCCGCGCACGCCGACGGGTTCTCGGGCGACTTCATGGTCGCCGGCAGCAGGGACGGCGGGAAGCACCTCGAGCTGGTGCTGGTCGACGTGTCCGGCAAGGGTCTGGGCGCCGGCGTGCGCTCGCTGCAGCTCTCGGGTGCGTTCGGCGGTCTGCTCGGCGCGCTGCCCCGGGAGGAGTTCCTGGGCGCCGCCAACGGGTACCTGCTCGACCAGGACTGGGAGGAGGGCTTCGCGACGGCCATCCACGTGGCGGTCGACCTGCCCAGCGGGGACTTCTGGGTGTCGTCCGCCGGGCACCCGCCGGCCGTCCACCGGCATGCCGGGTCCGGTCGCCTCGACCTCGTCGACACCGTCGGCAGCCCGGCGCTGGGCGTCGTCGCGGACTTCGTGTGCGAGGCTCGAGCGGGCCGGCTCGAGCGCGGCGACGTGCTGATGCTCTACACGGACGGCGTCATCGAGGGTGGCGCGGCCGGCGACCTGGACCAGGGCATCGACCGGCTGATGGGCGTCGCGGACCGGGTGCTCTCGCCGGGCGGCGGACGGGCCGCGCAGGTGCTGTCCGGGGTCGCAGCGCGGGACGACGACGACCGTGCCGTGGTCCTGATCCGGCGCGACTGAACGCTCAGGGCTGGATCGATGCCAGGACCCAGGCGGCGTACCCGTCGCGTCCGCTGCCGGGTCGCAGGTGGATGTCGTCGGCGTAGAGCCAGGGACGGTTGGCGGCCGCGAGCGAGGACCAGTCGAGCACCTTGACGTTCGGGTACTGGGCGACCACCCGGGTGAACAGGTCGTTGTCGAACCCTTCCCACGTGCGCGGGACGTGGACGTTCACCAGGAACACCCGACGGTCGCGGGTGTTGTCGAGCAGGCGGCGCAGCGTCGCCTCGTCGATCGGGCCGTTGGTCCCGCCGTGCACGATCACGGTGTGCCCGAGCGTCCCGGCGGCCGCCGAGGCGAGCACCAGGTCGACCATGACCCCGAACTGGCGCGACTCGGCGGCGTCGACGCCGATGCCGCGGGCGTTGAGCTCGGCCGCCGCGCCGAGCATGACCGAGTCGCCGAACGCCGAGGCCCCGCCGATCGGGTCGGGCGGCGGCGCGGGAGCCACGGGCGCGGGCGCCGGCGCGGCGGGCACCGGGGACGTCGGTGCGGCGAGCACGGACGGCGGCGCAGGCACCGTCAGCATGGGTGTCGGTGCGGACGGCGCAGCGACATCGGCGGACGCCGTCGGTGACGGCCTGGCCGCGAGCGCCAGGGCCGCCGGGATGCCGGGCTGCACGGTGTTCTGGGCGGCGCTGGCCGTAGGTACCTGCGCCAGCGCGACGGCAACGGCCACGGCCAGCGCGACGACGGCGGTCGACGCGCCACCGACGGCGACCGCGGACCGGCGACGCCGAGCACCGCTGTGCCGCAGGGTCGCGAGGGCCCGGGTGAGCGCTCCGCGCCGCACCGGCAGCTCGACGTACCGGTACGACAGCTCGGCGAGCACGAGCACGACCACCAGCCGCAGGGGCGTCACGAGCCAGCCGGCGGTGTCGACGTCGATGCCCGGGCGGCTGAGCACGAACACCGGCCAGTGCCACAGGTAGATGCCGTACGAGCGCTCGCCCACCCACCGCAGCGGCTGCCGACCGAGCTGGCGTCCGAGCAGGCCGGCCGGGTCGCTGACGGCCCCGACGAGGATCGCGGCGACCACCGAGAACGCGAGGAACCCGCCGCGGTAGAGGGCCGCGCTGTACTCGTCGACCCAGACGAAGGCGGCGACGACCGCGAGCAGCGCGAGCACGCCGAGCACGTCGGTGACGCCCGCCTCGAACCGGCGCACCGCCGTCCCGCGCTCGTGCGCCCAGGAACCGGCCCGCTGCCACGTCCGCCACGGCATCCACACCGATGCCATCGCGGCACCCACCAGCAGCCCCATCGAGTGGGTGTCCGTGCCGAAGTACACGCGGCTGGGGTCGTACGGGACGGGGGTGTTCGTGCGGATCGCGATGACGCCCATCGCGACCGTCGACGCGATCGCGAGGAGCGCCGCGAGCTGCCCGACCCTGGCGCGGCCGGACCGGATGGCCAGCAGCGCGACCAGCGGGAAGACGAGGTAGAACTGCTCCTCGATCGCGAGCGACCACAGGTGCTGCAGCAGCGGCGGGCGGCTGACGAGCTCGAAGTAGGACCGGTCGGCGGCGATCTGCCACCAGTTCGAGGCGTAGCCGACGGCCGCCACGATGTCCCCGCGCACCTCGCCCGCCTCGGAGCGCAGGACGAGCCCGACGCCCGCCACGGCCAGCAGCAGGACGGCCAGCGCGGGCAGCAGCCGCCGGGCTCGACGCAGATAGAAGTGCCGGAACGAGAAGCGTCCGGTCCGTTCTACCTCGTCGAGGATCAACGTCGTGATCAGGTAGCCCGACAGGACGAAGAAGACGTCGACACCGAGGAACCCGCCACGCATCCACGGAGTGCCCAGGTGGTAGACCACGACCCCGGCGACGGCCAGCGCCCGGATCCCGTCCAGACCCCTCAGGTGCGGCATCCGCGCAGGCGCCGGGGCAGCGACGGACGCAGGACGTTCGAGCGTCGCGATCGTGGCCATGGATCCCCCAGCTGTACCCGCGCGGGCCGGCTCACGGCCGTTCGCGCGGGGCAAGGCTACGTCGCCCGCGGCGGCCGACCGCGCGGGACACGCTCAGTCGTCGGGAAACCAGACCGCGGCCCGCAGGGCGACCCGCGTGCCGTCCGCTGACAAGGGCGTCCGCTCGGCGCGCAGCTCCTCGAGGGCGCGCTGCAGGAGCCGCTCGGGCGGCCGGCCGACCGTGTTGACCACCCGCCACCAGGGCACGTCGGACCCGGTCCGGGCGAGCACGGTGCCCACCTGCCGCGGTCCGCCGCGACGCTTCCCTCCGCTCGCCTCGAGCCGGTCCCCGACGATCTCGGCGATGAGCCCGTAGGTCATCGCGCGGCCTGCCGGGATCTGGCCGACGAGATCGAGCACGGCCTCCGCGTAGTCGTCGTCCATCTCAGGGCAGCATCTCAGGACAGCATCTCAGGACAATGCTGCGGCGATCGCGGGCAGCGTGCGCGGGTCGGCCTGGACGAGCATGGTGGTGATCGCGGTGGCCTCCCACGCCGGCAGCTGCGCGCGGACGTCGTCGACCGTGCCGACGAGAGCGATGTCCTGCACCAGCTCGAGCGGGACGGCAGCCGTCGCGCGCGCCTTGTCGCCGGCCAGGTAGTGCGCCTGGATCTCGTCGCACGCCTGCGCGTACCCGAGCCGGTCGAGCACGTCGCGGTGGAAGTTGGCGCCCTTGGCGCCCATGCCGCCGGCGTACAGGGCGATGAACGGACGGACCTGGTCGGCCGCCTGCTCCACGTCGTCGCCGAGCACGACGGGCACGGTCGCGACGACCTCGAAGTCCTGCGCCGGCGCCGCGCGCTTGGCGAAGCCCTCCGCCAGGAGCGTCCGGTACTCGCCGTCCATGCGCGGCGAGTAGAACAGCGGGAGCCAGCCGTCCGCGATCTCGGCCGTCATCGCGATGTTGCGCGGCCCTTCGGCCGCGAGGTGGATCGGCAGGTCGGTGCGCAGCGGGTGCACGGTCGAGCGCAGCGCCTTGCCCAGCCCGGCGCCTTGGTCGGGGGGCAGGGGGAGTCTGTAGAACTGGCCGTCGAACGTGACCGGCGCCTCGCGGGCGAGCACCTGCCGCACGATCGCGACGTACTCGCGCGTGCGGGCGAGCGGCCGTGGGTAAGGCTGGCCGTACCAGCCCTCGACCACCTGGGGGCCGGAGGCGCCGAGGCCCAGCACGAACCGGCCGCCCGAGAGGTGGTCGAGCGTGAGGGCGGCCATCGCGGTCGCGGTCGGGGTGCGCGCCGAGATCTGCGCGATCGCGGTGCCGAGACGCAGGCGTGAGGTGCGCGAACCCCACCACGCGAGCGGTGTGAAGGCGTCGGACCCGTACGCCTCCGCGGTCCAGACGGAGTCGAACCCGAGCTGTTCGGCGCCGAGCACGGCCTCCTGCGCCCCGGGCGGGGGACCCGCCGACCAGTAGCCCGTGTGGTAGCCCAGGCGCATCCGTCCTCCTCGTCGTCGTCGACCCGCGGTGCCACGGCGCCCGCGTCAGGCTACTCGCCGGTAACCGGCCCCGCGGTCGCCCGGGCGGCCAGCGCCTGCAGCAGCGTCGCACCGGTGGAGGCATCGTCCACCGTCACGACGACGATCCGCGCACCTGTTCGACGGACCTCGACCGCGTCGCCGGCGCGCGCGACGATGCCCACGCGTCCCTGGCGACCCACGCGGTAGCCCCACCCGCCGAAGTCGCGCAGCGGCCGCACCTGGGTCACTGCCACACCCTCGATCTCCGACAGCGGCACGACGAGCCGCGGCCAGCCGAACGTGCCCCGCGCGGTCAGTCCGCGGCCGTCGACCGTGACCGTGAACGACGCGAACGTCGCGAGCAGGGCCGCGATCAGCACGCCGAGCGGCACGAGGAGGACCGCGGTGTCGGTGGCGATCCCGATCACGACGACGCACGCTCCGACCCCGACGGCGATCCAGCCGAGCGCGACCGTGCGGACGTGCTGGACCCACGCGACCCGCGCGTCGGCCGGCAGGACGAGGCCGTCGGGTGCCTGGACGGGGGTGGTCGACGGCCTGGGCGGGTCCGGCCGGACGGCGAGCGCGCCCAGTGCCGCGACCACGAGCGCGACGAGCGCCACCGCGGCGACCGCCCCGACCGCGTCCGGCGCCTGGTACGCGTCGCTGAGGCCCTTCTGCGGCTGGAGGGTGGCGAGCAGGAGGCCGGACAGGAACGTCGTCATGCCGAGCGAGGTGCCGACGCCGATGCGGCGGACGGACGACGCGCGGCCGACGAAGAACGCGAGCGCCCAGCCACCGACCGTGCACAGGACGGCGACCAGCGTGAGCACGACCACCTGCCCGGTGAGCGAGCCCACGCCGTTCACGCCGTCCCGACCCCAGTGCGTGGCGACCGGGTCGGGCAGCTCGGACCGCCAGGACAGGGCGAGCAGGGCCGCGGCCGCCGCGATCGCCAGGGGGACGACGAGCCCGAGGAGGGTGGTGAGTCCCCGCTGGGGCACGTCCGGCCGAACGTCGGCGGTCATCGGAGCTCCTGCGCGGTGGGGAGGCTGGTGGACAGGGCGTCCTTGACCAGCCAGAGCGTGGTCGCGGGCGGGACGCCCAGCCGGCGTGCGGTCGCGACCAGCACCGCGACGTCGTCGTGCAGGGCGGAGTGGTCGACGGCCGGTGCCGTCACGACGGCGCCCCGGCCGCGGCGGAGCTCGAGCAGTCCGTCGTCGCGCAACGCCTGGTAGGCGCGGAGCACGGTGTGCACGTTGACCTCGAGCGAGCCCGCGAGGTCGCGGGCGGCCGGCAGACGGGTGCCCGCGGGCAGCTCCCCCCGGGAGACCGCACCACGCACCTGGGACGCGAGCTGCGCGAACAGCGGCTCGGCGGAGGAGGGGTCGACGGACCAGATCACATCGATGACTCTAGTTGTTCGATGACAACTAGAACAACTCCGTCGTCAGATGTAGATCGCCGGGTCGTCGATCTCGGCGTCGAACGGTGCCGCGGTGGGCCGTACCCGGATCTGCGCGGGGACCCCGACGGCGATCGCACCGGCGGGGACGTCGTGGATGACGACCGCGTTGGCGCCGATCTGCGCACCGGCCCCGATCCACACGGGACCGAGGATCTTGGCGCCGGCACCGACCACGACGCCGTCGCCGACGGTCGGGTGGCGCTTGCCGTGCCGCATGGACTTCCCGCCCAGCGTCGACCCGTGGAACAGGACGACGTCGTCGCCCACCTCGGCCGTCTCGCCGATCACGACGCCCATGCCGTGGTCGATGAACAGCCGCCGGCCGAGCTTCGCGCCCGGGTGGATCTCGATGCCCGTGAACGCCCGGGCCAGCTGAGAGACGAGGCGGGCGGGCAGCTGCAGCCCGGGCCGCTGCCACATGCGGTGCGCCAGGCGGTAGACCCACACGGCGTGCACGCCGGGGTAGCCCAGCGCGACCTCGGCCAGCGAGCGCGCCGCGGGGTCGCGGTGACGCGCGGCGTCAAGGTCTTCCTTGAGGGTGGCGAGCAGGTGCATCGAAGGCTTCGTCCTGTGGTGATCGGGAGGGGTCCCGGCGCCCGCCGGCGAGGGCGGGCACCGGGGAGGTGCAGGACGGTCAGTCGAGCAGGTCCGCGTAGAGCACGGTCGACAGGTAGCGCTCACCGAACGACGGGATGATCGCGACGATCAGCTTGCCGGCGTTCTCGGGGCGGTTGGCCAGCAGGGTCGCGGCGTGCAGCGCGGCACCCGAGGAGATGCCGACGAGCAGGCCCTCCTCGGCGGCGGCGCGACGTGCGACCTTGACCGCCGTCTCGGCGTCGACGTCGATGATCTCGTCGTAGATGCTCGTGTCGAGGATCTCCGGGACGAAGTTGGCGCCGATGCCCTGGATCTTGTGCGGGCCGGGTGCGCCGCCGTTCAGGATCGGGGACTCGGCCGGCTCGACGCCGACGATCTGGATGTTCGGGTTGCGCTCCTTGAGCACCTGGCCGACGCCCGTGATGGTGCCGCCCGTGCCGATGCCTGCGACGAAGATGTCGATCTTGCCGTCGGTGTCGGCCCAGATCTCCTCGGCGGTGGTCTTGCGGTGGATCGCCGGGTTGGCCTCGTTGGCGAACTGGCGCGCAAGAATGGCACCTTGGCGCTCCGCAACAATTTCGTCTGCCCTGTTGACCGCGCCCTTCATGCCCTCGGAGCCCGGCGTGAGGATGAGCTCGGCGCCGAACGCGCGCAGCAGCGCGCGACGCTCCTTCGACATCGTCTCGGGCATGGTGAGCACGACGTCGTAGCCGCGGGCCGCACCGACGAACGCGAGCGCGATGCCCGTGTTGCCGGAGGTCGCCTCGACGATCGTGCCGCCGGGCTTGAGGTCACCGGACGCCTCGGCGGCGTCGATGATCGCGACGCCGATGCGGTCCTTGACCGAGTTGGCGGGGTTGTAGAACTCGAGCTTGCCGACGACGGTCGCGGGCGCACCGTCGGTGATCTTGTTGATGCGGACCAGGGGGGTGTTGCCGATGAGCGCCGTCGCGTCGTCGTAGATGCGTGCCATGGTTCCTCTTCGGTCGAGCCGCCGCGGACGCGACGGTGGGTGGGGGACTGACGAACTGCGCCGGGACACCGGGTGTCTCGGGTGGTGCACGGACTGGGTCAACGGACGACGGGGGGTCCGGTGCCGGTCACGGGGCGAGCGCTGGCGCAGGAGGCACACCCATCTCGGGCATCCTCGCGCGTAGATGCAGCCAGCGCTCTACCGACAGCGACAACAGGACGGCGCGGGGCAGGCGCACAGAACAGCGCGGGCGCGCAGGGGAACGGCGGGGGCGGCAGTCTGCACGCTCATCACGTCGTCCTCCGTGACCGAACGAGTCGGTCGTCAGGTGCGGTCGGGTCCGACGGAGCGCCGGGACCGCAATCGCCCCGACGCTAGCGCCAAGCCCCCGGCCAGTGCAAAGGGGCCTCATCAGGCGAGATCGGGGTCTCGACGAGGGCCTCGACGCCGCGCGACGAGCGGTGCGCCCGCGGCACCGGCCGGTCTCGCCGACGGGAGCACGAGCCAGAACAGCGTCGCGGCGAGCAGCCACACGAGCACCGCGACGTGCAGGTCGGCGCCGACGAACAGCAGGAGCGTCGGCACGGCGATGCTCGGCACACCCCAGCCGAGGACCCAGCGGGCCGTCGTCCCGACGAGCAGGGCGGTCGTGACGCCGATCGCCGAGTAGATCGCCACGGCGCCGCACAGCAGGATGCGGACCTCGGTGGGCAGCGTCTCGCCGTGGTGCTCGACCGCCTGACCGAGTGCGACGGCCAGGGCGGCGAGCGTCCCGGTGAGCGCGGCGTGCACCAGCAGCACGAGGCGCGGCGCGACCGTACCGGTCTTGAGCATCGGGATGCCCGCGACGCCGTACTGCAGCCCCACCGCCCAGACGAGCGCGAGCAGGACGAACGCGCCGAGCGCGGTCCACGCGGTGGTCATGTCCCAGGACGCGAGCTCCGAAGCGGCGTCGATGATCTGGATGACGCCCTCGCCGAGCACGATGATGACGAACAGCCCGAGGCGTTCCGACAGGTGCGCGTCGTCGGTCCGCGCCCCCTCGAACGTCAGGTCGGCCCCCGCGACGCGCCCGCGCCCGACCCGGCGCATGCGGTCGATCCGTTCCTGCGCCTCGCGCAGGGTGCGTTCGGCCGAGTTCATCAGCAGAGCACCCAGGTCGATCGCGATCCCGGCCGTCCAGAGCCAGTACTTCCCGGGGGCGGCCACCCACAACGAGACGATCCACGGCACCGCGCCGAAGCCCTGCTGCGCGAGCGGCCAGTCCAGCACGACCTTGCCGCGCTGCCAGACGCTCCCGGCGAACCAGCGCAGTGCGACGTAGGCGACCACGAACGCGGTCGCGTGCGTCGCGGGCGAGTCGGCGAGCGGCTGGATGTGGGGGACCGACGCTGCCATCACCGCCAGCCCGACCATCGCCACCAGCAGGACGGGTGTACGTGCGTCGTCGCCCGCGATGTCGCCGTACACGGCGAAGCCCGCCCACGTGATCCAGAAGGCGAGGAAAAGGACCGCGTACAGGCCGAGCGACGACCCGGTGCTGTCGTCGTGCAGGAGGTGGGCGAGCTGTCCGATGCCGGCGACGACGACCAGGTCGAAGAACAGCTCTTTCCAGGTCGCGTGCCGCTCCGGCGCGTCCTGCGTGGCCTGCTCGCCGGGACCGTTGTCCCGCACGGCCTGGTCCGGCGCGGATCCGCTGCCGACCGGCTCGTCGCGCGGCTCGTCGCCCGGTGCGGCCTGGGTCATGGGCGCCAGTATGCCGAGACGTCGGTGTGACGCGCTTCACCCGCGGTTCGTACACCTGTTCTGGACAGGCGCCCGAATCCTGTGTAGTGTTATCGGTGATCGATCTCCCGGTCTGCGTGGCGGTGTCAGCATCCCGCCGCGAACGACCGGCCCGGAAGTGGAACGCGTCGCTACGAGAGCGACAGACGGACACTGACCGGGTGGCTGGTCATCGACAGCCCCCAATGGCGCTGGGGGCGGTTCAAGCCGCGCGCAACAAGGACAAGCGGGCGCGGTGGGCGATGGCTCAACGGTGCTGAACAGACGAGCGGCCCCGACCGCGTCGTGACGAGAGTCGCGGCCGGGCGGGGCCGTTGTCGTGCACTGTCCCGACCGCGTCGCGACGAGAGTCGCGGCCGGACGGGGCCGTTGTCGTGCTGCCGGCGTCAGCCGGCGGCCGGCGCCGAGGCGTTGATCAGCCAGCTGACGCCGAACTTGTCGACGAGCATCCCGAACGTGTCGCCCCAGGGCGCCGTGGCGAACGGCGCCGTGATCGTGGCGCCGTCGGACAGCTTCTCCCAGTACCCGGTCAGCTCGGCGAGGTCGTCGCCACTGATCGACACCGCGATGCTCCCGCCCGGCGTCCACTCCATGTGCTCGGGCGTGTCAGC
This sequence comes from Cellulomonas sp. McL0617, assembly GCF_049994875.1. Taxonomy (GTDB): domain Bacteria; phylum Actinomycetota; class Actinomycetes; order Actinomycetales; family Cellulomonadaceae; genus Cellulomonas. Next base: position 1,372,581 of record NZ_CP188256.1, read on the forward strand.
CGCCATGAGCACCAGGCCGGACGGGCTGGTGATCTGGCCGTGCATGATCAGGTCGGCGTCGGCGGGGGACTGGCTCATCCCGCCCTCGCCGAACGTGCTGGTCACCGCCTCGGCGCCGAGCACGGTCGAGTAGAACGCGAGGGCCTCGCGCGCGTTCGAGCGGAAGCTGATGTAGGGATTCAGGTTGGTGGGCATGGCGGCGGCTCCTTCGTCGGCGATCGGCAGGTACGGACTTCACCCTGCCACGCGGCTCCGACACGGTCGACGGGCCGCCGTGCTCGTGACGGGGTGGAGCTCGAGCGCCCGCTCAGCGAGCGCCGGCGTGCTCCGGGTGGACGACCATGACCGGGCACGTCGCCTTGCGGATGACCGCTTGGCTCACGGAGCCGAGCAGGAGGCCACGCATGCCACCCCCGCCTCGAGATCCGACGACCAGGAGCTGAGCGTCCCGTGCGGCGTCCAGCGCGACCTTCGCGGGAAGGCCCCGGCGGACCACGACCTCGACGGCGACGTCCGGGTACCGCTCGCAGTGCCCGGCAAGACTCTCGGCGACCACGGCGTGCTCTGCCGCGTCGAGCTCCTCGATCTCCTCGGGGATCCAGGCGGGAACCGTCCCGGTCATCGGCGGCAGGTCCCACGCGTGGACGGCTCGGAGAGGGACCTCCAACCGAGACGCCTGGTCGAACGCCAGGTCGATGGCGTGGGCGGTGTTGGCCGAACCGTCCACTGCCACCACGACGGGCCGCGCGGGGCCTCGCTCGTTCGAGTCGGCGCGGATGATGACGACCGGGCAGCGGGCGCGGGCGGCGACCGACGCGCTCACCGAGCCGAACGCGACGCCTTGCAGCCCGCCGCGCCCGCGTGACCCGAGGACGAGCATGTAGGCGTCCGAGCACGCCGCCACGAGGGCGTCGGCGATGCTGTCCCGTTCGATGAGGGCAGCTGTCACGACGACGTCCGGCGCTTCGGCCCGTACCCGGTCGAGGCCCTCGAACAGGACGCGGCCGCTCGAGCCCGCGACGTACACGATCCGCAGCGGGCGGCGCTCTCGTTGGGCCTCGCGCACAGCCCAGGTCAGAGCTGCCCCGGCCTGAGGTGAACCGTCATATCCCACGACGACGGTGCTGGTCATGGCACGCCTCCTTCGCCCGCTCGGCCGGTCCGACCGGTCGGAGCGCTAGATGAACAACAGCTGGGCGCCGACGGTCTTCTCGATGAAGTCGCTGGCGCTGATGATGCCCTCGACGTCCTCGACGAGGTCGTCGGGGGCAAGGTGGTTCATGTCGGCGGACAGGCGACACGCCCAGAGGTGACCGCCGGACGCCACGATCTGCTCGAGGAAGGCGGGCACGTCGGGCACGTCCAGCTCGGCGATCGACTTCTTCAGCCTCGAGGTGGCCATCGCGGTCATCCCCGGCAGGCCGCCCAGTCCCTGGGGCATGTGGGTCGCCGTGTTGCCGAGCATCGTGAACTTCAGGTCGTCCATGGTGGCCTTCGTGATGATGTCGAGGCCCCAGAACGTGAAGAACAGGTGCGTCTGCACGCCTTCGCCGAGCGCGGCGTTGGCCAGGATCAGCCCGGGGTAGACCATGTCGAGGTTGCCCTTGGAGCAGATGATCGCGAGCGTGCGCCCGGGGGCGTCGTCGTCTCCGAAGTCAGGGATGACGACGGGAGCGGTCTCGGTGGTGGTCATGGCACTGCCTTTCTCGTCGTTGCTCAGACGCAGCCGACGGGCTTGGGCAGTCCGGCGACGTAGGCCATCTTCTTGGCGGGCTTCTGCGGGAACAGGCGGAACAGGTCCTTCACCGGGACGCCGCTGCCGGCCGACGCCCGCCTCAGCGTCGCGGTCTCGCCGTGCTCGGTGTAGTCGTCCCGCAGGAACGTCAGCACCGCACGGTGCTCGTCGGTGAGCGTGAGACCGATCTGCGCGGCGAGCGTCGTCGCGAGAGCGTCGTCCCACTCCGTCAGGTCGGTCAGGAACCCTTCGTCGTCCACGTGGATCTCGTGACCGGCCACGGTCGTGACGGGCATGTCGCACCTCTCTCTACGGTGTGGACTTCTTGCCGACCATCGACATGGCCGACGCGAGCGGCAGCGGACGTCCGGGCAGGAGGACGTTCCAGTAGACCCAGCGGAAGGCGAGCTTCCCGAGGTGGTTGGCCCGGCTCTCCTTGAGCAGGCTCATCGGTCCGAGGTACGGCGTCGGGAACGTGCCCGGCAGCGGCTCGGTGTCGTAGTTGAAGTCGAGCAGCAGGGCCTTGCGGTCGCCCGACTCGATGAAGCAGTTCGCGTGGCCGTCGAAGGCATGGGTCATCGGTCGCCCGGCGGCGAGCTCCACGAAGTTGTCGACGAGGACGTCGACCGAGAAGTGCGCGACGGACCCCGCCTTGGAGGTCGGGATGTCGGAGGCGTCGCCGATCGCGAAGATCAGCGGGTCGGCCTTCGACTGGAGCGTGTGCTTGTCGACCGGGACGAACCCGAGCTCGTCGCCCAGACCGGAGCGGCTCACGAAGTCCGCGCCCATGTGCAATGGCACCGTGACCAGCAGGTCGAAGGGGATCTCCCGACCGTCGTAGGAGACCAGGGCCTTGCCCGAGATCTTCTCGACGAGGAAGTCGGGCTCGACCGTGACGTCGCGGTCGGCGAGCATCGACCCCAGGTGCTTGGACGCGATCGGCTTGGTGAACGCTCCGTCCAACGGCGTCACGTAGGTCAGGTCCGTGTGCGACCGCAAGGCATGGCGCCGCAGCCAGTCGTCGGCGAGGAACGTGAACTCGAGCGGGGCGACGGGACACTTGATCGGCATGTCCGTGATGTGCACCACGAGGCGTCCCCCTCGGAACTCCTTCAGCGCGGCGGCCAGCGACCTGGCACCGTCGAGCGTGTAGAAGTCGAAGATGCTGCGGTGCCACTCGTCCCCGAGCATGCCCGGGGTCTGGTCCGGTCGAAGCACCGACCCGGACGCGATCACGAGGTAGTCGTAGGGGAGCAGCCGGCCGTCGAGCAGGACCACCTGCTGTGCGCCGGGGTCCACGCGGTCGACCGCCTCGAGCACGAGCTCGACACCGTCGTGCACGAACGCGTGCCGTGACCGCACGAGGTCCTCGGTCGTCCCACCGAACGGGACGAAGAGGAAGCCGGGCTGGTAGGCGTGCGCGTCGTCGCGGTCGACGATCGTGATCTTCCAGGTGTCGTCCAGCTCGTGCCGCAGCCGGTTGACCAGCATCGTGCCGGCGGTTCCCGCCCCGAGCACGACGATGTGCCGCTTCATCGTGATCACCGGGCGATCTGGACGTCGCGGTGCTCGAGCTCGGAGATGTCGTCCGACGTCGCGCGCAAGAGGCGGTCCGCGACCTCGCGCAGGGCCCTCGCGGCGGCGAGCTCGGCGCCGATCTCGGGGACGTCCGGGTCGTACGGCGCGCGGCGTGCGCGACCGTGGCCCTCGAGCCTGGTGCCGCTCGATGTGGTGAGGACGGCGTGCGCCTTCGTGACGTCGTGGTCGTCCCGCGGGTCGTCGCCGTCGAACAGGTGGATCGCGACCTTCCACGTGTGCGTCATCGCACGCCTCCTTCACGTCGGGCGGGGCGTGTCACGCGGTGGGCGGACTTCGCTCTCGCCTCATCGCCACCCTGCGCCGGGCGCGGCCGGACGCCTAGAGCACAAGGTCCTGACCATGCCGGGGACCGTGGCGCAGGGTCGCGGACCCCGCGACGACGGCAGCGACGAGCACCGCGGCGATCGTGGCGGAAAATCGATGCTCAGTGTCATCTCTGCCACTCGTCGCAACGCTTCCCGAGGTCGACGCTGGAGGCATGGAAACCGTGATCACGCTGGTGGTGGCCCTGCTGGTGGTCGCCCCGTTCGTCGTCCTCGCCCTGCGCACCACACGGTGGGACCCCATCGATCGCCGGCGCGGCCGGGCGGCCTCCCGCTCCGCCGACGCCGTCTCGTTCGTCGGTCCGGTCGCCGTCGACCTGCGCCGGGCCGACACCGACCTGGCCGCCGCATCGGCTCACGCCGCCGCCTGAGGGCGGCGGTCAGGCCTCGCCCGGGTAGACGACGCCCACCTGGCGACGGATCTCGTCGGCGGTCTCGAGGATCGTGACCGTCTCGTCGAGCGGCAGCAGCGGCGAGTCCGTGCGGCCCTCCGCGACGTAGGTCGCCAGCGCGGCCGCCTGGAAGCAGAGGCCGCCGTAGCCGTGGACGCGGTTGGCATCCCAGGTGCCCGTGCGGTCGCCGACCGTCACGGTGACGCCGGCGGGGACGTAGCAGCGCTCGTCCACCTCGATCCGGCCGAGCGAGCCATACACCTGCGCCGTGTGCCCCGAGGCTGTGAGCATCGACGTGAAGAGCTGCGCCTGCGCGACGCCGTAGCCGATCTGTGCGCTGACCTGGGCGTCCACGCCCGTCGTCGTGAGCGAGCCCGCGGCCTGGACGCTCGACGGCCGAAGGAGGAGGCCGGCCGCGCGCGCGACGGCCGAGGCGAACGACAGGGGATAGATGCCGAGGTCGAGCAGCACGCCGCCCGCGAGGGCCGGGTCGAGCAGCCGCGGCGGGACGTCCGGCCCGGCGCGCACGCCGTAGTCGGCGGTGATCCGGTGGACCTGCCCGACCAGGCCGTCCTCGAGCACGCGTCGCACGACGTCGGTGTGCGGCAGGTAGCGCGTCCACATGGCCTCCATGAGCAGCACCCCGGCCTCGCGGGCGGCTACGACGAGCTCGCGCGCCTCGGCCGCGTTGCGCGTGAACGCCTTCTCGACGAGGACGTGCTTGCCGGCCCGCAGCGCGAGCAGGGCGTGGTCGCGGTGATGGCTGTGCGGGCTCGCCACGTACACGGCGTCGACCGCGGGGTCGTCGACGAGCGCCTCGTAGGAGGTGTGGACGCGTTCGGCGCCGTGCGCGCTGGCGAAGGCGGCGGCCCGTTCGGGCGAGCGCGACCCGATCGCGACGAGCCGTTGGCGCGTGTGCTCACGCAGCGCGGTCGCCCAGTGCCCGGCGATGTGGCCCGGAGCGAGGATCCCCCAGCGCAGCGGAGGTGCCTCGGCGGGATCGGGCGTCCGCGGCTCGGGAAGGGTCAGGTCGGGCATGGGCACAGCCTGCCGTACGCCCCGTGAGCTCAGCCCAGGATCGGAAGCACCAGGCGCGTCGCGTTCTGGCTCGGGTCGGCAACCTCCGACGGATCCGTGACGTAGACCTCGAGGAAGTCGCCGCGCATCGAGGTCGCGTGCGTCATGGTCCAGGTGCGGAACTCGGACCACGCGCCGGGCAGGGTGTCGTAGGCGCCGACGTGGACCCCGACGGCGGCCGGCCCGCCGGGGAGCTCGACGACCTCGACGCCGCCCGCGAGTGCTCGCGGCGCGTCCGCACCGACCCAGAAGCCGGCCGCGAGGTCGACGGAGTCGGTGGGCATGTCGCGGTACCAGCCGAACGCCGGACCCGTGATGGTCAGCCCGGCGGCCCCGACCTCCTCGGCGACGGCGCGGTAGGCCCGGTCGTAGAACTCCGGCAGGGCGTCCATCGCGACGCGCTCACGCAGCACGGCGACGAGGGCGGTCGGTTGGTCCTCGACGGTGATGTCCACGGCGGTCAGGCGTCCCGGCGAGCGAGGCGCAGGACGGGGATCGTCCGCGTCGTGCGCTGCTCGTAGGACCGGAACCCCTCCGACCGGGCCGTGAACCGGGCCCAGGCCGCGTCGCGGTCCGCACCGGTCAGCTGCGTCGCGTGCACGAGCACCGTCCCGTCGTCGGGCGTCTCGATCTCGACGTCCGGGTGCGCGAGCAGGTTGTGGAACCAGGCAGGGTTCTGCGGTGCCCCACTCTTCGACGCGGCGACGAGCCACGCGTCGCCGCCGTCGTCGGCGATGAAGGCAACGGGGTTGACGCGTTCGGTGCCGGTCTTCGCTCCGCGGTGGTGCAGCAGGACGAGGCCCTTGCCGAACCCGGCCGTCGCGACGTCTCCGCCGTTCGCACGGAACTCGTCGATGATCTGCTGGTTCCAGTCCGTCATGGTCCCAGTCTCACACCCGACCACCGTGCGGGCGCCGAGTGCACCGCCGATCGACGCATGAGCGGTCATGGACCGTCCTCCGCACCGGGTATCTTCCACACACCCGACGCACGATGAGGAGCACCACCATGTCGCCAACCCACCGCGGGAGGCTGCGTCGCCTCGTCGTCGCCACGGCCGTCGCGTGCGGGGTGACCCTGGCGGGAGCAGTGACGACCGGCGGTCCGGCGATCGGTGCCGACCAGCCGATCGATCCGACCCAGACCGCACCGGTCGAGCGCGCGGGATCCGACCTCGAGAGCCCGCCTGCCCGCACCGCCGTGACCGCGCCCGCGGCAGACCGCGTGCTCGTGCGCTTCGCGCCCGGCTCGAGCTCCCAAGAGCGCCGCAGCACGCTGTCGGCTGCCGGCATCGATTCCTCGCACGCCGTGGGCGCGACCGGCTTCGTGTCGGTCTCGACCGGGGATGAGGACCCGCAGAGCGTCGCCGACGAGCTCGCGGACGACCCGGACGTCGCCAGCGTGCAGCTCGACCACGTCCGGTCGGCGGCTGCCTGGACCGACGACGAGCTGGTCAGCGAGACCTGGCAGTACCTCGACCTGATGCGGTTCCCCCGCGCGTGGGACATCAGCACGGGCGCCGGCGCAGTGGTCGCCGTGCTCGACACCGGCATACGGACCGACCACGAGGACCTCGTGGGCCGCGTCTTGCCCGGATACGACTTCGTTACCGATACGCCGGGCGCGGCGGGGACGGGGCGCCACGGCACGCTCGTGGCCGGGATCGCCGCGGAGTCGGGCAACAACCGTCTGGGCAACGTAGGCGCCGCCTACGGGGCGCAGCTCCTGCCGGTGCGCGTGCTCGATGACGACGGAAACGGCTACGACTCCGATGTCGCGCAGGGCATCACGTGGGCGGCCGACCGGCACGCCGACGTCATCAACCTGTCGCTCTCCGGGCCCAGTGACTCGCCCGTGCTGCTCGCAGCCATCCAGTACGCGGTCGCCCGTGGGTCGGTCGTCGTGGCTGCGGCCGGCAACTCCGGCACGGACGCGCCCGAGTATCCAGGGGCGTACTCCTTGACCGTGCCCGGTCTGCTCACCGTGTCGTCAACGGACGACGACGGGACCGTGCTGCCCACCTCGACCTGGGGTGACGACATCAGCGTCGCCGCGCCCGGCTACCAGATCGTCGGCACGTCGTGGGCCTCGACCACCGCGTACACCTACGACACCGGGACGTCGATGGCGGCGCCCTTCGTCAGCGGGGTCGCGGCGCTGCTCGCGTCGGCCCATCCGACGTGGACGCCGAAGCAGATTGCGGACCGGATCGCGGGTACCGCGCGCGACGCGGGCCCGTTCGGAGTCGACCCGTACTACGGTCACGGCGTCCTCGACGCCGCCGCCGCACTGGGCGCCCAGCCCGCGGTGCCGCTCGATCGCACCACTACGGACGTCGGCGCGCGCAACGACCTGCCGGCCACGGCCACGCCGCTCACGCTCGGTCAGCAGGTCATGGGTGACCTGAACGGCCTCGGCGATGTCGACTGGTGGCGATTCGACGCTGATCCGGGCTTCGACTACACGATCAGCAGCACGCTGCCCGGCACGCGGGGATCCGCGCCGATCGTGCGGGTGACCGACGCCGAAGGGCAGGAGATCACGCCGTACCACGGGCAGTACCACTCCATGAGCGGTGGCGCGGTCTTCGTGCAGGTCGGCGCCGGCGGCACAGCCCCCGGGCCCAGGTACACGATGACCGTCACTGCGAGCTCGACCCCCCGCTCGGCCGACCAGCTGCGGTTCGACCCGGTGCAGGGCAGCATCCTCTTCGACGGGAGTGGGACCGCCTCGCTCGCCGACGTCACGGGTGACGGGATCGACGACGTCGTCGCGACCGGGACGACCGTCGGTGGGGACGGGTTCGCCTATGGCGCGGTATCGGTCGGCATCGGAGCGCAGGACGGCACCTTCACCTCGAGCAGAGTGCAGCTCGCCCGCGGTCTGGGCGGCACCTATGCGCTGTGCAACGTCTCGGGCGACGCCGTCCCCGAGGTCGTCGCCTCGTCGGACTCCGCGGTTCACGTCGTGAGCGCCGCCGGCGGGACGTTGGGCGCGCCGACCACTCTGGCGACGGGCCTGCCCGCCGCTGACGTGCTCGCCTGCCTCGACCTCGACGCCGACGGCGACCCCGACGTGGTCGTCATGACCGGTTCCGGCGTGACGATCCTGCGGAACACCGGCAGCATCTTCACCGCGGAGCCGCCCTTGTCGGCGCTCAAGGCGGCCGTCGCGGTGCTCGACGTGGACGGCGACGCGCGTCCCGACATCCTGCTGTCGGGCGGCCTCGTGGCCCTGCAGAGGGCCGACGGCTCGTTCGCGGACCCGACGGTCGGCATCCCGGCCCTCGTCGGCTCGGTCGGCGCCAGGCTCGCGGACCTCGACGGCGACGGGCGCACGGACGTCACTGCGACCGCAGGAGGCGTCCTGCGCATGGTCCGGGCGACGGGCGCAGGAACGTGGGGCGCCTCGATCGACGGACCGGCCGCAACGGACGCGTTCCAGCTCAGCGACCTCAACGGGGACGGCCGTGCCGACGTCTTGCTGACGAAGTTCGGCTACATCCTCGCCTACGCGCTCCAGACCGACGCGGGAACCTTCGGTCCGTCCATGTTTCCGCGGTTCGACGGCATTGCTCCGTCCCCCCGGACGGCCATAGCCGGAGACGTGAACCACGACGGGCGTCCGGACCTGGTTCTCGTCGACGACCACACGTTGTCCGTCGCGCCCGCGGTCGATGTCGACGACACGCCCGGGACGAAGGGCTGGGTGTGGTCGGTGGACCCGGCGGCCGACGCGTCTGGGGTGGGCGTGCGCCCCGCGGTCACAGTCGTGTCTCCCCGGATGCTCGGTGCGGCCGCCGTGGACGGGGTGCGCCTGATCGACGGTGCCACCGGGGCGGAGGTCCCGGTCGACCGTGCCGTCTCAGCGGCGGCCGACCGCGTCACGGTGACGCCGAAGGCGGACCTCGCAGTTGGTGGGCACTACGAGATTCGCGTCTCGGCACTCGTCGACCAGGACGGCGCCGTGATGACCGAGACGTCGCGGTCGTGGTTCACCGTGGGCGCGGGCGGCGACCGGTTCACGCCGCTCGACCCGGTGCGGGTCACCGACACCCGCGGGTACCGGGGTCCGGTCGGTCCTACGGACCCGCTCGACATCGACCTGGGCTTCTTCGTGCCCCCGAGCGCGACAGCGGTCGTCCTCAACGTCACCGCCGTGAACCCGAGCGCACCCGGCGACCTACGCGCGTACCCGAGGCCAGACGGGTCCGACGTGCTGCCGCTGGTGTCGAACCTCAACGTCGTGGCCGGGGTGAACCAGCCAAACATGGTGACCGTGAAGCTGAGCTCGACGCTCGGGGTGCGGATCGCCGCGCGCTATATGTCGGCACACGTGGTGGTGGACCTGGCGGGCTACTACAGCCCGGACGCCGTCACGGGCTACGTGCCGGTGGAGCCGGTGCGTGTGATGGACCAACGCAACGGGACGGGTGGGGTTGCGGCGCAGCGGTTGGCGGCGGGGCACTGGGTGGACTTGCAGGTCGCGGGCCGCCAGGGCGTGCCCGCGAGCGCGAGCGCCGTGGTGCTCAACGTCCTGGGCATCGATCCGTCGGCTGGGACGGATGTGCGTGTCTATCCGGCTCCGGCGGCCTCCGAGTCGCAGGACCCGCCGACGGTGTCGAACCTGAACATCGTGCCCGGGCGCGACCAGCCCAACCTCGTGACCGTGCTGGTCGGTGACGGAGGCAAGGTTCGGTTCTACGCGCCCAACGCGAACGTGTTCCTGGTCGCGGACCTGGCGGGTTACTACGCGCCGACGGGATCCGACGGGTTCGTGCCGGTGAGCCCGACCAGGATCGCGGACACGAGGGTGCCGGTCGGGTTGCCGGGCGGCAGGGTGCAGCCTGGCCAGGTCCGCACATTGGCGGTCTCGGGCACCGCGTTGGTGCCGGCGGACGCGACCGCCGTCGCGCTCAACGTGACGGCCGTGCTGCCGGGAGGCAAGTCGAACCTCCGGGTGTTCCCCGTGCGGGACGGATCGGTGCCGTTGGTGTCGAACCTGAACGTGGTGGCCGGTCGCAACGAGCCGAACATGGTGCTGGTTCCCGTGGGCACCGGTGGCGGTGTGTCCTTCTACTCCCAGACCGCAGATCTCGACCTCGTGGTGGATGTCGCCGGCTTCTTCCGCTCGATGGTCTGAAGACGCTCCCGGGTCGATCGTGGATCCGGCGCCCATGTCCACGAGACTCGATACGGCCGCACGGCGGGCCGTTGAGCGTCCGGCTCATTCCCACCGCCGCGCATCGCCTTCACGACGCACAGGCGCCCAGCCTCATCGAGCTCCGCACCCACGTTCTTTGTCCGTGACGTAGACCTCGCGGAATTCGCCGCGCATCGAGGTGGTGTGCGTCATGCTCCACGAGCCATCCCGGCGAGCGAGGCGCGCAACTCGGTGCCGGTCTTCGCTCCGCGGTGGTGCAGCAGGACGAGGCCCGTTCCGATCCCGTTCGTCGTGACGTCTCCGCCGTTCGCACGGAGCTGGTCGATGATCTGCTGGTTCCAGTCCGTCATGGTCCCACCGTCGCACCGGCGCGGGCGCCGCGCGAAAGACGCGTCTTGTCGAGCTCGGGCGGCGGGCCAGTGCCTTCTCGCGGGCGCTCAGGAGCGGGAATCGGTGGCCGGGAACCCACCGAACCGGACGAGGTTCCCGTGGAGGTCGATGACATGGAACTCGGTAGCGCCCCAGGGCTCCTCGACGGGCGCGCTCAGCACCGCCGGTTCTGGGACGTCGAGATCGGCCCACCGCCCGTGCGCCGCGCGAGCCTCGTCCGGGCCGTCGAACCGGACGTAGCACGCGACGTCGTTGGTCCAGCGGTCGACGGCCGGGTCGATCCAGAAGTGCAGCTCGATGGCCAGGTCGTCGTGGCGAAGGACGACGTAGTCGACCCAACGGCCGTCGGAGCGGAACCCGAAGCGAGCCCAGAACGACACCGTGAGGTCGAAGTCCGCGCTCGGAAGGATCGGGATCGTGACCACCACACCTCGAGCGTAGCCAGGGACGGGGGGTCCGGTGCGGGCTGATCCTTCACGACGAGCGCTTCCGGCGCAGGTCAGCGGTACTCCGGGTTCTCGAAGTCGAAGCGGTTGCCCGCGTTCCACTCCGATCGCTGGTTGCCGTAGGAGGGGACGCCGCCGGCGGCGCGGAGCATCGCGGCCAGGTGCATCAGGTTCCACGTCATGAAGGTGGTGTTGCGGTTGGTGAAGTCGTTCTCGGGTCCGCCGCTGCCGGGATCGAGGTAGGAGGGTCCGGGTCCGGCCTCTCCGATCCAGCCTGCGTCGGCGTTCGGCGGGATCGTGTAGCCGACGTGCTGGAGCGAGTACAGGATGTTCTGGGCGCAGTGCTTGATGCCGTCCTCGTTGCCCGTGATGAGGCAGCCGGCCACCCGTCCGTAGAACAGGTACTGACCCTTGTCGTTGAGCATGCCGGACAGCGAGTAGATCCGTTCGATCAGCCTCTTGGTCACGCTGGAGTTGTCGCCCAGCCATATCGGGCCCGCGACCACCAGGATGTCGCTGGCCAGGATCCCGGGGGAGAGGTCGGGCCAGGCGTCGACCTCCCAGCCGTGCTCGCGCATGTCGGGATAGACCCCCGTCGCGACGTCGTGGTCGATCAGCCGGATCGCGCTCACGCGCACGCCGTGCTTGCGCATGATGCCCGCGCTGGCGTCGACGAGTCCCTGGGTGTGGCTGAGCTCCGGGCTGCGCTTGAGAGTGCAGTTGACGAACGTCGCCGTGAGACCGGTGAAGTCGGGCGCCGGGTCGGACATGGCTACCTCCTGGATCGTCGAGGTTCGAGGTGCCCGGGGCGGCCGAGCGCCCATCGGACCGGGTAGTCCGGGTCGGACCCGTAGCGGCAGGTCGAGTCGGTGCGGACGCGGCCTCGGCGAGGTCGCGTCCGCCCGAAGGGGGTGATGGCCGCGTCGCCGCCACCCTTGGCCCACGTCATGGAGGCGCGAGCGAGCAGGCTCGATGCTGGGGCCCCCGCGACCGCGGCCATGGTCCGAGGTTAGGCTCAGGGCCGCATTCGCCGCACCTGTGCGGCATGTTCGCGCTGGGGCGCCACGTCGCAGTCTCCGGTGCAGGAGTCGACGAGTTCCATGATCCGGCCGTCGGCCACTACCCCATGCACTGCCGCGGCAGCTCGCACGAGAGAAGGCATACGGCCGAGGGACTCGATCTGGAGTCGCAGCCGACCTTGCGGGTCGGATCCGGACCGGATCCACCGATGGACGGACGGATGGATGGATGGAGCGGACGACGGGAATCGAACCCGCGTAGCCAGTTTGGAAGACTGGGGCTCTACCATTGAGCTACGTCCGCACTGGTCCGGGGTCTGCAGCTGCAGCCCGGACGCGGCACCCAGGGTACCGGGTGCGTGAGGGCGCAACGTGCACCCGCCGGCCTCCGGGCCTGATCGGGTGCGCCGGGATGTGGCGCAGGTTGGTAGCGCGTCCGCTTTGGGAGCGGAAGGTCGTGGGTTCGAATCCCGCCATCCCGACCGATCGTCGTGACGAGTGCCGGTCCGCGCGGCTCCCACCATCGCGCGGCGCGCGGCAACACACTTGCCCCCGTGCTCCACCTGCGCATCTCGGTCCCCGGCGACCTCACGGTCGGCGTGCTCGACGTGCTCGAGCGGCAGCCCGCCGTGAGTGGCCTCGCCGTTATCGAGGGCGCGTCGAGACGGCCCGTGGGCGACATCGTGCTGGCGGACGTGGCCCGTGAGGCCGTCAACGTCATCATCGACGAGCTCGTCGAGCTCGGGGTCCAGCGCGAGGGCACCCTGCAGGTCGAGACGGTGGACACCTGGGTGTCGCAGCGCGCGTTCGACGCCGAGCGGATCGCACCGGGCAGCAGCGCCGACTCGGTCGTCTGGACCGACGTCACGGCGCAGGCCTACGGCAACTCCGAGCTCAACTGGACCTATCTGAGCTTCATGTGCCTGGCGACGCTCATCGCCGGCATCGCGATCGTCCTCGACTCGCAGATCCTGGTCATCGGCGCGATGGTCCTGGGCCCGGAGTTCGGACCGATCGCCGCGCTCGGCGTGGCGCTGGTGCGTCGCCGGTTCCACCTGCTCCGCCTCGCCCTGGGCACCCTCGTCGTCGGGTTCGTGGTCGCGATCACCGTGACCTGCGTCGCGGGACTCGTCGGCAAGGCGCTCGGGTGGGTCACCGTCGAGGGGTTCACCGCGCCACGACCGGAGACCGCCTTCATCTACACGCCGGACAGGTGGTCGTTCATCGTGGCGGTGATCGCCGGTGCGGCGGGGGTGCTGTCGCTGACGTCCGCCCGGGTCGGTGGCCTGTCCGGCGTGTTCATCTCCGTCACCACCGTTCCCGCCGCCGGCAACATCGCCCTGGGCCTCGCGTTTGGTCAGCTCGCCGAGGTCCGCGGGAGCGCGCTCCAGCTCGTCGTCAACATCTTCGGCATGGCGCTCGCAGGCTGGCTCACCCTGGCCTTCCAGAAGACCGTGTGGAACCGGTTCGCCGATCGGCGCGAGCGGCTGCGGCAGAGGATCCGCGGCAGCCGCTGATCTCCGACCGAGAGCCGGGCGGAAACGATCTCCGTCGGGCGCGCCGCCGCCGAGAAGACAGCTGTCGACGTCTCATCGCGGGTTCGCGTCGACAACTGCCTTGTCGGTCGGCGCCGACGACGCCGACCCGCTACCGAGTCGCGATCTGTTGTGCACGTGTCCGTCCCTCCGAGTGAGGGGACCGGGTTGGGGAGGGTGCGGACGTGTCGTAAGATCGAGGGTCGCCAGCGCGCGCCCGACGGGCTTGCGCGCGGCCATGAGCACGAAGAACCGCGGAGAAGACCACGGAGAACGCCGGACTCGCCGGCGCCGGACCCGATCAGTTGGAGACCATCGAAGTGAAGAGCGCCGTCGAGACCCTGGACCCGACCAAGGTCAAGCTGACCGTCGAGGTGACGTACGACGAGCTCAAGCCGAGCATCGCGCACGCCTACGAGCACATCGCGCAGGACGTCACCGTGCCGGGCTTCCGCAAGGGCAAGGTCCCGCCGCGCATCATCGACCAGCGCGTCGGTCGTCCCGCGGTCCTGGAGCACGCGATCAACGAGGGCCTGTCCGGCTTCTACGCCGAGGCCGTCCGCGAGAACAAGCTGCGCCCGCTCGGCCAGCCCGAGGTCGAGGTCACGCAGGTCCCCGGCCTGACCGCTGCGCCCGCCGGCGAGGAGGGCGAGCTGCACTTCACCGCCGAGGTCGAGGTCCGCCCCGAGATCACGGTCCCCGCCTTCGACGGCCTCGCGATCACGGTCGACGACGTCGAGGTCTCCGACGAAGACGTCGCCGGCCGCCTGGACGCCCTGCGCGAGCGCTTCGGCACCCTCGTGGGCATCGACCGGCCGGCCGTCGAGAAGGACTTCGTCGTGCTGGACCTCGTCGCCAAGATCGGTGAGGAAGAGGTCGACACGGTCAGTGGCGTCAGCTACGAGATCGGCTCGGGCAACATGCTCGAGGGTCTCGACGAGGCGCTGACGGGCCTCTCGGCCGGCGAGACCACGACGTTCGAGACGGCCCTCGCGGGCGGCGAGCACGAGGGCGAGACCGCCCTGGTGACCGTCACGGCGACCACCGTCAAGGAGCGCCAGCTCCCCGAGGCCGACGACGACTTCGCCCAGCTTGCCAGCGAGTTCGACACGCTTGAGGAGCTGACGACCGACCTGCGCGAGCAGGCGTCGAAGACCAAGATCTCCAACCAGGCCGTCCAGGCCCGCGACCTGCTGCTCGAGCAGCTGCTCGCCGGCACCGAGATCCCGGTCCCGCAGGGCGTCGTCGAGGCCGAGGTGCACCGCCACCTCGAGGGTGAGGGTCGTCTCGAGGACGACACCCACCGCGCCGAGGTCGGCGAGCAGGCCACCACCGCGCTGCGCAACCAGATCCTCCTGGACACCCTGGCCGAGCAGCTCGAGATCAAGGTCAGCCAGCCCGAGCTGCTGGACTACCTGGTGAGCGCGTCGCGCCAGTACGGGATGGACCCGAACACGTTCATCCAGACGATCGACCAGCAGGGCCAGATCGGCACCATGGTCGCCGAGGTCGCGCGCTCCAAGGCGCTCGCCGTGGCGTTGCGTCGCGTGGAGGTCAAGGACTCTGCCGGCAACGCCGTCGACCTGAGCGACTTCATCGGCACCGACGAGGAGGACGCGGCCGAGGAGATCGCCCAGCAGGAGTCCGTGCTGGCCGACGTCGTGTCCGAGGCCGACGTCGAGGCCCAGCCGAACACGAGCGCCGCCAGCGACATCTCGGCGTTCACCGAGGACGCCAAGGCCTGACGAAGCCGTCTGAGGGCCCCGTACCGACCCGGTCGGTACGGGGCCCTCGTGCATCCGGCGCGTATCGGGCGCCCGGCTCTGCCGTCAGCGAAAACGCTCGCGGCGGGGACATGGACGGGTGCGGCTCCGCGTTAGGGTCACTGCATCGCACAGGTGGGACGGGGTGTTCCCGGGCGCCACGGGCGATGCAGGACAGTTGTCACCCGCCTGACGAGGGAGCCTTCGTGAACGAGCACGTGCCGACGCTGGCCAGGGCCGAGTCCCCGGCATTCGGCCTCAATGACTCCATCTACAACCGACTCCTGCGCGAGCGCATCATCTGGCTGGGCTCCGAGGTGCGCGACGACAACGCGAACGCGATCTGCGCGCAGATGCTCCTGCTCGCAGCAGAGGACCCCGACAAGGACATTTGGCTGTACATCAACTCGCCCGGTGGCTCGATCACCGCGGGCATGGCGATCTACGACACGATGCAGTTCATCCAGCCGGACGTCGCGACGATCGCGATGGGCATGGCGGCCTCGATGGGGCAGTTCCTGCTCTCGTCGGGCGCGCAGGGCAAGCGGTACGCCACCCCCCACGCCCGCGTCATGATGCACCAGCCGTCCGGCGGCATCGGCGGCACGGCCACCGACGTCCGCATCAACGCGCAGCTGATCCTGCACATGAAGACGGTGCTGGCCGAGCTCACCGCCGGGCAGACCGGCAAGACCGTCGACCAGATCAACAGCGACGCCGACCGCGACCGCTGGTTCACCGCCACCGAGGCCCTCGAGTACGGCTTCATCGACCACGTGGTCGAGAAGGCGGACTCGGTCGCCGGTGGCGGCGGTACCAACTGACGCCGGTCACCCACGTCGCCGTCATCACCATCTTGAGGAGAATCTCGTGAGCATGGAATCCCAGTTCATGGCCCGCGCGGGGATGCTCGCGGGTCCCGGCGGCCTGGCGCCCTCGTCGCCGGCCGGCCGCTACGTGCTGCCGCAGTTCGAGGAGCGCACGGCCTACGGCTTCAAGCGCCAGGACCCGTACACCAAGCTGTTCGAGGACCGCATCATCTTCCTCGGCGTGCAGGTGGACGACGCCTCGGCCGACGACGTCATGGCGCAGCTCCTGGTGCTCGAGAGCACCGACCCGGACCGCGACATCATCCTGTACATCAACTCGCCCGGCGGCTCGTTCACGGCGCTGACGGCGATCTACGACACGATGCAGTACATCAAGCCGCACATCCAGACGGTCTGCCTCGGGCAGGCCGCCTCCGCCGCGGCCGTGCTGCTGGCGGCCGGCTCGCCCGGCAAGCGCCTGGCCCTGCCCAACGCGCGCGTGCTGATCCACCAGCCCGCGATGGAGGGCGGCGGCTACGCGCAGGCCTCGGACATCGAGATCCACGCGAACGAGCTCATCCGCATGCGCGAGTGGCTCGAGCTGACCATCGCGCACCACACGGGACGCGACATCGAGCTGGTCCGCAAGGACATCGAGCGCGACAAGATCCTGACGGCGCAGCAGGCGCAGGAGTACGGGATCGTCGACCAGGTTCTCGAGAGCCGCAAGGGTGTCGTCGCGACGACGGTCCAGCCGAAGTAGTCAGCAGGACCACCGTCCAAGGCAGTCACGGACCGGGTCGCGACAACGCGGCCCGGTCCGTGGACCATCCGGGGAGATTTCCGAACCCGGCGCACCACGCTCCGTGTGTTCGGCTGACATCCCGGCCGGTGTGGTGTGCAATGGGGAGCGCGCACCCTACGGGGTCGCGCAGCAATGACGCATCGCCCGCCGGGCGGAGGCGACACGAGAGAGGGGATCGACGTGGCTCGCATCGGAGACGGGGCCGATCTCCTGAAGTGCTCGTTCTGCGGGAAGTCCCAGAAGCAGGTCAAGAAGCTGATCGCGGGCCCTGGGGTCTACATCTGCGACGAGTGCATCGAGCTGTGCAACGAGATCATCGAGGAAGAGCTGGCGGAGGCCACCGAGGTCGGGCTGGTCGAGCTGCCCAAGCCCAAGGAGATCTTCGAGTTCCTCGAGCAGTACATCATCGGCCAGGAGTCGGCCAAGCGGGCCCTCTCGGTGGCCGTCTACAACCACTACAAGCGTGTCCAGGCCGGTGAGGCCGGTCGCACCTCGACCGACGACCCCATCGAGATCGCGAAGTCGAACATCCTGCTCGTGGGCCCCACCGGCACCGGCAAGACGTACCTCGCGCAGACCCTGGCCCGCATGCTGAACGTCCCGTTCGCCATCGCGGACGCCACCGCCCTGACGGAGGCCGGCTACGTCGGCGAGGACGTCGAGAACATCCTGCTCAAGCTCATCCAGGCCGCTGACTACGACGTCAAGAAGGCCGAGTCGGGCATCATCTACATCGACGAGATCGACAAGATCGCCCGCAAGAGCGAGAACCCGTCGATCACGCGCGACGTCTCCGGCGAGGGCGTCCAGCAGGCGCTGCTCAAGATCATCGAGGGCACCACGGCCTCGGTGCCGCCGCAGGGCGGCCGCAAGCACCCGCACCAGGAGTTCATCCAGATCGACACCACGAACGTGCTGTTCATCGTGGCCGGGGCGTTCTCGGGTCTCGACGACATCATCGCGGCCCGTGCGCGCAAGCGCGTCGTGGGCTTCGGTGCCCCGCTTCTGGAGTCCGTCGACGAGGGCGACCTGTTCTCCGAGGTCCGCCCCGAGGACCTGCAGAAGTACGGTCTGATCCCCGAGTTCATCGGTCGCCTGCCCGTGGTCGCCGCGGTCGCGCGGCTCGACCAGGACGCGCTCGTCCGCATCCTCACGGAGCCCAAGAACGCCCTGGTCAAGCAGTACCAGCGGATGTTCCAGATCGACGGCGTCGAGCTCGAGTTCGACGACGAGGCCGTGGCCGCGATCGCCGACCAGGCGCTCCTGCGCGGGACCGGTGCTCGTGGTCTGCGCGCGATCATGGAGGAAGTGCTCCAGCAGGTCATGTTCGAGGTCCCCAGCCGCGACGACGTCGCCCGCGTGCTGATCACGCGCGCGGTCGTGCTGGAGAACGTGAACCCGACCCTCGTGCCGCGGGAGACCCCGCGCGAGAAGCGCCCGCCGCGCGAGAAGAGCGCCTGACCTCGCGAAGCGAGCGCCTAGGATCGCGTCCGTGAGCGACCTCCCCACGCCGATCCCGGCCGAGCTGGCACGGCTGCGCGGCAGCATCGACAACATCGACGCCGCCCTGATCTACCTGCTGGCGGAGCGCTTCAAGTCGACCCAGCAGGTCGGCGTGCTCAAGGCGACGCGAGGCATGCCTCCGTCGGACCCCGGACGCGAGGAGCAGCAGGTCGCGCGCCTGCGGCAGCTGGCGCACGAGGCCGACCTCGACCCGGTGTTCGCCGAGAAGTTCCTCGCGTTCATCGTCGAGGAGGTCATCCGGCACCACGAGGAGATCGCGCAGGACCACGCGACCCGATCCTGACCGGATCGCTCGCGCGGGGTAGCGCTGGCTGGGCAGGTGGCGGAAGGTAGACAGGGTCAGCTCCGGCGGGCCGTACGGGGGGGATCCCGCGACCGCTGGGGAGCGTCGATCCCGGAGGATCTGCCCATGGACCTGCACTGGCTCAAGCCCCTGCTCGGACGCCCGTCGCCGTTCACGACCGTGTACCTGGACGTGACCCGTGCCGACGCGGCCGGGGAGGCCGAGGCCGCCGACCGCTGGAAGGCCGTCCGACGTCAGCTGGAGCGCGATGGTGCGCCCGCTCGCGTGCTGGACGAGATCGGAGAGCTCGTCGCCACCCCGACCGGGGTTCGCGGTCCGCACGGTCGCGTGATCGTGTCGGACGCCGACGGGGTGGTCGTCGACCGCGTGCTGGCCGAGCCGCCCGCGCAGGCGCACGCCGTGCACGGCCCGGTGCCGGCGCTGCTGCCCGCCGTCCGCGCCGCCGACCAGACCGTCAGCTACCTGCTCGTCGAGGTGGACCGCAACGGAGCGGACCTCACCTGGGCGACCGGCGGGAGCGTGCGTACCTTGGGCGGGCCCGAGGTCGAGACCGTCGAGGGTGGGCACGACGACGTGCACAAGACCCGCGAGGGTGGGCTCGACCGGCGCAGCCAGACCCGGGCGGAGGACTCCTGGCAGCGCAACGCCGAGGCGGTCGCCGCCGTGCTCGACAAGCGGGTGTCCGAGCGGAGCCCCGATGTCGTCGTCCTCACCGGCGACGGTCGAGCCGTGGGGATGGTGCGGGACGCCGTGGCGCAGCACGTCACGGAGGTCCTCGTCGAGGTGCCCGGCGGAGCGCGTGGCGACGGCGTCAACCAGGATGTGTTCGACAGCCGCGTGGTCGAGGTGCTCAGCGGCTTCCGCGGCCGTCGTCGGGACGCGGTGCTCGCGCGGTTCCGGGAGGCCCAGGGGCGCGGCGAGGGTGCCGTGACCACGCTGGACGACGTCATCGAGGTGCTCCGGCGCGGGCAGGTGTCCGAGCTGGTGCTGCACGTCGACGCGCTCTCCCAGGGGCTCTCTGAGCAGCAGCTCTGGGTGGGCGACGAGCCGTTGCAGCTGGCGTCGTCCGCCGCGGACCTCGCGTCGATCGGCGTCTCCGAAGGTGCGCGCCAGCTGCCCGCCGACGTGGCGCTGGTGCGGGCCGCGATCGGTCAGGACGCCGGTCTCACGTTCGCGGAGAACGGCTCGGTGGACCTGGTGGACGGGATCGGCGCTGTCCTGCGCTGGTCGGACGGCTCCACGCCGAGCGAGGCGGTCCCCACCCAGTCGGCGGACCAGGCGCGCCTGCGCACGGTCGTCTAGCGGCGCGGTCGTCCAGCACCACGGACGTCCGAGCAGGTGCGCGCCACGGGCCGCACCTGCTCGGACGTTCGTGCGTCAGGCTGCGGGCGCCGGGACCAGCTCGGCGCTCGAGGCCACCACGGTGTCCGAGTCGCCGTCCGTCAGGGACAGCGTGCCCGTGACCCGGCCGGCCGAGCGGACGTCGTCGAGCGCGACCTCGACGCCGGGGCGCAGGGCCACCGGCACGGCGAGCGTGACCGCGGCGATCTCCGTGCGCATGGAGACCTTGGCCTCGGACTTCACCTTGCGCAGCGCGGTCAGGGCGGACCCGGCCGCGCTCACCACGCCGGCGTCGGCGGACCCGGCCGCGGCACGCAGCGGAGCGGTGTCCGGCCACGGCGCGCGGTGCACCGACCCCTCGCGCCACCACGACCAGACCTCTTCGGTCGCGAACGGGAGGACCGGCGCGAACAGGCGGAGCAGGACGTCGAGCGCGATCGCGAGCGCTGTCCGGGCGGACTGCGCTGCGTCGCCGTCCGAGTAGGCGCGGTCCTTGACCAGCTCGAGGTAGTCGTCGCAGAACGTCCAGAAGAACGTCTCGGTGAGCTCCAGCGCTCGCGTGTGGTCGTAGGCGACGAGCGCGGCCGTCGCCTTGTCGACGACGTCCGCGAGACCGGCGAGCATCGCGCGGTCGATCTCGGCGGTGACGTCGGCCGGGTCGAGCGAGAGCTCGGCCGAAGCGTCGCCGAACGAGAGCGCGAACTTCGAGGCGTTGAGGACCTTGATCGCCAGGCGGCGGCCGATCTTCATCTGGCCGACCTCGAACGCGGCGTCGGTGCCCAGGCGCGCCGACGCGGCCCAGTACCGGACGGCGTCCGAGCCGTGCTCCTCCAGCAGCCCCATGGGCGTGACGACGTTGCCGACCGACTTCGACATCTTCTTGCGGTCCGGGTCCAGGATCCAGCCGCTGATCGCGGCCGACGACCACGGCAGCGAGCCGTGCTCGAGGTGCGACCGCACGACCGTCGAGAACAGCCAGGTGCGGATGATGTCCTGGCCCTGGGGACGCAGGTCCATGGGGAACACGCGCGCGAACAGGTCGGGATCGGTGCGCCAGCCGCCGACGATCTGCGGGGTCAGGGAGCTGGTCGCCCAGGTGTCCATGATGTCCGGGTCGCCGACGAAGCCGCCGGGCACGCCGCGCTGGTCGGCCGTGTAGCCGACGGGGACGTCGGAGGACGGGTCGATCGGCAGCTGGTCCTCGGACGGGACGAGCGGTGTGGCGTAGACGGGCTCGCCGTCCGCGTCGAGCGCGTACCAGAGGGGGAACGGCACGCCGAAGAACCGCTGCCGCGAGACGAGCCAGTCGCCGTTGAGACCGCCCACCCAGTTCTCGTAGCGCACGCGCATGAACTCGGGGTTGAACCCGAGCTCGGCGCCGCGGGCGAGCAGCGCGTCGCGCAGGGACTCGTCGCGACCGCCGTTGCGGATGTACCACTGGCGGCTGGTGACGATCTCGAGCGGCTTGTCGCCCTTCTCGTAGAAGTTCGCCTTGCGCTGGGTCTTGACCGGCTCGCCGTCCAGGTCGCCCGACGAGCGCAGCCCGGCGACGACCGCCTCGCGCGCGGTGAACGTGGTCTTGCCGGCAAGCTCCTCGTACGTGGCCCGCCCCGCCTCGGACGAGATCCAGTCCGGGGTGTCGCGCAGGATGCGGCCGTCGCGACCCATGACCGAGCGCGTGGGCAGCTGCAGCTCGCGCCACCACTGGACGTCGGTCAGGTCGCCGAACGTGCAGCACATCGCGATGCCCGCACCCTTGTCGGGCTCGGCGCCGGGGTGGGCCAGCACGGGCAGCTCGACGTCGAACAGCGGCGAGCGCACGGTCGTGCCGAACAGGTGCTGGTAGCGCTCGTCGGACGGGTGGGCGATGAGCGCGACGCAGGCGGGGAGCAGCTCCGGGCGCGTGGTCTCGATGTAGACGGGTCCGGCGGCGCCGTGGAACGCGACGCGGTGGAACGCACCCGGGTAGTCGCGGGCCTCGAGCTCGGCCTGGGCGACCGCTGTCTGGAACGTCACGTCCCACAGGCCCGGCGCCTCCGCCTGGTAGGCCTCGTCGCGCGCGAGGTTCCGCAGGAACGCCTGCTGGGCCACGGCACGGGAGGGCGCCGAGACCGTCTGGTAGGTCATGCCCCAGTCGACCGAGAGGCCGAGCCGGCGCCAGAGGGCCTCGAACTGGCGCTCGTCGTCCACCGTGAGGCGCTCGCACAGCTCGACGAAGTTGCGGCGGCTCACGGGCACCTGCTGGGCGCCCTTGGGCACGTCACCGTCGAACGGCGGCTCGAACGACGCCTCGTACTGCAGGGACGGGTCGCAGCGGACGCCGTAGTAGTTCTGCACGCGGCGCTCGGTGGGCAGGCCGTTGTCGTCCCAGCCCATCGGGTAGAACACCTCGCGCCCCCGCATCCGCTGGAAGCGCGCGACCACGTCGGTGTGCGTGTAGGAGAACACGTGGCCCACGTGCAACGAGCCCGAGACGGTGGGCGGCGGGGTGTCGATCGAGTACACCTGCTCGCGCGTGGCCGTCCGGTCGAACGTGTGCAGACCCTGCTCGGTCCACGTCGCGTCCCAGCGGTCCTCCACCCCGTCGAGGGAGACCTTGTCCGGGACGTGTCGCGGGGCCGTGATGCGCAGGGGGGACTCGGAGCTCATGGGGCCCTATCTTCCCAGATCGGCCGGTGCGACGAGTCCGCGTCCACGTCACCGATGAACGGTCGGCCACGTCTCGGTGAACAGTGCGGCGGATCGCACCCCCGGATGGCAAGATCGCCGTTCGCCGGGTCATGGGGCCATGATCGACGGACACACGGCTGCGACAGAACATGAGGTGGCGATGACGACCGAGGGTTTCCTCCGGTCCGGGTTCGCCGCCGACCCTCGCACCCTGCTCGACGTCCTGCGGGCGACCGTCTACGCGCACGCGGAGAGCCCGGCGCTCGACGACGGCAGCGTGAGCCTGACCTACCGCGAGCTCTGGGACGCGGTCCAGGGTGCCGCGGGCGGGCTGGCCGCGGTCGGCATCGGGCCGGGGGACCGGGTCGGCGTGCGGATCCCGTCGGGCACCGTCGAGCTGTACACCGCGATCCTCGGCGTCCTGGCGGCCGGCGCGGCGTACGTGCCGGTGGACGTGGACGACCCCGACGAGCGCGCTCGCACGGTGTTCGGGGAGGCGGGCGTCGCCCGGGTGCTGACCGAGGGCGACCTGGCGGTCCTCACCCGCAAGAACGCGCCGACGAGGGAGCCGAGCACCACCGACGACGCCTGGATCATCTTCACGTCCGGCTCCACGGGTGCGCCGAAGGGGGTCGCCGTCACGCACCGGTCGGCGGCCGCGTTCGTCGACGCCGAGGCGCGGATGTTCCTGCAGGGCGCACCGCTAGGACCGGGCGACCGGGTGCTGGCGGGCCTGTCCGTCGCGTTCGACGCGAGCTGCGAGGAGATGTGGCTGGCCTGGGGGCACGGCGCCTGCCTGGTCCCCGCGCCGCGCGCCCTCGTGCGCACCGGGATGGACCTGGGCCCGTGGCTCGTGGCTCAGCGGATCACCGTCATCTCGACGGTCCCTACGCTGGCCGGCCTCTGGCGCCCCGAGGTGCTCGCGGGCGTCCGGCTGCTCATCTTCGGCGGGGAGGCGTGCCCGCCCGAGCTGGCCGCTCGGCTGGTCGGCGACGGGCGCGAGGTCTGGAACACCTACGGCCCGACCGAGGCGACCGTCGTCGCGTGCGGGGCACTGTTGACCGGCGAGGGACCGATCCGGATCGGGCACGCGCTCGACGGGTGGGACCTGGCCGTCGTCGGACCGGACGGGGTGCACGTGGCCGAGGGCGAGATCGGTGAGCTGATCATCGGCGGCGTCGGCCTGGCCCGGTACCTGGACCCCGCCAAGGACGCCGAGAAGTACGCGGGCGTCGAGACGCTCGGCTGGCAGCGTGCGTACCGCAGCGGCGACCTGGTCCGGTACGAGGCCGCCGGCCTTCTGTTCCAGGGGCGCGCGGACGACCAGGTGAAGGTCGGGGGCCGGCGGATCGAGCTCGGTGAGGTCGACGCGGCCCTGCTCGCGCTGCCGGGCGTCGCGAGCGCGGCGGCCGCCGTCCGCCGCACGCCTGCCGGCACGGCGGTGCTCGTCGGCTACCTGGTCCCGGACGACGGCGTCGAGCTCGACCTGTCCGCCGCGCGCGAGGCCCTGCGCGGCACCCTGCCGGCGGCCCTGGTCCCGCTGCTCGCACCCGTGGAGCAGATCCCGACGCGCGGGTCCGGCAAGGTCGACCGCGACGCCCTGCCCTGGCCCCTCGCGCGTCCCGACGACGACGCCCCGCCCGCGGCGGGCCTCTCCGAGACTGCCCAGTGGGTCGCACAGCGCTGGACCGCCGCCCTCGGGGTCGCCGTGGCCGGGCCGAAGGACGACTTCTTCGACTCCGGCGGCGGCAGCCTCGTCGCCGCGCAGCTCGTCTCGGCGCTGCGCGAGCGGTTTCCCACGGTCACGGTCGCAGACGTCTACGAGAACCCGCGCATCGGCGACCTCGCCCGCACCCTCGACGAGTTCGAGCCGGTCAGCGTGGCCGAGCGGCGGCTGGTGAGCCCGACCCCGCTGCGCGCCCAGGTCGTCCAGACCGTGCTCGCCGTGCCGCTCGCGCTGCTGGTGGGACTGCGGTGGCTCACCTGGCTGCTGGCGGCGGACGCGGTGCTCCGCGCGACGACCGGCGCCGCGTGGGTGCCCGTCGTCCCCGGCGTCTGGTGGTGGGTCGCGGTCGGCTGGGTGGTGCTGATCAGCCCGCTGGGCCGGATGGGGACCACGGTGATCGTCGCGCGCGGCCTGCTCTCGGAGGTCAAGCCGGGCTGGTACCGGCGCGGCGGCTCGGTGCACCTGCGGATCTGGTTCGCCGAGTCGTGGGCGGCGGCCGCCGGTGCGGAGAACCTGTCGTGCGCGCCCTGGACGCTCTCGTACGCCCGCGCGCTCGGGGCGACCGTGGGCAAGGACGTCGACCTGCACACGCCACCGCCGGTGACGGGGATGCTGCGGCTCGGCAACGGCTGCTCGGTCGAGCCGGAGGTCGACCTGCGCGGTCACTGGCTCGACGGCGACATCCTCAAGGTCGGGCGCATCCGGATCGACAAGCGCGCGACCGTGGGCACCCGCTCGACCCTGGGACCGGGCACCCGCATCGGGCAGGGCGCCGAGATCGCACCCGGCTCGGCGGTCCTGCAGTCCGTGCCGCCGGGCGAGCTGTGGACGGGGTCGCCGGCCGTGTTCGACGGTCCGGCGCCGGGTCAGTGGCCCGCCGAGCGTGCCCCGCGCGGGCACACCTGGGTGGCCGTGTACGGGCTCACCGCCGCCCTGCTGGCGGCCCTGCCGGTCGTCGCCGCCCTGTGCGGCCTGCTCGTCGTCGGCTACGTCGTGCGGGGCTCGGACACCTGGCGGGACGCGACCGCCGACGCCCTGCGGGCGGTCCCGCTGGGCGCGGTGACGATGGTCCTGGTCCTGCTGCTGGTCACGCTGGTCTCCGTCCGCCTGCTCGGCATCGGGCTGCGCGAGGGCTACCACGCGGTGCGCAGCAGGCACGGCTGGCAGGTCTGGGCCACCCAGCGGTTGATGGACGACGCCCGCACCACGCTGTTCCCGCTGTACTCGAGCACCGCGACGCCGCTGTGGCTGCGCGCGCTCGGCGCGGACATCGGTCACGACGTCGAGGCGTCGACCGCCCTGATGATCCCCTCCCTGACCAGCGTCGGCGACGGCGCGTTCCTGGCCGACGACACCCTGATCGGCTCCTACGAGCTGGGTCGGGGCTGGCTGCGGGTGGAGCGCAGCAAGGTGGGCAAGCGTGCGTTCCTGGGCAACTCGGGGATGATCGCGCCCGGTCGTGCGGTGCCCAAGCGCGGGTTGGTCGCGGTCCTGTCCGCCACGCCCGAGGGCGCTCGCGCCGGCACGTCCTGGCTCGGCTCGCCGCCCGTCAAGCTCCGGCGCGTGGCCGGCGAGGGCGACGACTCGCGCACCTTCGAACCGCCCACCCGCCTGCGGGTGGCGCGCGCACTCGTCGAGCTCTGCCGGATCATCCCCGTGATCTGCACGTTCGGGCTCGGCGTCCTGGTGCTCCTGGTCCTGCAGGCGGCGCTCGACTCGTGGGGGCTGGCCGCGGCGGCCGCGATCTCGTGGCTCGTCGTCCTGGGCGCCGCGGCCGTGGCGTGTGCGCTGGCGACGGCGGCAAAGTGGCTGCTCGTCGGGAAGCTGCGGCCGGGAGACCACCCGCTGTGGAGCTCGTTCATCTGGCGGAACGAGCTGGCGGACACGTTCCTGGAGTCCGTCGCGGTGCCCTGGATGGGGCCGGCGACGATCGGGTCCCCGGCGCTCAACGTGTGGATGCGCACGCTCGGCGCGCGGATCGGCCGCGGCGTCTGGTGCGAGACGTACTGGCTGCCCGAGGCCGACCTGGTCC
This sequence comes from Cellulomonas sp. McL0617, assembly GCF_049994875.1. Lineage (GTDB taxonomy): Bacteria > Actinomycetota > Actinomycetes > Actinomycetales > Cellulomonadaceae > Cellulomonas. The sequence goes on from NZ_CP188256.1 coordinate 1,399,234, forward strand.
GGCTCGGCGACGCGGCCACGGTCAACCGCGGTTGTGTGCTGCAGACCCACCTGTTCCATGATCGGGTGATGAGCATGGACACGGTGGTGCTGGGACACGGCGCGAGCCTCGGACCCCATGGGGTCGTGCTGCCGGCCGCGTCGCTCGACGACGGCGCCAGCGTCGGGCCCGCCTCGCTCGTCCTGCGCGGCGACGCGATCCCCGCCGGCTCGCGCTGGACCGGCAACCCCGTCGCACCGGTGCCCGCGTGACGGCACCCGCCCCGGACCCGTACCTGCCCGGGCGTCCCGACGGAGACCTCGACGTCGACCGCTACGAGCTCGAGCTCGACTACCGCGTGTCGACCAACCGCCTCGAGGGGCGCGCCCAGGTCTACGCCACGGCGGTGCGGTCGACGGTCCGGGTGTCGCTCGAGCTGCACCACCGGCTGCAGGTCAGCCAGGTCCTCGTCGACGGGTACCGGCCCGAGCGCTGGACACATCGCGGCGGCCTGCTGGTGCTCAAGCTCAAGCACGAGATCGCGTCCGGCGCCCCGCTCGTGATCGACGTCCGGTACGCCGGGCATCCGGGCCCCAAGCGCGGGCCGTGGGGCGAGGTGGGCTGGGAGGAGCTGTCGGACGGGGTGATCGTCGCGGGTCAGCCCGACGGCGCGCCCAGCTGGTTCCCGTGCCACGACAGCCCCGCCGACAAGGCCGCCTACCGGTTCACGATCACGGCGGAGGCCGGTTACGAGGTCGTCGCCAACGGCCGGCTGGTGACGCGGACACCGCGTGCCGGGCGGGTGCGATGGGAGTACGAGCAGTCCGACCCGATGGCGCCGTACCTGGCCACCCTGCAGATCGGGCGGTACCTGCGGATCGCGACCGGTCCGCGCGAGGAGGCGCTCGTCCCCCCGAGGTTGCGCGACGCGGCGGCCTACGACCTGGGGCGCCAGAGCGAGATGGTCGCGCTGTTCGAAAACCACTTCGGGCCGTACCCGTTCGCCAGCTACACGGTCGTGGTGACGGACGACGACCTGGAGATCCCGCTCGAGGCCCAGGGGCTGTCGGTCTTCGGGGCCAACCACATGGACGGTCGGCGGGGATCCGAACGGCTGGTGGCCCACGAGCTCGCCCACCAGTGGTTCGGCAACAGCCTGACCGCCGGGCTGTGGCGCGACATCTGGCTGCACGAGGGTTTCGCCTGCTACGCCGAGTGGCTGTGGTCGGAGGCCTCGGGCGGCCGGTCGGCCGACGAGCAGGCGCGGGCGGCGCACGGAAGGCTCTCCGGGCTGCCGCAGGACCTCGTCATCGGCGACCCCGGCCCGGACGCCATGTTCGACGACCGGTTGTACAAGCGCGGCGCCCTGACGTTGCACGCCCTGCGCACGACGCTCGGCGACGAGAGCTTCTTCCGCCTGCTCCGCACGTGGACCGCCCGGTACCGGCACGGCACCGTCACCACCGAGGAGTTCGCGGTCTGCGCGGAGCTGGAGTCCGGGCGACCCGTCGCGGCTCTGCTGCACCCGTGGCTGTTCGAACGTTCGCTGCCTGCCCTCGTCCGGGGCTAGAGCTCCTCGAGCGGGATCTTCTCGTCGCGCAGACGGGCCGGGTCCACCACCCGGCCGACGAGGGCGCGCAGTCGGTCGTTGACGTCCCAGACGTTGACGTTCATCGCGGCGCGGACGTGCCCGTCGCGCAGCCAGAACGCCATGAACTCACCGGAGGCCCGGTCGCCGCGGACGACGACCGGGTCGTCGGCGTCGGCGTACCCGACGTACTCCATGCCGAGGTCGTACTGGTCGGTGTAGAAGTACGGCTGCCAGTCGTACACGTCCGGTCGACCGATGATCGATCTCGCCGCGAGGTCGCCCTGCCGGATCGCGTTGTCCCAGTGCTCCACGCGCAGGCTGTGCCCGAGGACCGTGTTGTGTGCGTTCGCCACGTCGCCGGCGGCCAGCACGGCAGGGTCGGCGGTGCGCAGCTGCGCGTCGACCAGGACGCCGCGGGCGTCCGCTGCGAGGCCGGCCGCGCTCGCGAGCGCGACGTTCGGCGCGGCGCCGACCCCGACGAGGACGACGTCCGCGGGTACCAGGTCGCCGCCCACCCGGACGCCCGTGACCCGACAGTCGGGGCCCTCGAACCCGTCGACGCCGACCCCGGTCCGCAGGTCGACGCCGTGCGAGCGGTGCAGCTCCGCGAAGTGCGAGGCGATCTCGGGCCCGAGCACCCGCAGCAGCGGCTGGGCGGCGTACTCGAGGACCGTGACCTCCACGCCGACCAGTCGCGCCGCGGCGGCGACCTCCAGGCCGATCCAGCCGCCGCCGACCACCACCAGGCGCCCCCGACGGGCCAGCTCGTCGCGCAGCGCGTCGCTGTCCGTCAGGCGTCGTACCGTGTGCACGCCGCCGAGCCATGCGCCCGGGACGTCGAGGAGGCGCGGGCTGGAACCCGTCGCGAGGACGAGGTGGTCGTACCCGAGCTCTGTCCCGTCGGACAGGGCCACGGTGCGGGCCGCGCGGTCGATCCGATTGGCCGTCGTGCCGAACCGCGTGGTGACGTCGTGCTCGGTGTACCAGTCGGCGTCGTGCACGAAGACCGAGCCACGCTCCGCAGTGCCCTGCAGGTACCCCTTGGACAACGGCGGGCGCTCGTAAGGGCGGTCCGTCTCGTCGCCGACGAGGGTGATGGGTCGGTCGTCCCCCTCGTCGCGAAGGGTCGAGACGACGTGTGCCGCGGCCAGACCGGCTCCGACGACGACGGTTCCTGCCATGACGACCTCCGGGTTCAGGGGCGGGCTGCGGGTTCGGAGACGGGCCGCTCGGTCACGGGCGGACCGCGGCGAGGAACTCCGCCCGGGTCGCGGGGGAGTCCCGCAGGGCACCGGACAGTGCCGACGTCGTCGTCCTCGCACCAGCGGCGCCGACCCCCCGCAGGGTCATGCACAGGTGCTCCGCCTCGATGACGACTCCGACGCCCCGCGGGGCGAGTCGCAGGTCGATCCAGTCCGCCACCTGACGAGTGAGTCGCTCCTGGACCTGCGGGCGACGAGCGAACATCTCGACGACGCGCGCGAACTTCGAGAGTCCGAGGATCCGATGGCCCGGCAGGTAGCCGACATGAGCGACGCCGAAGAACGGAAGCAGGTGGTGCTCGCAGATCGAGTGGACCGGGATCGAGCGGACCACCACGAGCTCGTCGTACTCCTCGTCGTTGGCGAACGTCGTCATCTCGAAGGGGCGCGGCGTGAGCATCTCGGCGTAGGCCTCGGCCATCCGGCGCGGGCTGCTCTGCGTGCCCGGGCTGTCGCAGTCGACCCCGAGCGCCTCGAGGAACGTGCGCGCCGCATCCTCGGCGGCATCGATGCCGAGGCCGTCGACGGCTCGGGGGAATGTCGCCAAGTTTCTATCGAACATAGTTCTGTACTTTAGAAATGGCCGTCGGTAGTGTCAAGGGCGTGGATCCGTCGTTCGTCGCAGACGCCGTGGGCATCGCCGCGCTCACCGACCCGGTGCGCCTCGCGCTCTACCGCTTCGTCGTCGACCAGCCAGGGCCCGTCAGCCGCGACCATGCCGCCGCCGGTGTCGGCGTGCCCCGGCACCAGGCGCGGTTCCATCTCGAACGGCTCGTGGCGGACGGTCTGCTGGCCACGGGTCACGCTCGCCTCACGGGACGCACCGGGCCCGGGGCCGGGCGTCCGGCCACCGTCTACCGACGCGCGCCGCGTGAGTTCGCGGTCACGCTCCCCGATCGCGAGTACGAGCTGGCGGGGCGGCTCCTCGCCGACGCGGTCGCCGAGTCCGCTCGCACCGGGATGCCCGTCCTCGACGCGGTCAACAGCGCGTTCGCGGCGCATGGAGCAATGGCTGCTCGACAGGCGGTGCCCACGGCCGACGATCCGCTGGACGCCACCGCTCAGGTGCTGGCAGGGCAGGGCTACGAGCCCCTGCGCGACCGGGACGAGGTCCAGCTGCGCAACTGCCCGTTCCACGCACTGGCACAGGCCCAGACCGAGCTCATCTGCCACGCCAACCTCTGCCTGGTGGCCGCGGTGGCCGACGAGGTAGGTGATGACCGGGTCGTCGCGCGCCTCGACCCCCGGCCCGACCGGTGCTGCGTCGTCGTGGAGTCGGCCCCGTAGAGCATCCGGGCGCGGAGCGTGGTTAGGGTGGTCGGGGACTCCTCGCGGACCACCGCGAGACCCCGCGATCGGGAGTGTGCATGTCAACAGTCACCGCGTCCGGCCTCACGGTCGGCTACGCAGCCATGCTCGAGCAGTTCCACCCCACCGAGGCGGTCGCGCTGTCGGTGCACGCCGAGGCCCACGGGTTCTCCGGCGTGATGGCCGCGGACCACTACCAGCCGTGGGTCCCGGCGCAGGGTCAGGCGTCGTTCGTCTGGAACGTGCTGACGGCGCTGGGGGAGCGGACGACCGGCGACATCGGGCCGGGCGTCACGGCCCCGACGTTCCGCTGGCACCCGGCGATGGTGGCGCAGGCGTCCGCGACGCTCGCCGCGATGTACCCCGGGCGGCACTGGCTCGGCCTGGGTTCGGGCGAGGCGTTGAACGAGCACGTCGTCGCCGGCTACTGGCCCGAGGCGCCCGAGCGGATCAACCGCATGTTCGAGGCCATCGAGATCATCAAGAAGCTGTTCTCCGCCTCGATCGCGGGCAAGGACGTCAAGCACGCCGGCCCGTTCTACAAGCTCGAGTCGACGCGCCTGTGGACGATGCCCGAGGTCGCGCCCGAGATCCTCGTCGCCACCGCAGGCCCGGTCACGGCCAAGCGCGCCGGCCGGCTGGCCGACGGGCTGATCACCGTGGGCGCCCCGCTGGAGAAGATCAGCGGGCTGTTCGGCAAGTTCGACGAGGGCGCGCGCGAGGCGGGCAAGGACCCGGCGACGCTGCCCAAGGTCCTGCAGCTGCACCTGTCCTGGGCCGAGACCGACGAGCTCGCGCTGGCGCACGCCATGCACGAGTGGCCCAACGGCGGGATGAAGTTCCCCAAGGCCGACATCCGGTCGCCCTTCGACTTCGAGCAGATGGCCAAGCTGGTGCGCCCCGAGGACTTCGAGGGCCGCATGGTCATCTCCGCCGATCCCGATGTACATCGCGCCGAGATCCAGAAGTACGTCGACCTCGGCTTCGACCGGATCTACCTGCACAACGTCGGGCGCAACCAGCGCGAGTGGATCGAGACGTTCGGGGCGGACGTGCTGCCCAAGCTGGTCCGGTGACGGCCCGCCTGCAGGTCTGGGCGCCGGACGGGCTGCCCGAGATCACTCCCGGCGACGACCTCGTCGCCCTGCTGGCCGCGCTGCTCGCCGACGAGCCGCCGGAGGACGGCGACGTCCTCGTGCTGACCTCGAAGGTGGTCTCCAAGGCGGAGGGCCGCGTCGTCTCGGCCCACGACCGCGAGCAGGCCATCACCGACGAGACCGTGCGCGTCGTCGCGACCCGCGAGCACTCGACCGGGGTGACCCGGATCGTCGAGAACCGGCTGGGGCTCGTGATGGCCGCCGCCGGGGTCGACGCGAGCAACACGCCCGAGGGGACCGTGCTCCTGCTGCCCCTGGACCCGGACGCGTCCGCGCGACTGCTGCGGGCCGGGCTCTCCGCGGCCTTCGGGGTGCGCCTGGGAGTCGTCATCACGGACACCGCGGGGCGCCCGTGGCGGCAGGGCGTCACCGACATCGCGATCGGCGCCGCCGGGCTCGTCGTCCTCGACGACCTGCGCGGACAGGTGGACACGTTCGGGCGGCCGCTGGTCATGACGCAGGCCGCGGTGGCCGACGAGATCGCGTCGGCGGGCGAGCTGGTCAAGGGCAAGGCCGAGGGGCGCCCCCTCGCGATCGTGCGCGGGCTGGGCCACCTGGTCACCGAGGACGACGGCCCGGGGGCGCGGGCCCTCGTGCGCCTGGGCGACGAGGACATGTTCGCGCTAGGCAGCGCCGAGGCGTACTCGCAGGGCTGGAAGGACGCGCTCAGGGACCAGCCGTAGCCTTCGCGGCGGCCTTGGCCGCTTGCTTGGTGGCGCGGACCTCCGTGAGGGACACCGGGTCCGTGACGTCCGCGATCGAGCGGCGCGAGCCGGGCTCGCCGTACGCGCCGGCCGCCTCGGCCCAGCCCGCGGGCTGCACGCCGGTCTGCTTGCCCAGGAGCGCCAGGAAGATGCGGGCCTTCTGGTCGCCGAACCCGGGCAGCGCCTTGAGCCGCTTGAGCACCGTCGGGCCGTCCGGGTCGCCGTCGGTCCAGAGCCGGGTCACGTCGCCGTCGTAGTTCTCGACCAGGGCGGCGGCGACGCCCTGGATGCGGCCCGCCATCGAGCCCGGGTAGCGGTGCACCGACGGCGGCGTCGCGCACATCGCGGCGAACGCCTCGGGGTCAGCCTCCGCGATCCGGTGCACGTCGAGGCCACCCATCCGGTCGGCGATCTTGGCCGGGCCCGCGAACGCGGACTCCATGGTGACCTGCTGGTCGAGCAGCATGCCGACGAGCAGGGCGAACGGGTCGTCGGTCAGCAGCTGGTCTGCGAGCGGGTCACCGGTGAGCCAGAGCGTCATGGCAGCATCCTCTCCTGGGGTTCGTCCCGGGCGAAAGGTGGGCGCATGGAGTGGGTCGTCGTCGTCCCCGTGAAGCCGGCGGCGGCGGGCAAGACGCGTCTGGCCGGGGTGCTCGGGCCGGCCGACCGGGCGGCGCTCGCGCGGGCCATGGCGCTCGACACGGTCGAGGCGGCCGCGGCGACGCCCGGGGTGGCTCGCGTCCTCGTCGTCACGAGCGACGACGAGCTCCGCGCGGCACTGCCGGTGGTCGTCGACGACCCCGGTGGCGGGCTCAACGCCGCGATCCGGGCAGGTCTGGCGCAGGTGGTCGGACCGGTCGCCGTGCTGCTCGGAGACCTTCCGGCGCTGCGGCCGCAGGACCTGGCGAGCGCCCTGCTCCTGGCCGGCCGGCATGCGCGCGCGTTCGTCGCCGACGCCGACGGGACGGGCACCACGCTGCTGACCGGCCTTGTCGCGGTCACACCACGGTTCGGCGCGGGATCGGCCGACTTGCACGAGGCGGCCGGGCACGTCCGGCTGGACGTCGCGGCGGGGTCGACGCTGCGCCGGGACGTGGACGTGCCGGCCGACATCGCCGCCGTCGCGCGCCTGGGCGTGGGGCCGCGGACGGCCGCGGTGCTGTCACGGACGCCGGTCGACGAGGGCTAGGGCGTCGGCGGCGATGCGGGCGGCCGTCGAGACGTCGGTCATGAGGGCGGGCACCGCCCGGGCAGCCCACCCGGCCTCCGACAGCCGGGCGGCCGCGTCCGCGTCCACCTCGTCGACGAGCCATGCGTCGAGGATCCCGCCCTCCGATCGTCGGCCGTAGTGCTCCGCAACGGCCTGCGCGCTGGTCTCGACGCCGATCGCCGTGAGGCAGGCGTCGGCCATCCCGCGCACGGGTGCGCCGCCCACCACCGGGCTGACGCCGACGACGGGTGCGTTCGTACTGGTCAGGGCGTCGCGGATGCCCGGGATCGACAGGATCGTGCCGACCGAGACGACGGGGTTGCTGGGCGGGATCACGACGACGTCGGCGCCGGTCAGGGCCTCGAGGACACCGGGCGCTGGGGTCGAGGCGGCGAGGTTCGTCTGGACGAACCGGCGGGCCGGGAGCGCGGCGCGGTACCGGACCCACCACTCCTCGAAGTGGATCTCACGGCCGTCGTCGAGGACCACGTGCGTCTCGACCTCGTCGTCGGACATGGGCAGGAGCGTGACCCCGGGTCGCCACCGTCGGGCCAGCCGCCCGGTGACCTGCGAGAGCGGCATTCCGTCGCGGAGCAGCTCCGTGCGGGCCAGGTGGGTGGCCAGGTCGAGGTCGCCGAGCGTGAACCAGTCCCAGCCGAGGTCGTATCCGCCCAGCTCGTCGCTCACGCGCGTCGACTCGCCTCGTCGGCCCCAGCCCTGGTCCTCGTGCACGGCGCCGCCGAGCGTGTACATGAGGGTGTCGAGGTCGGGGCACACGCGCACGCCATGCAACCACATGTCGTCGCCCGTGTTGGCGATGACCGTGATGGGGTGGGCGGTCCCGACGAGGGCCAACAGCCCACGCGTGAAGCGGGCCCCGCCGACGCCACCGGACAGGACGGTGATGTTCATGGCTGCTCCGGTTGGTGGAAGGCGATGACCGGTCGGCCGGTCCGGGGGTTGCGCAGCACGTCGGCCTCGACGGCGTAGACGTCCTTGAGGAGGCCGGGGGTCAGGACCTCGCGCGGGTGGCCCGCCGCCGCGAGCCGGCCGTCCTTGAGCACCAGCACGTGCTCGCAGAACGCGGCCGCGAGGTTCAGGTCGTGCAGGGCCGCGACCGTCGTGGTGCCCAGGTCCCGGACGAACGCCAGCAGGCTGAGCTGCGCGCTCACGTCGAGGTGGTTGGTCGGTTCGTCGAGCAGGAGCAGGTCGGGCTCCTGGGCGAGGGCGCGGGCGATCTGGACGCGTTGGCGCTCGCCGCCGGACAGCGTCCACCACGCCCGGTCCGCCAGGTGCTCGGCGCGGGCACTCGTCAGCGCGCGGTCGACCGCGGCCGGCTCCGGGTCGTTGCCCCACGCAGTCCGGTACGGGATGCGGCCGAGGGCGACCACCTCGCGGACGGTCAGCGGCACCGAGCTCGTCGACTCCTGCTCGAGCAGCGCGATCCGCTGCGCGCGCATCCGCCGGGGGATCTGCTCGATGTTCAGGTCCGCGACGAGGACGGCGCCGGCCTCGGGCCGGACCAGGCCGGCGATCATGCGCAGGAGGGTGGTCTTGCCGGCGCCGTTCGGTCCGAGCAGGCCGGTCAGCGCGCCGGCCGGGGGTGTCGCGTCGATGCCGTCGACCACCCACCGTCCACCCAGCCGCGTGCCGACGCCGGTGAGGGTCAGGTCCATGCCGCCGACCCCTTGCCGCGGCGCAGCAGGAACGCGAACACGGGCACGCCGACGAGGGCGGTGACGATGCCCACCGGCAGCTCGCGCGGGTCGAAGACGGTCCGCGCGATGGTGTCCGCCCAGACCAGGAACACCGCGCCGGCCAGCGCCGCGACCGGCAGCAGCCGCCGGTGGGCCGGCCCGGTCAGCGACGAGACGGCGTGCGGGAGGATCAGGCCGACGAACCCGATCGCGCCGCTGACGGCCACCATCGCACCGGTGAGCAGGGCGACCACGACCATCAGGGTCCACCGCGTGCGGTTCACGTCGATGCCGAGCGAGGCGGCCGACGTGTCGCCGAAGGCGAACGAGTCCAGCCGTGTGGCGCTCATCAGCACCGCCGCGCCGACCACGATCACCGCGATCCCCGCGATCGCGACGTCGTCCCACGTCGAGCCGGCCAAGGAGCCCAGCAGCCAGTTGAGGATCTCGCGGTAGGAGTCGCCGGTCGCGGTCCAGAAGATGACGAACGACGTTCCCGCAGCCGCGAACTGGGACACCGCGAGCCCCGCCAGCACCGTGCGGCCGGGGGTCAACGAACCGCCGGTCCGGGCGAGAGCCAGGGTCGCCAGGAGCGCGAGGATCGCACCGGCGAAGGCCGCGACCGGCAGCAGCAGGCTCACCCCGACGACGATCACCGCAACCGCGCCGAGCGAGGCGCCCGACGACAGACCCAGCAGGTACGGGTCGGCCAGCGGGTTGCGCGTCAGGCTCTGCATCACCGCGCCGGCCAGCGCGAGCCCCGCCCCGACCGCCGCCGCAGTCAGCACGCGCGGCAGGCGCAGGTCCCAGACGATGGCGTCGTGCAGCTTCGGCACGTCGCCGACCGCGAACCCCAGATGTCCGGCGATGCTGCGCGCGACCTCCGCCACCTGCAGGTCCGCCGGACCGATGGTGACGGCGACAAGGATCGTCGCGACGAGGACGACGACACCGGCGGAGACGAGGAGAGGGAGCGGAGCTCTCGTCCGGGGAGCGCTCACGTGGGGAGGGCCGCCAGCTGGTCGTCCAGCGACTTCACGGCCTCGGCGTTGCGGACGCCGGCCTCGGAGGCAGCGAACGGGATGGTCAGGTAGCGGTGGTCCTTGACGGCGCTCAGCTGCGCGGTGGCCGGGTTGCTCTCGAGCATCTGGATCTTCGACGCGGCGGTGTTCCAGCTGGCGTCGACGAGCACGATGACGCTCGGGTCGGCCGCGACGATGCTCTCCCAGCCGGCCGACGTCCAGGTGTCGTGGACGGCCGCGAAGATGTTGGTCAGGCCGGCCGCGTCCATCATCATCTGCGGCGCCCCGATGCCCGCACCCACGTACGGGGTGTCCGAACCGGAGCTGTACCACAGGGCGGTCGTCTTCTCGGCGGGCTTGCGGGTGCTGGCCAGCGTCGCCTTCTCACGCGTGATGAGGGCCTCGGCCCTGTCCGGCACCCCGAAGATGGCGGCCACCTCGCGGATCTCGTCGTCGACCTTGGCGAAGGTCAGCGGGTCCGGCTGGTAGTCCGGCTCCTTGCACGCCGACGGCGAGACGTACGTGCCGATGCCCAGACCCTGCAACGAGGCACGGTCGCCCACGCCGTCGGCCGAGAAGTTGGACTCCCAGCCCCCGTAGACGAAGTCGGGCGCGAGCGCGAGGAGCGCCTCCTGTCCGGGGACCTTGTCGGAGATCACGGGGATCTTGTCGTAGGCCGCCGTGTAGGCGGCGGGCACGGGCCCGTCGGAGAACGCGGTGCCGACCATCGTGTCCTGCAGCCCGAGCGCCAGGAGCATCTCCGTGCTCGTCGACTTGACGGTGACCACCTTCGTTGGGGCAGCGTCGAACGTGACCTTGGTGCCGCAGTTGTCCAGGCTCACGGGGGTGTAGGCCGCGCTGGCCGTCGTCGTGGGAGCCGACGCCTGCGGCGTGCTCTGGGTCGAGCACCCCGCCAGGGCGAGGGTCGCGGCTGCTGCGAGGACGAGGACTCGCCGGATGGCGGGCATGGGACTCCGGAGGGTGGTCTGGGACGCGGGTGTCTGCAGGTGGGGCGCACGTCGCGCCTCCGGACGGCCGCCCATGCCAGGCGGCGCGACCCGAGCCAGATCCGACCGGGTTCCGCGCACAGAGTAGGCCGGTCCGGGTGCCCGCGTGCAAGTGCTGGCGTTTCGTCCACAGCGAACCCCGAGCCGTTGACCTGCGGTTCCGCGATGCGTACAGTCGAACGTATGTTCGAAGACGGTGCGAGTGGTGAGTCGGGCCCTCAGCGTGCTCCGGGCGACGGCCATGCCCTGGCGGACTGCGGTGCCGCCCGCGCGGTCGTCCTCGCTCGCCCCGTGCCCGCCGTCGTGCAGCTTGCCGACGAGGTCGTGGCCGCGGCGCGCCAGCTCGCTGCGGCGGTCGCTCCGGGGTCCGCTCGGCTGGGTGGCGAGCGGGCCCGTGTGCTCGGTCGGCTGGACGTGCTCGCGGGCGTCATCGCGACGGTGCGCGGTCAGCTGCTCATCGCCGAGCGCGACTCCGGGGAGTGGCGGCGTCCGGGTGTCGGCTCGCTCGAGGCGGCTCGCTCAGCGGTCTCGCGGTCGGGTCAGGCGGCGGCCGGGCGGGAGGTCCGGCAGGCCGAGACGCTCGCGGCCCTGCCGTCGATGGCGTCGGCGGTCGGCGCCGGCACGGTTCCGGTCGGCCATCTCGACGGCGTCGCCGGCGTGCTCTCCCGGGCGTCCGAGCACGTCGCCGCCGTGCTGGCCTCGCCGCACGGGCAGGAGACGCTCGTCACGATGGCGTCCGAGCAGGACGCGCCGACGTTCACGCGCAACCTGACCCGGTGGGTGGCGTCGCTCGACCCCGTCGCGCACGAGCGGGACCACCAGGCGCAGCGCGCCGAGCGGTTCCTGCACCTGTCGGATCAGCCCAACGGCACGCACGTGCGCGGACGCCTCGACCGGACGGCCGGCCACGTGCTCCGGCTCGCCCTGGAGGCCATGAGCGAGGTGCCTGGTGACGATCGCTCGTCCGAGCAGGCGCGGGCCGACGCGCTCGGCGCCCTTGCGGCCAGGGTGCTGTCGTTGCCCGAGACCGGTTCGGGGGCCGCAGTCCGCCCGCACGTCTCGCTGGTCCTGAGCGAGGAGTCGTGGACGGCGTATCGGTCCCTCAGGGGCGGTTCGAAGGCTGGGGCGAGGGCCGGTTCGACTGCGGGTCCAGGTCCGAGCGTGAGTGCGGGTGCGGGTACTGATGCGGGTGCTGATACGGATTCGGGCGTCGATGTGATTCCCTTCCCGCCCGCGACGTTGGAGGACGGCACACCCGTCCCGATGTCCGAGACCCTGCGGGCTCTGTGCGACTGCGAGATCACGCGCGTGGTGATGAACGCCGACGGCGAGCCGATCGACCTCGGGCGGACACATCGGCTGTACACGGGCGTCCAGCGTCGGGCGGTCATCGCCCGGGATCGGGGCTGCGTCTACCCGGGCTGCCACAAGCCGGCGCGATGGGGCGAGGTGCACCACGTGCGATGGTGGGATCGGGACCGTGGCGTGACGAGCGTGGAGAACGCGGCGTTGCTCTGCGTGTTCCACCACCAGGAGGTCCACCGGTTCGACCTGTCGATCGAGCGGGTCGCCCCGCCGCGGGACACGGCCGTCCGTCCTCGCGGCCGCGGTGGCGGATTGGGTCCGCCGCCGAGCTACGTCTTCCGTCTGCCGGACGGCACGGTCGTCTCGGGTCGGAGCGCCGGCGTCCCCGCGGGCGAGCCGGCCCCGATGGACGTCGATCCTTCGTCGCCACCCGTCGAGCCGGTCGGAGCCGACCCTCATCCGTCCCTGCTGTCCGTCTGACCTGAGGTCGCGGGTTCGCGTCAGGGCGTGGCGGCCAGAGTCAAGGCGTGCGCGACGTCGTCGATCTCGCGGTCGAGGAGACCGACCGTGACGCGGACGTGGCTTCCGATGGCGGCGTCGCACGGGTGACCTGTGCGAGCACTGGCCGTGCGGGCCGTGGGCACGTCGGTGGGCAGGGTCGTCGGTTCCGGGCGGACGGCGGTGATGCCTGCCGGGGCGTCAGCGCGGAAGGGTGCGCCTGGGGCGACCCGGATGCCGGCGGCCTCGAGGCGGACGAGGGCGGTGCGTTCGTCGTGGACCGGGAGCCAGAGGTTGATGCCGTCGCCGGGGTCGACCACGACGCCGTTGGCGGCGAGCGACTCACGCAGGGCGCGGCGGCGGGCGAAGTAGACGCGGCGGGCGTGGGCGACGGCCTCGACCGAGGCGCTGTCGGTGAGGAGGTCGACCAGGACGTGCTGCAGGAGGCGGCTGGTCCACCCGGGGCCGAGCATCCGGCGGGCGACCAGGGCGTCGAGGACGGTCGCCGGTCCGCCGACGGCGGCGATGCGCAGGTCGGGGCCGTGCGACTTGCTGTACGACCGGACGTGGACCACGCGGTCGGGCAGGTGGACGCCCAGGCTGACGTCGCGTGCCGAGGCGATCTCACCGGAGTGGTCGTCCTCGACGACGAGGGCGTCGTGCCGACGCAGCACGCCCGCGAGCTCGCGGGCCCGCGTCGCGGTCATGCTGACGGCGGTCGGGTTCTGGGCCCGGGGCTGCAGGACGACCACGCGGGCTCCGCCCGAGAGGGCCTGCTCGAGCTCGCCGGGACGCATGCCCTGGCGGTCGAGCGTGACTGGGACACGTTCCAGACCGAGCTGGTCGAGCAGGTCGAACAGGGGCGGGAAGCCCGGGTTCTCCACCGCGACGCGCGCGCCGTAGCCCACGACCCGTTCGAGCGTCCGGCTGATGGCGTCGAGGGCGCCGTCGACGACCGTGATCCGTTGCGGCGCGAACGGCCAGGACTCGCGCAGCAGCACCTCGAGCGCGGGCACGACCGGCGCGCCCAGGTAGGCGCCGGTATCTGCGGACGGCATCTGCAGGGCCACGCGGGTCAGCGCCGGTCCGATGAGCGGCAGGAGATCGGGGTCAGGCGTGCCGCTGGACAGGTCGAGCCGCGCCGGTGCGCCACCGGCCAGGTCGCGGTAGCGCGGAGGGAGCCAGCTGGCGGGCGGCGGCAGGACGACGGTGCCCGCTCGGCCGCGCGAGGTGACGATGCCGACCGCGGCCAGCGCCTGCCACGCACCGCTGACGGTGGCGGGGCTGACGCCGAGCTCGGCGGACAGGACGCGGACGGTGGGGAGCCGGTCGCCGGGGCGCAGGTCACCGCCCCGGACGAGCCGCGCCACGGTCGCCGCGATGCCCCGAGGGCTCCGGTCGTCCACGTGGGCTGCGAGGTCCATGCGGGCCAGGATGCACGTCCACGCGCAGGTCCGGAGCCCGTCGGGGCCGCCGACGGGCGCCCGATTCGCCCGACCGCCAAGATGTTTACACGCTCGACACGAGCGTTCGCGGGGAAGAAACTCGCGGTAACGCCACAGAAATGTTCAACCCCGACAGTCACATTCCAGGCGAGGGCGCCCCGGCGTCGTCGGCCGGGGTCGGCGTCGGCGGACGGATGAGCGGACGAAAGGCCGGAGGCACTCCATGACAGTCGTGCGCGTCGCATTCACGCAGGCCACCTGGACGGGCGACAAGGAGTCGATGATCGCCCTGCACGAGGCCTGGACGCGGGAGGCCGCCTCGCAGGGCGCCCAGGTGATCGCCTACCAGGAGCTGTTCTACGGCCCGTACTTCGGGATCACGCAGGACACCTCCTACTACGGGTACGCGGAGTCGGTGCCTGGTCCCACCACGGAGCGCTTCTCCGCGCTGGCCAGGGAGCTGGGCATCGTCATCGTCCTGCCGGTCTACGAGGAGGACCAGCCCGGCGTCCTCTACAACACGGCCGCGGTGATCGACGCCGACGGCACCTACCTGGGCAAGTACCGCAAGCACCACATCCCGAACCTGCCCAAGTTCTGGGAGAAGTTCTACTTCCGGCCGGGCAACCTCGGGTACCCGGTGTTCGAGACGGCGGTCGGCCGCATCGGCGTGAACATCTGCTACGACCGCCACTTCCCCGAGGGCTGGCGGGTGCTCGCGCTGAACGGCGCCGAGATCGTGTTCAACCCGAACGCGACGGCGCCCGGCATCTCCAACAAGCTCTGGGAGATCGAGCAGCCCGCCGCCGCGGTGGCCAACGGCTACTTCGTCGTCGCCAACAACCGGGTGGGGCTCGAGGACAACGAGTACGGCGACGAGGCCGTGAACTTCTACGGCTCGTCGTACGCCGTCGGGCCCGACGGGAACTACGTGGGCGAGGTGGGGTCGTCGAGCGAGAACCAGCTCCTGATCCGGGACCTCGACCTGGACCAGGTACGGATCGTGCGCGAGAGGTGGCAGTTCTTCCGCGACCGCCGCCCGGAGGCCTACGGCCCGATCGTGGCACCGTGAGGAAGGCGCCGTGAAGAAGGAGATGCAGGGATGAAGACGCTCATCACAGGCGGGACGCTGGTCAGCGCGACGGGGCGCACGCCCGCGGACGTGCTCATCGACGGCGAGACGGTCGCAGCGGTGCTGAGTCCCGGCTCGACGCTGCTCGGCTTCGACCTCGCGGCCAACGTGGACCAGGTGATCGACGTGACGGGCAAGTACGTGATCCCGGGCGGCATCGACGCGCACACCCACATGGAGCTGCCGTTCGGCGGCACCAACGCGAGCGACACCTTCGAGACGGGCACCCGCGCGGCGGCCTGGGGCGGCACGACGACGATCATCGACTTCGCGGTCCAGCGCACGGGCGAACGGGTGATGGACGGGCTGGCCACCTGGCACGAGAAGGCGGCGGGCAACTGCGCGATCGACTACGCGTTCCACCAGATCGTCGGCGGTGTCGACGACGACGCGCTCAAGGCGATGGAAGGCCTGGTCGCCGAGGGGATCACCAGCTACAAGCTGTTCATGGCGTACCCCGGGGTCTTCTACTCCGACGACGCCCAGATCCTGCGGGCGATGCAGAAGGCGTCCGAGCTCGGGTTGCTCACCATGATGCACGCGGAGAACGGCCCGGCGATCGACGTCCTCGCCGCGCAGCTGGTCGAGGCCGGCAAGACCGACCCGTACTACCACGGCATCGCGCGCGCGTGGCAGCTCGAGGAGGAGGCGACGCACCGCGCGATCATGCTGGCCGACGTCACCAACGCCCCGCTGTACGTGGTCCACGTGAGCGCCAAGCAGGCGGTCGCGCAGCTGGCGTGGGCGCGCGACAACGGCAAGAACGTGTTCGGCGAGACGTGTCCGCAGTACCTGTACCTGAGCCTGGAGGAACAGCTGGGGGCACCCGGGTTCGAGGGCGCCAAGTGGGTCTGCTCGACCCCGCTGCGCTCGCGGGCCGAGGGGCACCAGGAGCACATGTGGCAGGCGCTGCGCACCAACGACCTGCAGATGGTGTCCACCGACCACTGCCCGTTCTGCATGAAGGGCCAGAAGGACCTGGGCGTCGGGGACTTCCGGGCCATCCCGAACGGGATCGGGTCGATCGAGCACCGGATGGACCTCATGTACCAGGGGGTCGTGACGGGCGAGATCACGCTCGAGCGCTGGGTCGAGCTGACGTCGACCACGCCGGCCCGGATGTTCGGGCTCTACGGCAAGAAGGGCGTGATCGCGCCGGGGGCCGACGCCGACGTGGTGGTCTACGACCCGAACGGGCACACGTCGATCGGCGTCGGCAAGACGCACCACATGAACATGGACCACTCCGCGTGGGAGGGGTACGAGATCGACGGGCACGTCGATGTCGTCGTGTCCCGCGGGTCCGTGGTCGTCGACGAGACCGGCTACCGCGGCCGCAAGGGCCACGGCCAGTACGTGCCCCGCGGCCTGACGCAGTACCTGCTCTAGTACCCGCCCCAGCCAGCCGGCTCACCAGAAAGGTCGCCCATGGACTTCGGCGTCGTCCTGCAGACGAACCCGCCGGCCTCGCGCACGGTCGAGCTGGCGCGCCAGGCGGAGTCGCACGGGTTCAGCCACGTCTGGACGTTCGACTCGCACCTGCTCTGGCAGGAGCCGTTCGTCATCTACTCGGCGATCCTCGCCGCCACGCGCAAGGTGATGGTCGGACCCATGGTGACCAACCCGGCGACCCGCGACTGGACGGTGATCGCGAGCCTGTTCGCGACGCTCAACGAGATGTACGGCAACCGGACCATCTGCGGGATCGGCCGTGGCGACTCGGCCGTCCGCACGCTGCACGGCAGGCCGTCGAACCTCGCCACTCTGCGCGAGTCGATCCACGTCATCCGCGAGCTGGCCAACAGCCGGTCGGTGGAGGTGAACGGCGCCAAGGTGCAGTTCCCCTGGTCGGCGGGTTCGGTGCTCGACATCTGGGTCGCGGCGTACGGGCCGCTCGCGCTCAAGCTGACGGGCGAGGTGGGCGACGGCTTCATCCTGCAGCTGGCCGATCCCGACATCGCCGCGTGGACGATCAAGGTCGTGCGCGACGCGGCCGAGCAAGCCGGGCGCGACCCGGACGCGATCCAGTTCTGCGTCGCGGCCCCGATGTACGTCGGGGACGACCGGCAGCACATGCGCGAGCAGTGCCGTTGGTTCGGCGGGATGGTCGGCAACCACGTGGCCGACATCGTCGCGCGCTACGGCGCCGACTCGACCATCCCCAAGGCGCTCACGGACTACATCGCGGGCCGTCAGGGCTACGACTACAACGAGCACGGCCGCGCCGGCAACACGCACGCGGCGTTCGTGCCCGACGAGATCGTCGAAAGGTTCTGCATCCTGGGCAGCGCGGCCGAGCACATCGAGAAGCTCGAGGCGCTGCGGGCGCTCGGCGTGACCCAGTTCGCGGGCTACCTCCAGCACGACAACAAAGAGGAGACCCTGCGGCAGTACGGCGAGCACGTCATCCCGGGCCTGGCGACGACGGTCGTCGCCACCGGATGACCGATCTCGCGACGAGCACGAGCGCGCCGGTGGGGACGCCGGCCGCGCCGCCACGGGTGCGCACGCAGACAGGACGGCGGGTCGTCGTCGGGCTCCTCGTGGTGCTCGCGCTTGCTGTCGTCTGGGAGCTGGTCAAGGCCGTCGTGCCCGACACCGGCGGCCACCTGCTCGGCGCCAGCGTGCTGCCGCGGACCGACGACGTCGCGATGCCGCACGTGTGGACGATCGTGCAACGGATGCTCCAGCCCGAGACCTCGGCGGTCGGGTCGCCGACCGTGCTGAACGCGATGCTGCAGGCCTGCTGGTTCACGTTCCGGGTCGCCCTCGCCGGTTGGGTGCTGGGCTCGGTGGGCGGATTCCTGATCGCCCTTCTCATGCAGCGTTGGATGGTCGCCGAGTCGGCGCTGCTGCCGTGGGTCGTGCTCAGCCAGACCGTCCCGCTCATCGCGCTCGCGCCGCTCGTCGTCGGCTGGGGAGGACGGATCCACCTGGGCTCGTTCGAGTGGCAGCGCTGGATGTCGGTGGCGCTCATCGCGTCCTACCTCGCGTTCTTCCCGGTCGCGGTCGGGGCGTTGCGCGGGCTGCAGTCGCCGCCGGCCGCCCAGGTCGAGCTCTTCCGGTCGCTCGCGGCCGGCTGGAGCGGCACGGTGCGCGGCCTGCGGATCCCGGCGAGCGTCCCGTACCTGCTGCCCGCGCTGCGCCTCGGTGCCGCGACAGCGGTGGTCGGCGCCATCGTGGCGGAGGTGTCGACCGGCACGAAGGGCGGCATCGGCCGCATGATCATCAGCTATGCCCAGTCGGCGAGCGGCGACCCGGCCAAGCCGTGGGCGGCGATCGCGGGCGCCGCGGTCCTCGGCCTCGTCGCCGCAGGGCTCGTCTCGCTGCTCGGGCTCGGACTCGGTCGCTACCGCTACGCGGAGGTCTCGTGAACGTCGTCGAGCAGGACGCCGTCGTCGCTCGTGGCATCGGCAAGACCTTCGCGTCCCGCGCCGGTGCCGTGACCGCGCTCGAGAGCATCGACCTGACGGTGACCGCCGGCGAGTTCGTCTCCCTGATCGGCCCGTCGGGCTGCGGCAAGTCGACGCTGCTGCGGCTCATCGGCGACCTCGACCAGCCGTCGACCGGAGAGCTCAGCGTGTTCGGCAGGTCGGCGCGCGTGGCCCGCGAGGCGCAGGACTACGGCATCGCGTTCCAGCAGGCGGGTCTGCTGCCGTGGCGGGACGTCACCGGGAACGTCGAGCTGCCGCTCGAGCTGCACGGGGTCGGCAAGCGCGAACGCGCGGCACGGGCGGCCGACCTGCTCGCACTCGTCGGACTGGCGGACTTCGCCGGGCACTTCCCGCATCAGCTCTCCGGTGGCATGCAGCAGCGCGTCGCGATCGCCCGTTCGCTCGCCGAGCGGCCGCGCCTGCTGCTCATGGACGAGCCCTTCGGCGCGTTGGACGAGATGACGCGCGAGCGCATGCAGACCGAGCTCGTGCGTATCTGCAAGGAGAGCAGCGCGGCGGTCGTCTTCGTCACGCACTCGATCCCCGAGGCGGTGTTCCTCTCCCAGCGGGTCGTGGTGATGTCTCCGCGGCCCGGGCGGATCACGGCCGTCGTCCCCGTCCAGATCGCCGACGAACGCACGGAGGGTCTACGCGAGGACGCGTCGTTCTTCGCGGCGGTGACCGCGGTGCGCGAGGCGTTGCACGGCTCCGGCGCGATCCCGGCGGAGCCAACGACCCGAGGCGTGGAGCTGCGATGACCACCCCGACCACCGGAGCTCGACGCCGCTCGGCGGTCCGCTGGCTGGCGCCGGTGCTCCTCGGGGTGCTCGCGCTCGCGCTCTGGCAGGCGTTCGTCGTCGTGACCGGCGTGAAGCCCTACCTGCTGCCGAGCCCGACCGCGATCGTCGAGCAGCTGCGCAAGGTCGTCCCGCTCGTGTGGTCGGCCGCGCTGGCCACGGGTCTGAACGTGCTGGTCGGACTGGTCGTCGGCGGGACCGCCGCGGTGCTCGCCGCGATCGTCGCCGCCCGGAGCCGGATGGTCGACTCGTTCATGTCGCCGACCGCGGCCGCGGTATCGGTGATGCCGATCGTGGCGCTCGCACCGGCGCTGAACACGATGTTCGGAACGACGTCGACGACGCCGCGACGGCTCGTCGTCGCGGTCGTGGTGTTCGCGCCGATCTTCGTCAACACCCTGCGGGGCCTGCGCCAGATCCAACCGGTGCACCGCGACCTCTTGCGGGCATACGCGGCGACCCCGCGGCAGATCACGCGCACGGTCACGATCCCGGGTGCGCTGCCCTACTTCTTCACCGGTCTGCGCATCGCGTCGTCGACCGGTGTCATCGCGGCAGTCGTCGCCGAGTACTTCGGCGGCCTGCAGAACGGGCTCGGTTCGCGCATCACGTCGGCCGCGTCCAACAGCGCCTACGCCCGGGCGTGGGCGTTCGTGCTCGGCGCGATCGCGCTCGGGCTGGTCTTCTACCTGGCGACCCTCGCGCTCGAGCGCGCGGCGGCTCGTCGCACCGGGGGCTGAGAACCGGCACCCCGACACCCGTCCGCCTGTCACCGAGGCCAGGCCGGCCGAACCAGCAACGGTCCGAGGCAGCCAACGAAAGGGATGACGATGAGACGAACCAGACGAACTGCGTGGAGCATGGCGGCACTGGGGGCCGCAGCCGCGCTCGCCCTGTCCGGCTGCGGCGGCAGCGACGACAGCGGGGCCGCCGCCAGCGACGGTCCGGCCATGTCCGTGGCCCCGCTGACCCCCGTCAAGCTGCAGCTGCAGTGGTTCACCCAGGCCCAGTTCGCGGGCTACTACGCGGCCCTCGAGCAGGGCTACTACCGCGACGAGGGCCTCGACGTGACGATCGTCGAGGGCGGCGTCGACATCGTGCCGCAGTCGGTCCTGGCGGACGGCTCGGTCGACTACGCGATCGCCTGGGTGCCCAAGGCGCTGGCGTCGCGCGAGCAGGGCGCGGAGATCACCGACGTCGCGCAGATCTTCCAGAAGTCGGGCACGCTGCAGGTCTCGTTCAAGGGCAAGGACATCACCACGGCCGCGGACCTGGCCGGCAAGAAGGTGGGCAACTGGGGCTACGGCAACGAGTTCGAGCTGTTCGCCGGCATGACCAAGGCGAAGCTCGACCCGGCCAGCGACGTCACGCTCGTGCAGCAGCAGTTCGACATGAACGCACTGCTGGGCGGGGAGATCGATGCCGCGCAGGCGATGACCTACAACGAGTACGCGCAGCTGCTCGAGTCGACGGACCCGGCCACGGGCAAGCTCTACACGCCCGAGGACTTCAACACGATCAACTGGAACGACGAGGGCACGGCGATGCTGCAGGACGCCATCTGGGCGAACTCGGCCAAGCTGGCCTCCGACAAGGACTACCAGGCGACCACCGAGAAGTTCGTCAAGGCGAGCCTCAAGGGGTGGATCTACGCGCGCGACAACCCGGAGAAGGCGCGGGACATCGTCGTCGCCCAGGGCTCGCAGCTGGGCAACAGCCACCAGCTCTGGCAGACCAACGAGATCAACAAGCTGATCTGGCCGTCGCCGGACGGGATCGGCATGATCGACAAGGCCGCCTGGGACCAGACGGTCGACATCGCCCTGCACACCAAGAACGACCAGGGCGCCACCGTCATCACGACCGACCCCAGCAAGGACTCGTACACGAACACGTACGTCGAGAAGGCACTGGCCGCTCTCAAGTCCGAGGGGGTGGACGTGACCGGTTCGGACTACAAGCCGATCGACGTCACACTTGAGGCCGGCGGGAAGTAAGGCCAAGCCCGCGCGCGGTGGCCGGATCCGCAGACCACCGGCCACCGCTCGCGGCACGACGAAGGAGCACGACGAGATGACCTCGCAGGACGGCGCGACGGCGCTGCGGCTGGACCGCGACCACGTGTTCCACTCCTGGTCGGCGCAGGCGCACCTGGACCCGCTGGTGATCGCGGGCGGCCTCGGCTCGACCGTCTGGGACCACGACGGCCGGCGGTACCTCGACTTCTCGAGCCAGCTGGTCAACGTCAACATCGGCCACCAGCACCCGCGCGTGATCGCGGCGATCCAGGAGCAGGCGGCAACCCTGACGACGATCGCGCCGGCCACCGCCAACCTCACGCGCGGGAAGGCGGCCGAGCGCATCCTGTCCCACGCGCCCGCCGGGTTCTCCAGCGTCTTCTTCACCAACGGTGGCGCCGACGCCAACGAGAACGCGATCCGGATGGCCCGCCTGCACACCGGCCGGGACAAGGTCGTCTCGGCGTACCGCTCGTACCACGGCAACACCGGGTCGGCCGTCGTCGCGACGGGCGACTGGCGGCGGGTGCCCAACGAGTACGCGCGAGCCCACGTGCACCACTTCGGTCCGTTCCTGTACCGCTCGGAGTTCTGGGCGACCACGCCCGAGCAGGAGTCCGAGCGCGCCCTGCACCACCTCGAGCGCGTGATCCAGGCCGAGGGTCCGACGAGCGTCGCTGCGATCCTGCTGGAGACCATCCCCGGTACGGCCGGCGTCCTCGTGCCGCCGCCGGGCTACCTCGCCGGCGTGCGGGCCATCGCCGACCGGTACGGCATCCTGCTCATCCTCGACGAGGTCATGTGCGGGTTCGGGCGGACCGGGCAGTGGTTCGCGTTCGACGGTTTCGACGTCCGACCGGACCTCATCACCTTCGCCAAGGGCGTGAACTCGGGTTACGTGCCGGCCGGCGGCGTCCTCATCAGCGACCCGATCGCGAAGACCTTCGACGATGTCGTGTTCCCCGGCGGACTGACCTACTCCGGCCACCCGCTGGCCATGGCGTCGATCGTCGCAACCCTCGACGCGATGGCCGACGAGGGCATCGTGCAGAACGCGGCGACCATCGGCACGGACGTGATCGGGCCCGGCCTGCGGGCGCTCGCGGAGCGGAACCCGCTGGTCGGCGAGGTGCGCGGTCTGGGGGTGTTCTGGGCGGTCGAGCTGGTGCGCGACAAGGACACCCGCCGGCCGGTCGAGCCTGCCGTGATGGGCAAGGTCAAGGCGGCCGCCTTGTCGCGCGGGCTGCTGCCGTTCCTGGCCGACAACCGCGTGCACGTCGTCCCACCCTGCGTGATCACCGCCGACGAGGCCCGCACCGGCTTGCGGCTGCTCGAGGAAGCGCTCGACGAGGTCGCGGCCTCCGTCGCCTGAGCCCACCGCAACGACCCCTGAGGAGCACCACCGCATGAGCACCAGCACGTCCCGACCCCGTCGTGCCCTCGTCACGGGTGCGTCGTCCGGCATCGGCGCGGCCACCGTCCGTCGGTTGCGCGCGGAGGGCTGGCAGGTCGTCGCGACGGCCCGTCGCGCCGATCGCTTGGCGGCGCTTGCGCAGGAGACCGGCGCCGACACGTTCGTCGCGGACGTGACCGACGGCGCCGACGTGGAACGACTCGCGGCGTACGTCGCGGCCGACGGCCCGCTCGACGCCCTGGTCAACAACGCCGGCGGAGCGTTCGGCCTGGACTCCGTCGAGAAGGCCGACCTGGACCACTGGCGGCGGATGTACGAGCTGAACGTCCTGGGCACGCTGCGCGTGACGCAGGCCGTGCTTCCGCAGCTGCGCGCCGACGGCGGGGGAGACGTCGTCGTCGTGACCTCGACCGCGGCATACGGCCCGTACGAGGGTGGCGCCGGGTACACGGGCGCCAAGGCGGCCGAACGGATGCTCGCGACGACGCTGCGCTGGGAGATCGTCGGCGAGCCGATCCGCGTCCTGGAGATCGCGCCGGGCGCCGTGGCGACCGACGAGTTCGCGCTCGTGCGCTTCGACGGCGACGAGGCGCGAGCGGCGGCCGTGTACGACGGCTACCAGCCGCTGGTCGCCGAGGACATCGCCGACGCGATCGCCTGGACGTTGAGCCGCCCGCCGCACGTGAACATCGACCTGCTCGTGGTGCGTCCCCGCGCGCAGGCGAGCAACACCAAGACGGCCCGCACGGGAGTCTGAACGACGCAGCCCCGCTCCACAGGCCAGCTCGGCTTCCTGCTGGTGACGGTTCGGGGCTGTGACGACCGACCCGAGCCCAGCGCGCGTGGGCTGCCGTGGGATGCCTGACGGCCCGGCCCCGAACGGTCCTGTCGCTGCTCGACGCGGCCGGGCCAGAATGCAGCGATCCCACACGGTGCTCGCCCCGGCGTCGCCCGCAAGGACGGGTGCCGTGGCGACACAGACGGGCTAGCGGGGGAGGAACGGCTGTATGCGACGAGCGATGCGATCGGCTGTCGGGCTGGCGCTCGTCGCGCTCGTGACCGGGTGCGGCCAACGGGCAGCGCCGGAGACGAGCGGCGGGGGTTGGCAGACCGTCACGAACAGCCCGCTCTCGGCGCGCCAGTACCCGTCGGTGACGTGGGTGGTGGACCGGTTCATCGTTGTCGGCGGTGACGATGGTCCGCCCTGCCCTCGGAACGCGTCCTGCGTCCTGCCCCTGGGCTCCGCGTTGCGCGACGGGGCCGCCTTCGATCCGGCCACAGGCCTCTGGCAACGCATCGCCGACGCGCCGACCCCGATCCTGACGGAGGACGATGCTGTGCTGGGCAGCACGCTCTACGTGCTGATGGGCGCGCCCCAGCCCCAGGTTCCGCCGGCGTTCCTCGCGTTCAACGCTCTCGAGGACACGTGGACGTCGCTGCCGATGCCACCCAGCGGCGCGGGCGAGCTCGTCGCGTACGGCGACGTGCTGCTCACGGTGCCCGGCACTGACGAGAACGCCCGCTCGATCGACTCCTGGTTCGACCCCACGACCAACACCTGGCATGAGATCCCCGACGACCCGCTGGGCCCCAGCTACGACCGGTCGATGACCGTCGTCGACGGTCGCGCGATCCTGACCGCCAAGGACCTGGTCCCCGACCCGGGGGCCGAGAAGCCGTCGATCGTCCGGCTGGCGCAGCTCGACCGGACGTTGTCCAGGTGGACCGTGCTGCCCGACAGCGAGGTCATCGGGTCGGGCCCGGTCGCGGTGGCCGGTCGCCTGGTGTTCCCCGACGTGGGCGGCGCCGACGGGGGCGCGGTCGGGAACTGGGGCCGCGAGTACCCGGACGGCGGCATCTTCGACCCGGCAACGGGAATGTGGACGAACCTGCCGTCGGCGCCCGGCACAAGCTCCTGGCCCCGCGTCGTCGTCTCAGATCGCGTCGTGGTCGGTGACGTCCTGCTGGACCCGGTGGACGGCACGACGAGCACCCGGCCGGCCGACCCCTGGTCCAACGAGGACTTCCCGACCATCGCCACATCTCCGACGGAGATCTTCGCCTGGGGTGGCGCCCACGACCGCAGCACGACGGGCTACCTGCTGCCTTCGTGAGTGGGGCCGCTCGTCGCCCGTCACAGACCGCGCGGGGGCCAACCCGAGGTGGACCATCGCGACCGCCCGACCTCGAGGGCCTTCACTCGTTCGGACGCCACCGCGCGCGGACCCCGATGCCGCGCATTCGGGTGGGTGATGTCCGACCGGCTACGTAGGGTAAGCGTGTGCCCGATGCTCCACCGCCCCCCGTTCGTAAGTCCGAGTCGACGACGCGCGTCCTGTTCCAGCTGCGGCGCTGGGCCCGACCGGCCCTTCCGCGCATCGCCCTGGGCGGCCTGACCGCCCTCGGCGCCAGCCTCCTCGCGCTCGCCGTGCCGCAGGTGCTCCGGGTGATCGTCAACGGCCCGTTGCTCGGCCAGGGGTCGACGCGCGGCGTGGTCCTGGGCGCCTCGGTCGTCCTCACCCTCGGCGTGCTGGAGGCCTTCCTCGTCTGGTGCCGACGGGCTCTGATCCTCACCCCGGGCACGGGCGTCGAGCGCGACATGCGGACCGACCTGTTCCGACACCTGCTCGACCTGCCGGTCGAGTTCCACGACCGGTGGCCGGGCGGGCAGCTGCTGTCGCGCATCATGTCGGACCTGTCGACCATCCGGCGCTGGACCGTCTTCGGGCTCGTGATGCTGCTGGTGAGCGCGACCACCGTGCTCGTCGGGGTCGCCCTGATGATCTGGACGAGCCCGGTGCTCGGTGTGGTCTACCTGGTGGGTGCCGTGCCCATGATCTGGCTCGGGTTCCGCTTCCGGGAGGACTACAAGGTGGTCGCCCGCCGGGCGCGCGACCAGGCGGGCGACCTGGCGACGACCGTCGAGGAGTCGGTGCACGGCATCCGGGTCCTGAAGGCGTTCGGTCGCGGTGAGGACGCCTTGGACGACTTCGCCCGGCAGGCCGACGAGCTCCGGACCACGGAGGTGCACAAGGCACGCACGCTCTCGCGCGTCTCGTTCGCCCTCGGCGCGATCCCGGAGGCCGTGCTCGCGGTGTCGCTCGCCATCGGCGTCTACCTGTCGGCCCACGACCATCTGAGCGTCGGCGCTCTGGTCGCCTTCTTCGCGACGGCCGCCGTGGTCAACAACCCGGTGGAGCGCCTCGGCATGCTCCTGGCGATGACGCTCGACGCGCGAGCGGCCACGGACAGGTACCTGCAGGTGATGGAGACGAGCTCGACCGTTCAGGACCCCGAGCGCCCGGTCGTCCTGCCGCCCGCCGATCCCGCCGGCTCTGTGGTCGAGCTGGTGGACGTCGGGTTCACGCACCCCGGGGCCGGGAGCACGGCGATCCTCGACGGCGTCGACCTGCGCCTCGAACCGGGGGAGACGATGGCCCTCGTGGGCCTGACCGGCAGCGGCAAGACCACGCTGCTCCAGCTGGTGCCGCGGCTCTACGACGTGACAGCCGGGTCCGTGCGCATCGACGGCGTCGACGTGCGGCACCTGTCGCGCGCCGACCTGCGCGGCGCGGTCTCGGTCGCGTTCGAGGACCCGATCCTGTTCTCCGCCTCCGTGCGCGAGAACGTGCTCCTCGGCACGGACCTGACCGGTCCGGAGGCCGACGCCCTCGTCGACGAGGCCCTGGACGTCGCCCGGGCGGGCTTCGCCTATGCGCTCCCGGACGGGCTCGACACGGTGATCGGCGAGGAGGGCCTGAGCCTGTCGGGCGGCCAGCGGCAGCGGATCGCCCTGGCGCGGGCGATCGCCGTGCGGCCGCGGGTCCTGGTGCTGGACGATCCGCTGTCTGCCCTCGACGTCACCACGGAGGCCGCGGTCACCGGGCGCTTGCGGCAGATGCTCACCGGCACGACGACCCTCGTGGTCGCGCACCGGCCCTCGACGGTCGCGCTCGCCGACCGCGTGGCCGTGCTCGAGGACGGTCGGATCACCGGCGTCGGCCGGCACGCCGAGCTGCTGGCGACCCACCCCCACTACCGCTACGTGCTGACCGCGCTCTCCACCCGGGACACCGACGACGCCCTCGAGGAGGTGCGGCGATGACCGTCGACAACGAGTCGCGGGACGACGACCCGACCCGCACCGAGTCGCGCCGGCTGCGCCGCCGCTCGCTCGCTCTGCTGTCGTCGTTGCTGCGTCCCGTCCGCGGGGCGGCGTGGTGGACGGCCGGGCTCGTCGTCGGCTCGCAGCTCGCCGCGGTGGCCGGCCCGGCGCTGGTGGCGTACGGCATCGACCGAGCGCTGCCGGCCCTGCAGGACGGCGACCCGTGGCCGCTCGTCGTCGCGTCGGGGTCCTATCTCGTCGCGGCGCTGCTCGGCGGCGTCCTCACCGCCGCCACCGTGCGGGCGTCGGCGCGCGTCAGCCAGACGATGCTGCTCGACCTGCGGCGGCGGGTGTTCCGGCACACGCAGCTTCTCAGCCTCGAGTTCCACGAGCAGTACACGTCCGGGCGGATCATCTCCCGGCAGACCTCCGACGTCGAGTCGCTGCGCGAGCTGCTCGACGGGGGTGTGACCACGCTCGCGACCGGCGTGCTGGCCATGGTCCTGACAGCGGTCTCGCTGGTCCTGCTCGACGTCCGCAGCGGCCTTGTGCTCCTGATCGCCGTGATCCCCGGGATCGTGCTCACCCGGTGGTTCCAGGTGCGCTCGCAGGTGCAGTACCGCAAGAACCGGACCGCGGTGGCCCGGCTGATCGTGCGGTTCGTCGAGACCATGACCGGGATCCGGGCCGTCCAGGCGTTCCGCCGCGAGCACGACGTCGAAGCCGTCTACGGCGAGCTCGCGGAGGACTACCGGGGGACGACCGCCGAGGCGATCCGGCTGAACGGCGTCTTCGACACCGGGCTC
This sequence comes from Cellulomonas sp. McL0617, assembly GCF_049994875.1. Lineage (GTDB taxonomy): Bacteria > Actinomycetota > Actinomycetes > Actinomycetales > Cellulomonadaceae > Cellulomonas. Next base: position 1,427,125 of record NZ_CP188256.1, read on the forward strand.
ACGCTCATCGGCAACGTCACGGTCTCCGCCGTCCTGCTGGTAGGTGGACTGCGCGCCATCGACGGACAGCTGGCGGTGGGCGTGCTCGTCGCGTCCGTGCTCTACGCCCGCCGGTTCTTCTCGCCGCTGTCGCAGATCGGGATGTTCTACAACTCGTTCCAGTCGGCCACTGCGGCACTCGAGAAGCTGGCCGACCTGCTCGCCGAAGAACCCACCGTGCCCGAGCCCGCCCACCCGGTCCGTCTCCCGCGACCGCGTGGCGACGTGCGGTTCGACGGGGTCGAGTTCGGGTACGGCTCGGGGCCGACCGTGCTGCCGCGGGTCGACCTGCACCTGCCGGCCGGCCAGTCGGTGGCGCTCGTCGGGGAGACCGGAGCGGGGAAGTCGACCGTCGCCAAGCTGCTGGCCCGGTTCTACGACGTGCGGTCCGGGTCCGTGCAGCTGGATGGTCTGGACCTGCGGCAGATCGACCCGGTCGACCTGCGTCGAGCGGTCGTCATGGTGACGCAGGAGGCGTACCTGTTCTCCGGGTCGATCGGGGCGAACATCGCGCTGGGCAAGCCGGGCGCGGCCCGCGACGAGATCGAGGCCGCCGCGCGGGCGGTCGGCGTGCACGACCTCATCCGTGCGATGCCCGACGGCTACGACACGGAGGTGGACAAGCGCGGCGTGCGCCTGTCCGCGGGCCAGCGTCAGCTCGTCTCGTTCGCACGCGCGTTCCTGGCCGACCCGGCGCTCCTGATCCTCGACGAGGCGACCAGCTCGCTCGACGTGCCGGGGGAGGCCCTCGTCCAAGAAGGGCTGGCCACGCTGCTGGCCGATCGGACGTCGGTGGTGATCGCGCACCGCCTCTCGACGGTCATGGGAGCGGACCGGGTGCTCGTGGTCGACGCCGGTCGGGTGGTCGAGGACGGCACGCCGCAGGGCCTGGTCGCGGCCGGCGGCCGGTTCGCCGAGCTGTACGCCGACTGGCAGCGGTCCTTGCAGCGCACGTCCTGAGCGCCGGCGACACCGGCCCGTCCGTTCCCCGAGGGGAGCGAACGGGCCGGTGCACCGTGACGTGTGGGACGAACCGGCCGGCAGTCAGAACCACTCGGTCAGAGGTGCCGCGCCGCGTACTCGTGAAGGGCGTCCCGGACGAACGCGGCGCCCCGCGGGCCGCCGTAGGTCGCGGCGAACCGCTCGTCGGCGACGTACATCTCCGCCAGGCCGCGGACGTACTCGGCGACCGGCGCGCCGCCGTGCCCGGGCGTCCCGGGGATGCTCCCCAGCCAGGCGACATGACGAGCGGCGAGCTCCTGCGCGTCGTCGGAGCCGGGATCGCCTCCGGCTTCCGCGGCCGTAGCCCACAGGGTGATCAGCTCCGCGCTGCGCGCCTGCCACGCCGCGCGCTCGGCCTCGCCCATGCCGCGCCACCAGGCGTCGGAGGACGTGTACGCCGCGGGCCCCCAGCGTTGCTCGACCTCCTCCCGGTAGGCGGTGTGGTCGAACCCGTCGAACATGTCCTCGGCCACGATCGGCCCTCCGTCCTGTCGTGCGGTGATGGTCCTCTCGACCGACGCGACCTGCCGCGCCAGCCGGTCCTGCTCGCTGCGCAGCCACGCGAGATGGCGATGCAGCGCGGTGGTCTCGTCCTGCTCCTGGTCGAGGACCCGCCGGATCTGCTGCAGGCCGAGGCCGAGCTCGCGCAGCAGCAGGATCCGCTGCAGCCGGACCAGCGAGTCCTCGTCGTACCTGCGGTAGCCGTTGTCGCCGATGCGGCTCGGCGAGAGCAGCCCGAGAGCGTCGTAGTGCCGCAGCGCGCGGCTCGTGGTACCGGTGAGCCGCGCCACCTGCTGGATCGATGCCTCCATGCGCACCACCGTAGGAGTTGACGCAACGTCAAGGTCAACTGCTGCCGACGGGTCAGAGCCTGCCGAGCCGGCGCAGGACCACACCCGTCAGGTCGCGGACGTCGTCGACGAGCTCGACCGCACCCGCGTCGCGCAGCTCGCCGTCGGCCGCGTAGCCCCAGGTGACGCCGATGGTGTCGACGCCGCAGGCGCGGGCGCCGCGCACGTCGTGCTCACGGTCGCCGACCATGAGCAGGGGCGATGCGGCCGGGAACGCGGCGAGCGCGGCGGCGACGACGTCTGCCTTGGTCGACGGCGTGTCGTCGGGCGGAGCGCCGAAGATCGCGTCGACCCGGTCCGACAGGCCGAACGCGTCGCAGATCGGCCCCGCGAAGACCGTCGGCTTGGAGGTCGCCACGACCAGCCGGACGCCCGCGGCGCGAAGATCGTCAAGCACGTCGTCGATCCCGCCGAACACGGCGTTGTCGCTGATCATTCGCGTCACGAACTCCTCCCGGTACGCGCGCACAGCCTCGCCGACGCGCGCGGCAGGGACGCCGTGCGCCACGAAGCTCCCGGTGATCGGCGGCCCCACGAACGAGCGGAGGACGACCGCGTCCGGGACGGGAAGGCCCAGGGCGCGGTACGCGTAGGCGGCCGAGGCGGTGATCCCGGGTGCGGAGTCCATCAGGGTGCCGTCGAGATCGAGCAGGACGAGTGGGCAGGTCACGGCCACGAGTGTGCACGCAACTCGCCGGCAACGTGGGCGACCTAGGGTGGCTGCATGACGGATCCGGCACGTGAGGTGCTCACCTGGGACCTGTTCGGCACGGCAGCACGGGAGCTGGCGCAGGCGGTGGTCGACGACGGGTTCGAGCCGGACATCGTCATCGCCGTGGCCCGCGGTGGACTGCCGCCGGGTGGCGCGATCGCCTATGCGCTGGGCACCAAGGCCGTCGGCACGCTGAACGTCGAGTTCTACACGGGCGTCGACGAACGCCTGCCGGACCCGGTCGTCCTGCCGCCACTGCTCGACACCGACGCCATGTCCGGCCTCAGGGCACTGGTGGTCGACGACGTGGCCGACACCGGCGAGACGCTGGCCCTGGTGCAGAAGATCATGGCTCTGCACTGCGAGGAGGCGCGGACGGCGGTGCTGTACTCGAAGCCACGCTCGATCGTCGAGCCCGACTACGTGTGGCGGCGCACGGACCGCTGGATCGTCTTCCCCTGGTCGGCCGAGCCGCCCGTGGTGCGCTCCGCGGGCTGAAACCGGATATCCTGACGCGCACAGGCATCGACCCGGCCATCACCGGCGAGCCTCCGGAAGAACAGGCACGGCCCGCGGGCCGAGACAGTGCCCCAGTAGAACCGGACGGGTAGGCCCGTCACAGCCCTCACGAAGTGGTCGACGACCCGCCCGGGGAGCCGGCAAGCGAGGTGGTACCGCGGTAGAGCCCGGCCGGTCCGGGTCCGATCGTCCTCGCAGCCGAGAGCGACGCACCCGACCGGGTGCCGACCACAGGAGATCCGCAGGTGGCCTACCCGCTGCATCGTCCGTCCACACCCGTTCCCGCGTCGCCGGACCTCCCGTCCCTCGAGAGGCACGTCCTGGCCTACTGGGACACCGACGGCACGTTCCAGGCGTCGATCGACGCGCGTCCGGCGGGCGAGCAGGGCGCCAACGAGTTCGTCTTCTACGACGGACCGCCCTTCGCCAACGGCCTGCCGCACTACGGCCACCTGCTCACGGGGTATGCCAAGGACGTCGTGCCGCGGTACCAGACCATGCGCGGGCGCCACGTCGAACGCCGGTTCGGCTGGGACACGCACGGGCTGCCCGCCGAGCTCGAGGCGCAGCGGCTGCTCGGCATCACGGACACCTCGCAGATCGAGGAGATGGGCCTCGCCGCGTTCAACCAGGCCTGCCGCGAGTCGGTCCTGCGGTACACCGGGGAGTGGCGCGAGTACGTCACGCGCCAGGCACGCTGGGTCGACTTCGACCACGACTACAAGACTCTCGACACCACGTTCATGGAGTCGGTGATCTGGGCGTTCAAGCGTCTCTACGACAAGGGGCTCGCCTACGAGGGCTACCGCGTCCTGCCGTACTGCTGGCGCGACGAGACCCCGCTGTCCAACCACGAGCTGCGCATGGACGACGACGTCTACCAGTCCCGCCAGGACCCCGCGCTCACGGTCGGGCTGCGGCTCGAGACCGGCGAGCTCGCGCTCGTCTGGACGACGACGCCGTGGACGTTGCCGAGCAACCTCGCGATCGCCGTCGGGCCGGACGTCGACTATGTGACCGTCGAGCCCGGTCCGGACTCCGCGCTCGCGGGTGAGCTCGTGATCCTCGCCGCAGCGCGCCTGGGCGCGTACGCCAAGGAGCTGGGCGAGGCCACGGTCGTCGCGACGGTCAAGGGCCGCGACCTGGCCGGACGCCGGTACACCCCGCCGTTCGACTACTTCGTGGGCCACGAGAACGCTCACCAGGTCCTGCTCGGCGAGTTCGTCACCACCGAGGACGGCTCGGGCATCGTGCACCTCGCGCCTGCCTTCGGCGAGGACGACATGGCCGTCTGCGACGCGGCCGGCATCCCGACCATGGTCGCCGTCGACGCCAAGGGGCGGTTCACCGCCGGCGTCGGCGACTACGAGGGCCTGCAGGTGTTCGAGGCCAACAAGCCGATCATCGCGGACCTCAAGGCCGGCACCGGACCGCTCGCTCGGACCCCGCAGGACCGTCGGTCGGTGCTGGTGCGCCACGAGACCTACGAGCACTCCTACCCGCACTGCTGGCGCTGCCGGAACCCGCTGATCTACAAGGCGGTCTCCAGCTGGTTCGTGGGCGTCACCCAGTTCCGCGACCGCATGGTCGAGCTCAACCAGGAGATCTCCTGGACGCCGGAGCACATCAAGGACGGCCAGTTCGGCAAGTGGCTTGCGGGCGCGCGCGACTGGTCGATCAGCCGCAACCGGTACTGGGGCACGCCCATCCCGGTGTGGGTCTCCGACGACGTGACGTACCCGCGGATAGACGTCTACGGCTCGCTGGCCGAGCTGGAGGCGGACTTCGGCCGGGTGCCGACGAACGAGGCGGGCGAGCCGGACCTGCACCGGCCGTTCATCGACGAGCTGACCCGTCCCAACCCCGACGACCCGACCGGCGCGTCGACCATGCGTCGCATCCCGGACGTGCTGGACGTGTGGTTCGACTCCGGCGCCATGCCGTTCGCGCAGGTGCACTACCCGTTCGAGAACCAGGAGTGGTTCGAGCACCACTACCCGGGCGACTTCATCGTCGAGTACATCGGCCAGACGCGCGGCTGGTTCTACACGCTGCACGTGCTGGCCACGGCGATCTTCGACCGGCCGGCGTTCCGCAACGTCATGTGCCATGGCATCGTGCTGGGCGACGACGGGCGCAAGGCGTCCAAGAGCCTGCGCAACTTCCCGGACCCGGTCGAGATGTGGGACGTCTACGGCTCGGACGCGGTGCGCTGGTTCCTGATGTCGAGCTCGATCCTGCGCGGCGGGAACCTGATCGTCGGTGAGGAGGGCATCCGCGACGGCGTGCGTCAGGTGCTGCTGCCGCTGTGGAGCACGTACTACTTCTTCACGCTCTACGCCGGTGCGGCCGACTACACGGCCAAGCCGGTGGACGCCGAGCGCGTCGCCGGGCTGGCACCGATGGACCGGTACGTCCTGTCTCGCACGGACGACCTGGTCGCGACGGTCACCGCGCAGATGGACGCGTACGACATCTCGGCCGCCTGCGAGTCGGTGCGCGAGCACCTCGACGTGCTGACCAACTGGTACGTGCGCACCCAGCGGGACCGGTTCTGGGCCGAGGACGCCGACGCGTTCGACACGCTCTGGACGTCGCTCGAGGTGCTCACGCGCGTCATGGCGCCGCTGGCGCCGCTGGTCTCGGAGGAGGTCTGGCGCGGGCTCACGGGCGGGCGCAGCGTGCACCTGACCGACTGGCCGACGGCCGGGGCGTCCGACGAGGCCCTCGTCGTGGCGATGGACGAGGTCCGGGCCGTCACGTCGACCGCGCTCGGGCTGCGCAAGGCAGCGGGTGTCCGCGTCCGCCAGCCGCTGCGCACGCTCACGGTGGCGGTCGGGGACGCGTCCGCGCTCGCGCCCTACGCGGACCTGCTCGCGGCCGAGCTGAACGTCAAGGCCGTCGACCTGGTCACCGCCGACGAGGGGACGGCGGAGCGGTTCGGGATCACGCAGCGACTGGCGGTCAACGCCCGTGCGGCCGGTCCGCGCCTGGGCCGGGGCGTCCAGGCGGTCATCCAGGCGGCTCGCGCCGGCGACTGGCTCGTCGACGGGGAGACCGTCGTCGCCGGCGGCGTCGCCCTCGAGCCGAGCGAGTACGAGCTGACGACGGTCGTCGGCTCCCAGGGTGGCGCGGCCGCCGTGCTGCCGGGCGGGGGCTTCGTGGTGCTCGACCTCACGCTCGACGACGCGCTGCGCGCCGAGGGCTACGCCCGCGACGTGGTGCGCGCAGTCCAGGACGCCCGCAAGGCGGCCGGCCTGCAGGTCAGCGACCGGATCGTGCTCGCGCTCGACGTTCCCGCCGAGCACCTGGCCGCGGTCGAGACGCATCGCGACACGATCGCCCGGGAGACGCTCGCCGTCTCCGTCGAGGTCAACGACGCGGCGCCCGAGCTGCGGGTCACCGTGGCAGCCGTCGAAGGTGGAGGGTACGAGGCATGAGCGGTGGAACGGAGTCGGGAGGCGCGGCGCACGTGCGTCGGCAGGCCGAGCGGGAGGCGCGCGAGGCGGCCGACGAGGTCTACCAGGCCATCCTCAGCCGCGCGCCCGAGCACGAGATCGACCCGTCGTTCGATCGAACCCTCGCGGTCATGGAGCTGCTGGGCGACCCGCAGAAGGCCTACCGCGTGGTGCACCTGACCGGCACCAACGGCAAGACCTCCACCGCGCGCATGGTCGAGCGGCTGGTCCGCGAGCACGGCCTGCGGACCGGGCGGTTCACCAGCCCGCACCTGTCGCGGGTCAACGAGCGGATCGTGATCGACGGCGAGCCCATCAGCGACGAGCGCTTCGTCGAGGTGTGGCAGGACGTCGCGCCCTACATCCACCTGGTCGACCAGCGCTCCGCCGAGCAGGGCAAGCAGCGGCTCTCGTTCTTCGAGGTGTTCACGGTGATGGCGTTCGCGGCGTTCGCGGACGCGCCCGTGGACGTCGCGGTGATCGAGGTCGGCATGGGTGGGTCGTGGGACTCCACCAACGTCGCCGACGGCGAGGTCGCGATCATCACGCCCATCGCCATGGACCACGAGCGCTACCTGGGCGACACGCTGCTGGACATCGCCTCGGTCAAGGCGGGCATCATCAAGGACGGCGCCACGCTGGTGCTCGCCACGCAGCAGGAGGACGTGGAGGGCGTCGTGCTCGCGGCGGCGGCGGAGCGCGGGGCACGGGTCGTGCGCGAGGGTGTGGACATCCAGGTCGTGGACCGACAGGTGGCCGTCGGCGGCCAGCTCATCGCCCTGCAGGGTCTCGGCGGCACCTACACCGAGATCTTCCTGCCTCTGCACGGCGAGTTCCAGGCGCACAACGCGCTGCTGGCGCTCACGGCGACGGAGGCCCTGCTGACCGGCGGCCGCGCCCTGGACCCAGGCATCGTCGAGGTGGCGTTCGCGGACGTCGACTCGCCCGGTCGTCTGGAGGTCGTGCGCTCCAGCCCGACCATCATCGTCGACGGTGCCCACAACCCCGCCGGCGTCGAGGCGCTCGTCCCGGCGATCGAGGAGGCGTTCGAGTTCCAGCGGCTCGTCGGTGTCGTCGGCGTGATGGCCGACAAGGATCCCGAGGGCATGCTCTCGCTGCTGGAGCCGTTGCTCGCCGAGGTGGTGGTCACCCGTGCGTCGAACGCCCGCTCGCTCGACGTCGAGGACCTCGCCGAGGTGGCGATCGACATCTTCGGTGAGGACCGCGTCCACGTGGCCGAGCGCCTCAACGACGCCCTCGATCTGGCTGTGACCCGGGCGGAGAGCGAGGCCGAGCGTGGCGCGGGCGTCCTGGTGACGGGGTCGATCCTGCTCGTCGCGGAGGCCCGGATGCTCCTGGGTCGCCGCTGACCGCACGGCTCTTCTGCACGAACGTGCACACGTGGCGCACGTTCTCGCCTTGACGACCCCGAACGGACGACCTCAGGGTGAACATGTCGGGACAAAGCGGTCGCTGACGCGAAGTGCGCGGGGCCCACGGCGGGCGCCCGAAGGAAGGGATGGCTGCAGTGAAGAAGCTCATCAACGACCCGCAGACCGTCGTGGCCGAGTCGCTCGAAGGATTCGCGGCGGCACATGCCGACGTGATCTCCGTGCAGAGCGACCCGTGGTTCGTCACGCGGGCGGGCGGGGCAGTGGCCGGCAAGGTCGGGCTGGTCAGCGGTGGTGGGAGCGGGCACGAACCGCTGCACGGGGGCTTCGTGGGTGTCGGGATGCTGGACGCGGCCGTACCGGGCGCCGTCTTCACGTCGCCGACGCCCGACCAGATCGCACCGGCGCTGCACGCGTCGGACGGGGGCGCAGGGGTGCTCGCGATCGTCAAGAACTACACCGGCGACGTGCTCAACTTCGAGACGGCGGCCGAGCTGGCCGACGCCGAGGGCGTCACGGTCCGCACTGTGATCGTGAACGACGACGTGGCGGTCGAGGACTCGCTGTGGACGGCGGGTCGGCGCGGTGTCGCGGGCACGGTGGCGGTCGAGAAGATCGCGGGCGCGGCGGCAGAGCGCGGTGACGACCTGGACGCGGTCACCGCGGTCGCGGAGAAGGTCATCGCGAACGTGCGCTCGATGGGCGTCGCCCTGACGGCCTGCACCGTCCCTCACGCGGGAAAGCCGAGCTTCGACCTGCCCGACGACGAGATCGAGATCGGCATCGGCATCCACGGGGAGCCCGGTCGGCGGCGCATCCCGCTGGCGAGCGCCGACGAGATCACGGAGATGCTGCTGACGCCGGTGGTCGAGGATCTGGCCCTGACGTCCGGTGAGAGTGTTCTCCTGTTCGTCAACGGCATGGGCGGCACGCCTGCCTCGGAGCTCTACGTCGTCTATCGTCGGGCTCGCGCGTTGCTGGAGGAGCAGGGGGTCGTCGTGGCCCGCTCGCTCGTCGGCAACTACGTGACCTCGCTGGAGATGCAGGGTGCTTCGGTGACCGTGCTCCGTCTGGACGACGAGCTCACGGCCCTGTGGGACGCCCCGGTGCACACGACGGCGCTGCGTTGGTGAGCAGGCGCCCGTGAGCACGGGCGGGATGCAGGGAGTTCAGCCTCGGGAACTGTCGATGGGAGCGTGGGTATGACGTTGGACGTCGCGTGGGCGATCGAGTGGGTGCGCCTCTCAGCGCAGACCGTCACCGAGCACCGGTCCGAGCTGATCGAGCTCGACCGGCAGATCGGAGACGGGGACCACGGCGAGAACCTGTTCCGTGGCTTCACCGCCGTCACCGCCAAGCTCGACGCGCTCGCAGAGCAGCCGGCGGACATCGGCGAGGTGCTCAAGCTCGTCGCCACGACGCTCATGTCCACGGTCGGCGGTGCCGCCGGTCCGCTCTACGGCACCGCCTACCTGCGCGCCGCGAAGGCCACCGGGGTCCCCGAGCTGGACAGCCACGGTGTGGTCGCCCTGCTCGAAGGGGCGCTCGAGGGCATCGTCGCGCGCGGCAAGGCGCACACCGGTGAGAAGACGATGGTCGACGCCTGGTCGCCGGCGGTCGAGGCCGCCGTCGCGGCGGCCGACGGAGGCGCCACGCCGGCCGCCGTCCTCGAGGCGGCCGCCCAGGCCGCCACCACGGGCGCAGAGTCGACCATCGAGCTCATCGCGACGAAGGGCCGTGCGAGCTATCTGGGCGAGCGCTCGCAGCACCACATGGACCCGGGGGCGCGTTCGACAGAGCTCATCCTGCGGGCCGCAGCCCAGGCCGCGGGGTGAGCGGGGACGCACGGGTCGCGCTCGTGCTCGTCTCGCACTCCCGCGCGCTCGCGGAGGGCGCCGCCGAGCTGGCCGGCCAGATGGCTCCGGGCGTGCTCCTGATCGCCGCGGGCGGGATGGACGACGGCGGGATCGGGACCAGCTTCGACGCCATCGAGGCTGCGCTCGGGACGGCGACCGCGAACGGCGGCTCGGCGGTCGTGCTCACGGACCTCGGCTCCGCGGTGCTCACCACGGAGTCGGTGCTCGAGCTCGCCGACGCCGACGTCGCGGCGCGGGTGCGGCTGGCCGATGCCCCGTTCGTCGAGGGTGCGGTCGCGGCTGCGGTGACGGCGCACGGTGGAGCCGACCTGAGCGCGGTGCTCGCCTCCGCAGAGGCCGCCGGTGGGATGTTCGCGTCCCCGGCCGCCCCGGCCGCCGAGGCTCCCGTCGCCCAGGACGGGGTGGTCCGCGCGACGGTGACGGTCCGGAACCCGCTCGGTCTGCACGCGCGGCCGGCGGCGGTGCTCGCACGCATGCTCGCCGGGTACGACGCGAAGGTGCAGGTGGACGGCGCGAACGGGGCGAGCGTGCTGGCGCTGATGAAGCTCGGCGCGACCGAGGGCCACGAGCTGCGCGTCGAGGCTGAGGGTCCCCAGGCGGCCGACGCGGTCGCGGCCCTCGTCGAGGCGGTCGAAGGCGGCTTCGGCGAGGTCTGACCCGCCCCTCGGAGATCCCGAGCCCGCACCGCGAGCCGCTGGCGGAGCTGGACGCGCCCGCTCGCCGGTAATCTGGGCGCATGAGCTCCACCGCAGGCAGCGGCTCCGCCGTGCGCCGCAAGCGCCCCGCGAAGCCCCAGTTCACGCAGACGATCCTCGTGCTCGAGGCGGTCCTCGTGTTCTTCGCAACGCTCGTGGCGTACGGCCTGCGGCTCGCCCCGACGGCGACGGTCTGGCTGGTCGGCCTCGGCCTGTCGGCGATCCTGATCCTTCTGTCGGGCTTCGTCTCGCGTCCGGGCGGCTATGCCGCGGGCTGGGTGGGGCAGGTCCTCGTGCTCGTCGGCGGGATCTGGGTGCCCATGATGTTCGTCATCGGCGGCCTGTTCGTGGTGCTGTGGTGGGTCGCGCTGAGCCTCGGCGGCCGCATCGACCGCGAGCGTGCGGAGTATGACGCCGCTCACCCCGGCGCTGTCGGCCCCTGACGTCACCTCGACAGCGGGCCCCGTTAGGGTGACGGCCATGACTGACGCACCGACCACGCAGCGCACCCTCGTCCTCGTCAAGCCGGACGGCGTCCGGCGCGGGCTGACGGGCGAGATCCTGCGGCGCATCGAGGCCAAGGGCTACGCGCTGGCGGCCGTCGAGCTTCGGGAGCCCACCGAGGAGCTGCTCGCCGAGCACTACGCCGAGCACGCCGGCAAGCCGTTCCTGACGCCGCTGGTCGACTTCATGCGCTCGGGCCCCGTGCTCGCCGTCGTCGTCGAGGGCCACCGCGCGATCGAGGGCTTCCGGTCGCTGGCCGGTGCCACCGACCCCACCGTCGCGGCGCCCGGCACCATCCGTGGCGACCTCGGACGCGACTGGGGCCTCAAGGTCATCCAGAACCTGGTGCACGGCTCCGACTCGTCCGAGTCCGCGGACCGCGAGATCGCCCTGTGGTTCCCGACCCTCGGCCGTTGACACAAGCACTTCCTTGCGCGGTCGGGCAGGTCGATCCGTCTAGGCTCTGGGCGTGCACCTCAAGACCCTCACCCTGCGGGGGTTCAAGTCGTTCGCCTCGGCGACGACTCTGAACTTCGAGCCGGGCGTCACCTGCGTGGTCGGGCCCAACGGCTCGGGCAAGTCCAACGTGGTCGACGCGCTGGCCTGGGTGATGGGGGAGCAGGGTGCCAAGTCGCTGCGCGGCGGCAAGATGGAGGACGTCATCTTCGCCGGCACGACCGGGCGGCCGCCGCTCGGCCGCGCCGAGGTGTCGCTGACCATCGACAACGCCGACGGCGCCCTGCCGATCGAGTACTCCGAGGTCACGATCTCGCGCACCCTGTTCCGCAACGGCGGTTCAGAGTACGCGATCAACGGCCAGGGCTGCCGCCTGCTGGACATCCAGGACCTGCTGTCCGACTCGGGCCTCGGCCGCGAGATGCACGTGATCGTCGGCCAGGGACAGCTGGATGCCGTGCTCCGCGCGACGCCCGAGGAGCGGCGCGGCTTCATCGAGGAGGCCGCGGGCGTCCTCAAGCACCGCAAGCGCAAGGAGAAGGCGCTCCGCAAGCTCGAGGCCATGCAGGCCAACCTCACGCGGCTGGGCGACCTGACGGGCGAGATCCGACGACAGCTCGGCCCGCTCGGTCGGCAGGCGGAGGTCGCGCGCAAGGCACAGACCGTCCAGGCGGACCTGCGCGACGCCCGTGCCCGCCTGCTCGCCGACGACCTCGCCCAGCTGACGTCCACGCTCGAGCAGGAGATCGCCGACGAGAGCGCGCTGCGGGTCCGGCGCGAGGAGGTCGAGGCCGCTCTCGCCGAGGTCCGTGCCCGGCTCGCGACGCTCGAGCGGGAGGCCGCCGAGGCGGCCCCGGCGCTCAGCGAGGCCAGCGAGGTCTGGTACCGGCTGTCCTCGCTGCGGGAGCGGCTGCGCGGCACCGCGTCGCTGGCGGCCGACCGGGTCCGCCTGCTCGGCAGCGCCGGCCCGGAGCGCTCCGGCGGCGCCGACCCCGACGACCTGGCCGCCCAGGCCGAGCGGGTGCGGTCCGCCGAGGCGGAGCTGGCCAGCGAGGTGGAGATCGCCCGCGTGGGCCTGGAGGCGGCCGTGACGGCGCGCCAGCAGGCCGAGGCCGAGGCGACCCGTGCGGAGAAGGAGGTCGCGACGGCCCTGCGTGGCGCCGCCGACCGTCGCGAGGGCGTCGCGCGGCTCGCCGGGCAGGTCGCCGCCCGGCGCAGCCGCGTCGAGGCCACGCAGGCGGAGATCGGTCGCCTGCGCGAGTCGCTCGCGGCGGCCGAGGCGCGCGGCCAGGAGGCCACGACCCAGTTCGCGGTGCTCGAGTCGCAGGTCGCCGGCGTCGAGGAGGGCGAGGAGGGTCTGGACGCCGAGCACGAGGCCGCCGTCGAGGCCCTCGAGGGGGCCACCGAACGGCTCGCCGCCCTGCAGGAGCAGCTGAGCGCCGCCGACCGTGAGCGGACCGCCCTGGAGTCGCGCGCCGAGACCCTCGAGCTCAGCCTGACCCGCAAGGACGGTGTGGGTGCGCTCCTCGCCGCGGACGGTCAGCCGGGCCTGGTCGGTTCGGTCGCCGCGCTGCTGGCGGTGGACCCCAAGGACGAGGAGGCCATCGTCGCCGCCCTCGGCTCGCTCGCCGACGCGGTCGCGGTCGACTCCGTGGACGCCGCGGTCGACGCCATCCGCTACCTGCGCACCGAGGACGCAGGTCGGGCGACGCTGCTGGTCAGCGCCGCCGACGAGCCTGCCGTCGCGCCGGTCAGCGACATGCCGGCCGGCGCCGACCGCGCCGTCGACCTGGTCCGGGCCCCGGCGCACGTGCGCGCGGCCGTCGAGACCCTGCTCGCGCACGTCGTGGTGGTCGACGACCTGGCGGCGGCCCGGGCCATCGTCGCCGCCCGCCCCGACCTGGTCGTCGCGACCCGGTCCGGTGACGTGCTGTCCCAGCACCGCGCGTCCGGGGGTTCCGCGACCGCGCCCAGCGCGCTGCACCTGCAGGCGGCCCTCGAGGCGGCCCGGACGGGCGCGGCGGAGGCGACCGCAGCGGGCGAGCGGGTGCGGTTCGAGCTGGGCAGCGCGACGGAGGCGCTCGCCGCCGCACGGGCGGCCCACGAGGCGACGCTGGACCGGCTCAACGAGTCCGACGCGGCCCTCGCCGCCGTCGCCGAGCAGCTGGGCCACCTCGGTTCGGCCGCCCGCGCCGCGAACGCCGAGGCTGCGCGGATGCAGACGTCCCTCGACGGCGCCTCGACGACGCTCGAGGCGGACTCCGCGGAGCTGACGGAGCTGACCGAACGGCTCGCCGCCGCCGAGGTCGAGCCGGCCGAGAGCGAGGCCGCGATCGTCGAGGGCAGTGCTCGTCGCGACCGTCTGGCCGAGCTGGCGTCCGGCGCCCGCGCCCGCGAGACGGAGGCGCGCCTGACCCTGCGGACCGGCGAGGAGCGTGCGCGTGCCCTGTCCGGTCGGGCCGAGTCGCTGGAACGGGCCGCGCAGACCGAACGGGTCGCCCGCGAGCGCGCCGCGGAGCGGGAACGGTCGCGCGCGCGCCAGGCCGGTGTGGCCGAGGCCGTCCGGGACGGCGCTCAGCGCGCCCTGCAGGTTCTCGACGAGTCGTTGCGGCGCGCCTCGGCCGAGCGTGACGCCGCCGAGACCGCCCGCGGCGACCGGGACCGGGCCGTGTCCGCGGCGCGCGCCGAGGTCGACGTGCGGGCCGGCGAGCTCGCCCAGCTCACCGACGTCGCCCACCGCGACGAGATGGCGCGCACCCAGCAGCGACTGCGCATCGAGGCCCTGCAGGCCAGGGCCGTGGACGACCTCGGCCTGGACCCTGCCGTGCTGATCGAGGAGTACGGCCCGCACCAGGACGTGCCGGTCGTCCCGGCTCCGGACCCGGACTCCGACGAACCGACCGCCGTGCCGTACGTCCGCGAGCAGCAGGAGAAGAGGCTGCGGGCCGCCGAGCGCGCGCTGTCGTTGCTCGGCCGCGTCAACCCGCTCGCGCTCGAGGAGTTCGCGGCGCTCGAGGAGCGCCACCAGTTCCTGGTCGAACAGCTGGCTGACCTGAAGAAGTCGCGTGCCGACCTCCTGGAGATCGTCAAGGAGATCGACGAGCGCGTGGAGCAGGTCTTCGCGGACGCCTACCGCGACACCGCGGCCGCGTTCGACGTCGTCTTCCCGCGGCTCTTTCCCGGCGGCGAGGGACGCCTCGTGCTCACCGACCCGGACAACATGCTCACCACGGGCATCGAGGTCGAGGCTCGGCCCGCCGGCAAGAAGGTCAAGCGACTGTCCCTGCTCTCGGGTGGGGAGCGGTCGCTGACGGCCGTGGCGCTCCTCGTCGCCATCTTCAAGGCGCGACCCAGCCCGTTCTACGTGATGGACGAGGTCGAGGCGGCCCTCGACGACGCCAACCTGGGCCGCCTGCTGGAGATCTTCCGCGAGCTGCAGGAGGACTCTCAGCTGATCGTCGTGACGCACCAGAAGCGGACCATGGAGATCGCCGACGCGCTCTACGGTGTGACGATGCGCGGGGACGGCGTGACCACGGTCATCAGCCAGCGGATGCGCGAGGACGTCGCAGCCGGCGTGTGAAGGTTGTGTGCGGTTCTGCCGACGCGGGGGGTTCGAGGCTGCCTCGGCGAGGCCGCACACGGAGACTGGGTGACATGCCGATCCTCGTTGCGATCTTCGTCGCCCTGCTCGCCGCGGGTGGTGTGCTGCTCGTGGCCAGCGTCGTGAGCACGCGTCGCGACCGCCGTGAGTCGCCGCTGACCGCGCTGCGCGCCGGTCTGACCGGGCGTGACCACCCAGATGCCGCGGTCGGCGCCGCGGCGACGGCCGAGCCGGTGGACGTCTCGCTGGCCGAGTTCTTGAGCGTCACCGTGGAGGAGGGCGACCCGTACCTGCACGTGGACGACCTCGCGGCCACGCTGCACGACGCACGGGCCAAGGCCGTCGGCGTTCTGCCCGGCCGGCGCCGCTGACTCGCTTCGGGGCGCCGCGGCCGTACAGACTGTCCCGGTGACCAACGACAGCATCGAGATCCTTCTCGCCGCCGGCATCCCGATCGCCCTGCTCGTCGTGCTCGCGACGGCACTGGTGCGTCGACGTCGGCCCGACCTGGGCGACGAGGAGCCGGTGGCACCGGTCGTCGCGCCGTCGGTCGACCTCGCTCCGTCGGTCGACCTCGCTCCGCCCGCCGAGCCGGTCGAGGCGCCCGAGGAGCTCTTTCCCGACGAAGCCGCACAGGCACCCGTCCTGGAGGTCCCCGAGCCGGTCGCGGGACGGCTGACCCGGCTGCGCTCGCGGCTCGCCCGGTCCGGCTCCCCGCTGGGCTCACGACTGCTGGCGGTGCTCTCGCGCGACCACCTCACCGAGGACGACTGGGACGAGCTCGAGGAGACGCTGCTGCTCGCCGACGTGGGGGCCGGGCCCAGCGGTGACCTGATCGAGGCGCTCCGCACGCGGGTCCGCGTGGACGGCGTCAAGGACCCCGCGGCGGTGCGCGCCCTCCTGCGTGAGCAGCTCATCGCGCTCGTCGACCCCTCGCTCGACCGGTCGATCAACACGTCGCCGACCGCCGCGGACGACGGCTCAGCCGTACCGGCCGTCGTCCTGGTCGTCGGCGTCAACGGGACCGGCAAGACGACCACCGTCGGCAAGCTCGCCCGAGTCCTGGTCGCCGAGGGGCAGACCGTCGTCCTGGGGGCCGCGGACACCTTCCGCGCCGCCGCCGCCGACCAGCTGCAGACCTGGGGCTCGCGGGTCGGCGTGCAGACCGTCCGCTCGGACCGCGACGGTGCGGACCCGGCGGCCGTAGCGTTCGACTCCGTGCGCACGGGCAAGGCGCAGGGTGTCGACGTCGTGCTCGTCGACACGGCCGGCCGCCTGCAGAACAAGGCGGGGCTGATGGACGAGCTGGGCAAGATCACGCGCGTCATCACGCGCGAGGCCCCGCTGTCCGAGGTGCTCCTCGTGCTCGATGCGACGACCGGCCAGAACGGTCTGAACCAGGCCCGCGTCTTCAGCGAGGTCGCGGGCGTCACGGGCATCGTGCTGACCAAGCTCGACGGCACGGCGAAGGGCGGGATCGTGGTCGCGGTCCAGCGCGAGCTGGGCGTCCCGGTCAAGCTCGTCGGCCTGGGCGAGGGCCCGGACGACCTGGCCCCGTTCGACGCGGCGTCGTTCGTGGACGGGCTGCTCGAGGGCTGACCGTCACGTCGACCCGAGCCCGGCGACGCCTTTGTGCGGAACTCTGCGCTGTGGTCGGGGCTGCCGGGTGACGCACCATGACAGGTGCACGGCGACCGGTCACTGAGTCCGTCACGCGACCGGAAGGCGCCCTGACCTGGTGCGACGCGCCCCCGGAGGCGCCCGGGGCTCCTGGACGACCGCTCACCACGAAATCGAACGTTTACGCGAGATGGGCGCTTGTCACACGGCCGTAACGTCCCCGGTGAACGAAGGAAACGGGCCTCCCCGACTGTTGTCCCGTCCGGCCGCCAGGTCGGCGGAGGGAGAGACGCGTAATGGGCTCCACCTTGGTCTCCGAGGGTTTTGCACTGGATTCCGGCAACACTGCCTGGATGATGACGTCTGCCGCGATCGTCCTCATGATGACGGTCCCCGGCCTGGCGTTCTTCTACGGGGGCATGGTCCGCAGCAAGTCGGTCCTGAACATGCTGATGATGAACTTCATCTCGGTCGGGACCGTCGGGTTCATCTGGGTGATGTACGGCTACTCGATGGCGTTCGGCCCCAAGGTCGACGGCATCGGGCAGTTCTTCAACAGCCCGTTCACGTACTTCGGCCTGAACGACCTGACCGACGACAAGGGTCTCGGCGCCCTGACCGGCGTCCCCGCCCTGGTCGGTGTCGGGTTCCAGGCCACGTTCGCCGTCATCACCGTCGCGCTCATCTCGGGCGCGATCGCCGACCGCATCAAGTTCGGCAGCTGGGTCGCCTTCACGGTGGTCTGGGCGACGGTCGTCTACTTCCCGCTCGCGCACATGGTGTGGGGCGGCGGCTTCCTGGGCGTCGGTGGCAAGGTCTCCACCTGGCTCTCGACGCCCATCGACTTCGCCGGTGGGACGGTCGTCCACATCAACGCCGGTGCAGCGGGTCTCGCGCTCGTGCTCCTGCTCGGCAAGCGCAAGGGCTGGCCGAAGGAGCCGATCCGGCCGCACAACCTGCCCTACGTGATGCTCGGTGCCGGTCTGCTGTGGGTCGGCTGGTTCGGGTTCAACGCCGGGTCGGAGGGCGCTGCTGACGGCACCGCCGGCCGCGCGTGGGTCAACACCTTCGTCGCCACCTGCCTCGCGATGCTCACCTGGTTGATCGTGGAGAAGATCCGCGACGGTCACGCGACGTCCCTGGGTGCCGCATCGGGCATCGTGGCCGGTCTGGTCGCCATCACCCCGGCCGCGGCCGCGGTGGACACGTACGGTGCGATCTTCATCGGCGCCATCGCCGGTGTGGTCTGCGCCCTGGCGGTCGGCCTCAAGTTCAAGTTCGGCTTCGACGACGCGCTCGACGTGGTCGGCGTGCACCTCGTCGGTGGCATCACGGGAACGCTGCTGATCGGGCTCTTCGCGACGAACCTGCAGGGTGGCTGGTACCCGGACGGCGCCAAGAATGGTCTGTTCTACGGTGGCGGGTGGACGCAGCTCGCGTCCCAGGCCGTCGTGGCGGGCTTCGCCGTCCTCTTCTCGTTCATCCTGACGACCGTCATCGGCTTCATCATCAAGGCGATCACGGGTCTGCGGCTGAGCGAGGACGACGAGGTCAACGGCATCGACCTGGCAGTGCACGGTGAGACGGCGTACGAGACCCTGGGTGGAACCCGGGTCCTGACGGAGGTGAACTGATGACCAAGCTCGTCACGGCTGTCATTCAGCCGCACAGGCTCGATGACGTGAAGTCGGCCCTCGAGGCCGCCGGAGTTCGCGGGCTGACGGTCAGCGAGGCGAGCGGCTACGGCCGTCAGAAGGGCCACACCGAGGTCTACCGGGGGGCCGAGTACACGGTCGACCTGGTGCCCAAGGTGAAGATCGACGTCCTGGTCACCGACGAGGACGTGGCGGGCGTGACCGAGGTCATCATCCGTGCCGCCCAGACCGGCAAGATCGGTGACGGCAAGGTCTGGGTCGTGCCGGTGGAGGACGTCGCACGTGTCCGCACCGGTGAGCACGGCGACGACGCGCTCTAGCAGGACGGTCCACGGCACAACATGACACAGGAACGGCCGCCCGCGGGGGGCGTGGCCGCGAACGGGTCGCCCGAGGTCCCGCACCCCCCGGTGGGGGTGCGGGACCTCCGCGGTGAACGGCTCGACCTCGCCGCGAGCAGGACGGGTCCGGGTTCCGACGGGGTCGGTCGCCGCCGCGCGATCGTCGACCTCGTGGTCCGCCGGCTCGGCGAGCAGTGGACGCTGGCCACGCAGGGCGAGGACGTCTCGGGCATCGCCCTCGGCGCGGTCGGCAGCATCGGACGCGGCGACGCCAGCCCGGTGAGCGACCTCGACCTCCTGCTCGTGCACGAGGGCCGGGGGCACTCCCCGGAGGAGCTCGCCGCCCTCTCGCAGCGCATCTGGTACCCCATCTGGGACGCCGGGCTGGACCTCGACCACTCGGTGCGGTCGCTGGCGCAGTGCCGCCAGGTGGCCTCCAAGGACCTGCCCGCCGCGGTCGGGCTGCTCGACCTGCAGCCGGTGGCAGGCGACGCGCTGGTCATCGCGCGCGCCAAGTCCGCCCTGCTCGAGGACTGGCGCTCCGCGGCGCGGCGCCGCCTCCCGGAGCTCCTGAGCTCGACCAAGCAGCGCGCCGACCGCCACGGCGAGCTCGCCTACCTGATCGAGCCCGAGCTCAAGGAGGCCCGCGGGGGCATCCGCGACGCCGTGGTGCTCAGCGCGCTCGCGGCCACGTGGCTGACCGACCGCCCGCACGGCGCGGTCGACATGGCCTACGCGCATCTGCTCGACGTGCGCGACACGGTCCAGGTGGTGACCCGGCGGCACACCAACCGGCTCCTGCTGCAGGACCAGGACGAGGTCGCGGCGCTCGTGGGGTTCGACGACCGCGACGACCTCGTGGCCAGCATCGCCGAGGCGGGCCGCGTCATCTCCTACGCCCTCGACACGACCGTGCGCAACGCCCGGCAGGCGCTGCAGCGCCCCGCGCGCACCGCGATGCTCGTGCGCGGCCGGCGCACCGCCCCGCGGCTGCGCTCCATCGGGGAGGACCTGGTGGAGCACGACGGCGAGATCGTGCTGGCGGTCGACGCGCGGCCGGCCGACGACCCGCTGCTCTCCCTTCGCGCCGCCGCGACCGCCGCCCGCACCGGGCTGAGCCTGTCGCCGGTGACGGTGGCGAGCCTCACGGCCACGCCGCCGCTCCCGACGCCGTGGCCCAAGGCGGCGCGCACCCATCTGCTGCAGCTGCTCGGCTCGGGTCCCGCGCAGGTGCCCATCTGGGAGGCGCTCGACCTGGCCGGCGTGGTGACCACCTGGATCCCCGAGTGGGCGGGCGTCCGCAACCGGCCCCAGCGCTCGCAGGTCCACCGGCACACCGTCGACCGGCACCTCATCGAGACGGTGGCGCGCGCGGGTCGGGACAAGCGGGTGGTCGAGCACGGCGACACGCTCCTGGTCGCGGCGCTGCTGCACGACATCGGCAAGCGCGCGGGTGCGGGGGACCACTCGATCGAGGGTGCTCGTCTGGCCGGACCGATCGTCACCCGGATGGGGTTCGACGAGCAGGTGGTCGCCGACGTGACCCGCCTGGTGCGCGAGCACCTCACGCTCTCCGAGCTGGCGACGACGGCGGACCCCGACGACCCGGCGACGATGGCGCGGCTGCTCGATGCCGTCGACCACCGCCCCGACATGCTCGTCCTGCTGCGCGCGCTGACGGAGGCGGACGCCGGCGCCGCGGGCCCGTTGGCGTGGAGCACGTGGCGCGCGACCCTCGTCGACGACCTCACGGCGCGGGCCACCCGCGCGCTGGCAGGTACGCTAGGCCCTTCTGAGGGAGCCCGTCCCAAGCACCCCGAAGCGTGAGGATCGCCAGGTGTTCGCCACCCTGTCCGACCGATTGACGTCGACCTTCAAGAACCTGCGCACCAAGGGCCGTCTGTCCGAGGCGGACATCGACGCCACGGTGCGCGAGATCCGTCGTGCCCTGCTCGACGCCGACGTCGCCGTCCCCGTCGTCCGCTCCTTCACCGGTGCGGTGCGCGAGCGTGCGCTGTCGGCCGAGGTGTCCGGCGCGCTGAACCCCGCGCAGCAGGTCGTCAAGATCGTCAACGAGGAGCTCGTCGCCATCCTCGGCGGCGAGACGCGCACGCTCAACCTGGCCAAGAACCCGCCGACCGTCATCCTGCTGGCCGGTCTGCAGGGTGCGGGCAAGACGACGCTCGCGGGCAAGCTCGCGCTGCACCTGAAGTCCCAGGGGCACACGCCCCTGCTCGTCGCGGCCGACCTGCAGCGTCCCAACGCGGTCACGCAGCTCCAGGTCGTCGGCGAGCGCGCCGGGGTGCCCGTCTTCGCGCCCCACAAGGGCAACCAGGGCCACGAGGACGTTCTCCCGGCCGACGCCGACCCGGTCGCGGTCGCCCGCGAGGGTCTGGCGACGGCGAAGTCGAAGCTGCACGACGTCCTGATCGTGGACACGGCCGGCCGGCTCGGCGTCGACGCGGACCTGATGAAGCAGGCGTCCGACATCCGCGACGCGCTCGACCCGGACGAGATCCTGTTCGTGATCGACGCGATGATCGGCCAGGACGCCGTCACCACCGCGCAGGCGTTCCAGGACGGCGTCGGGTTCACGGGCGTGGTGCTGTCCAAGCTCGACGGTGACGCCCGCGGTGGCGCGGCGCTCTCGGTCGCCAGCGTCACGGGTCGCCCGATCCTGTACGCGTCCACGGGCGAGAAGCTCACCGACTTCGAGGTGTTCCACCCCGACCGCATGGCGTCGCGCATCCTCGACATGGGTGACGTCCTGACGCTGATCGAGCAGGCCGAGAAGGCGTTCGACGCGGGCGAGGCGGAGGCCCTGGCGGGCAAGCTCTCCTCCGGGCAGGACCTCACGCTCGAGGACTTCCTGTCCCAGATGCAGCAGCTGCGCAAGGCCGGACCCCTGAAGAAGATGATGGGGATGCTGCCCGGCATGGGGCAGATGCGCGAGGCGCTCGACAACTTCGACGAGCGCGAGGTGGACCGCATCGAGGCGATCATCCGCTCGATGACGCCCGCGGAGCGCCGCACCCCGAAGATCATCAACGGCTCGCGCCGCTCCCGCATCGCCAGGGGCTCCGGCACCCAGCCGAGCGACGTCAACCAGCTGCTGGAGCGTTTCGACGGCGCGCAGAAGATGATGAAGCAGATGGCCAAGGGCGGCGGGATGCCCCCGGGCATGCCCGGAAGCATGGGCAACCTGCCGGGCATGGGCGGCAAGAAGTCGAAGGGCCGTACCGCGCCCCCGGTCCGCCGGGTCAAGGCGAAGTCGGGCAACCCGGCCAAGCGCGCGGAGCAGGAGCGCGGGATCACCAGCCGCCCGGCGTCCGCACCCGGTTCCGCGTTCGGGGTCGCGGCTCCCAAGGCGCCGGTCGACGTCGACCCCGCGGACCTGAACCTGCCCGCGGACTTCGACCGCTTCCTCGGCGGCCGCTGAGCCGGCGACGCTGGACCGGCGACCTGTGGTCCTGCACCTGCGCGGCACGGTCGTCCTCGACGACGACCACGAGGTCGGTGAGGCCTGGGTCGTCGGCGGTCGGCTGACGTTCCAGCGGCCGGCCCTGGAGGCGACCGCGGTCCTGGACGGCTGGGTGCTGCCGGGCTTGGTCGACGTGCACTGTCACATCGGGCTCGCGGCCGACGGACCCGTCGACGCGGCCACCGCCGAGCTGCAGGCCCTCGCGGACCGCGACTCGGGGGTCCTGCTCGTGCGTGACGCGGGCTCACCGGCCGACACGGGGTGGGTGCACGACCGCGCGGACCTGCCCCGGCTGATCCGTGCCGGGCGGCACCTCGCGAGGCCCAAGCGCTACCTGCGCCACTACGGTCGCGAGCTCGCGTCGCCGGCGGACCTGCCGACGGCGGTGCTCGAGGAGGCCGCCCGCGGCGACGGCTGGGTCAAGCTCGTGGCGGACTGGATCGACCGGGACCTCGGCGCCGACGGGGACCTCACGCCGTTGTGGCCCGACGACGTGCTGGCGGAGGCGGTGGCCGCGGCGCACGGCGTCGGCGCCAGGGTGACCGCGCACACCTTCGCGACGGAGTCGCTGGACGCGCTGCTCGACGCGGGCATCGACTGCCTCGAGCACGCCACGGGGGCCACGCCCGAGCAGATCGACCGCATCGCCGCCGCCGGCGTCCCGGTCACCGCGACGCTGCTGCAGGTCGGACAGTTCGCGGCGATCGCCGCGCAGGGCGAGGCCCGCTACCCCCGGTTCGCCGCGCGCATGCGGGCGCTCTACGACCACCGGTACCAGCTGGTGCGCGACCTGCACGAGGCGGGCGTGCCGGTCCTCGTCGGCACCGATGCGGGCGGCACGCTCGGCCACGGCCGGATCGCCGACGAGGCG
This sequence comes from Cellulomonas sp. McL0617, assembly GCF_049994875.1. Lineage (GTDB taxonomy): Bacteria > Actinomycetota > Actinomycetes > Actinomycetales > Cellulomonadaceae > Cellulomonas. The sequence continues at coordinate 1,450,201 of NZ_CP188256.1, forward strand.
GCCGAGCTCGTGCGCGCCGGCCTGCCCGCCCGCGAGGTCGTCGCGTCGGCCAGCTGGCGGACCCGCGCTTGGCTCGGGGTGCCGAGCATCGCCGAGGGGGAGAGCGCTGACGTCGTGGTCTACGACGCAGACCCGCGGACGCAGATCGAGGTGCTCGCGCACCCGCGGGCGGTCGTGCTCCGCGGGGACGTCGTCGCCCGGGCGTGACCTCGCGCACGTGGTTGGGGGACGAGCCGCGCATCTGGCACAATGATCGGCTGTACCCGGCGTCCGCAGCCCCTCTACCTGCGTTCGTCGTGTCCCGACCGAACCGGCGCGCCCACCCCACGGGCCCATGCGCGGGAACGTCACCTCAGCAGACCTCAGGAGAAGACCACACCGTGGCCACCAAGATTCGTCTCAAGCGTTTCGGCAAGATCCGCCAGCCGTACTACCGCGTCGTCGTCGCCGACTCGCGCACCAAGCGCGACGGCCGCGTCATCGAGGAGATCGGCAAGTACCACCCCACCGAGGAGCCCTCGCTCATCGAGATCGACTCGGCGCGCGCGCAGTACTGGCTCGGCGTCGGCGCTCAGCCGACCGAGCAGGTCGCCGTGCTCCTCAAGATCACGGGTGACTGGCAGAAGTTCAAGAACCTTCCCGGCCAGGAGGGCACGCTGCGCACCAAGGCCGACAAGGTCGACCCGAAGGCTGCCATCGAGGCCGTCGGCCTGGACGCCGAGAAGGCCAAGGCCAAGGCGTCCGAGAAGAAGGCCGCCGACAAGGCTGCCGCTGCCGAGGCTCCGGCCGAGGACGAGCAGGCCTGATGCTCGCGGAGGCGCTCGAGCACCTGGTGCGCGGCATCGTCGACCACCCGGACGACGTGCGGGTCAACGCCTCGACGCTGCGTCGTGGTGACCTGCTCGAGGTGCGCGTGCACCCGGACGACCTCGGCCGTGTGATCGGTCGCGGCGGTCGGACGGCTCGCGCGCTGCGCACGGTCGTCGGCGCGCTCTCCCCGGACGGTGCGGTCCGCGTCGACGTCGTGGACGTCGACCGGCGCTGAAGCTCTGCACCATCGCGCAAGGCCCGGTCCCCTAGCCTGGGGACCGGGCCTTCGCTCGTTCTCCTCGACCCCGAGAGGTTTCCCATGCTGCTGACCGTCGCGCGGATCGGCCGTGCCCACGGCCTGCGCGGTGAGGTCGCCCTCGACCTGCGCACCGACACCCCGCAGGACCGCTTCGTGGTCGGCGCGCAGCTGCGCACCGAGCCGTCGGCGCGGGGGCCGCTGACCGTGGTGAGCACCCGCACGCAGCAGGGCCGCTGGTACGTGGCGTTCGCGCAGATCACGGACCGGACGACCGCCGAGGCGATGCGCGGGACGGAGCTCGTGGTCGAGCAGGACGCGTCCGACGAGGACGACGCCTGGTACCCGCACGAGCTGGCCGGGCTGCGCGCCGAGCACGTGGACGGCACCGTGCTCGGCGAGGTCGTCGGGCTCGAGCACCTGCCGGCGCACGACATGCTGGTCCTGCGCGAGCCCGACGGCACGCGCACGTTGGTGCCGTTCGTCCGCGCGATCGTGCCGGTCGTGGACGTCCCGGGCGGCCGTGTCGTTCTCGACCCGCCGGGCGGTCTGCTCGCCTCGGACGCCGAGAACCTGGTCGTGTCGGACGAGACGGTGGGACGGGCCGCCGGGGACGACGACTGACGTGCGCATCGACGTCGTCTCGATCTTCCCGGAGTACCTCGCGCCGCTCGACCTGTCCCTCGTCGGCAAGGCGCGCGCGTCCGGGCTGCTCGACCTGCGGGTGCACGACCTGCGCGACTGGACCTCGGACCGCCACCGGACGGTCGACGACACCCCGTTCGGCGGCGGCGCCGGCATGGTCATGCGACCCGACGTCTGGGGCGCCGCGCTCGACGACGTACTGACGCCCGGGGCGCACCTCCTTGTGCCGACGCCGTCGGGGGAGCCGTTCACGCAGCGGACCGCCGAGGCGCTCGCGGGGGAGGCGCACCTGGTGCTGGCCTGCGGCCGCTACGAGGGGATCGACGCCCGGGTGGCCGAGCACTACGGCGCCCGGCCCGACGTGACGGTGACCGAGTTCTCGATCGGGGACTACGTGCTCAACGGCGGCGAGGTCGCGGCGCTCGTGGTGGTGGAGGCGGTCGGCCGGCTGCTGCCGGGCGTCGTCGGCAACCCGGAGTCCCTGGTCGAGGAGTCGCACGGGGCTGCCGGGCTGCTCGAGTACCCCGTCTACACCAAGCCCCCCGCGTGGGCCGACCTCGAGGTGCCCGACGTGCTGCTCTCCGGGCACCACGCGAGGATCGCCCGGTGGCGCCGCGACACGGCGCTGGAGCGCACGGCGGCCCGCCGGCCGGACCTCGTTGCCGCGCTGCCGCTCGACCAGCTCGACGCGCAGGACCTGCGGCTGCTGGCCGAGCTGGGCTGGCACGCGGTCGACGGCCGCCTGAATTATCGGTAGGGCGTCCGGGTGTGGCAGACTTGCCCGTTGGTGCGCGCAGGCCGCGTCTCTGCCACAGGGGAGACGATCGACGGCCACCGGGAATTCTTGAACACGAGTCTTCTCCAACGCGCACGACCATGAGCCCACGGACACCCGTCCTGCCCTTGCGGCACGGCCGAGAGGTCCCGATGACGCTCCTGACCTGTGGCAGGGCGAGGAAGTGACACACCATGCACACGCTTGACTCCGTCGACGCAGCGTCGCTGCGCTCCGACATCCCGGACTTCCGCGCCGGTGACACCCTGAAGGTCAACGTCAAGGTCGTCGAGGGCACGCGCTCGCGCATCCAGGCGTTCCAGGGTGTCGTCATCGCGCGCCAGGGCAGCGGCGTCCGCGAGACGTTCACGGTCCGCAAGGTCAGCTTCCAGGTCGGCGTCGAGCGCACCTTCCCGGTGCACTCCCCGAGCCTGGACTCGATCGAGGTCGTCACCCGTGGTGACGTCCGCCGCGCCAAGCTGTACTACCTGCGCAACCTGCGCGGCAAGAAGGCGAAGATCAAGGAGAAGCGCGACTTCGTCCCGGCCAAGAAGGCCTGACACCTCGCACTCCACGCACGTCCGAACGGGCGGTCACCTGACGGTGGCCGCCCGTTCGCCGTGTCGGGCGCCGATCCGGTACGCGATGCACATCCGCACGTGCGAGAGTGTGCGGGTGACCGAACGACCCGCCGACGAGCTCGGCTTCGACGCGGGACCGGCTGCTTGGCCGGGCCAGGTGGCGTCCGCAGCGCCCTCTGCGACGACCCCGACCAACCCCGCACTCGCTCCGTTCGGGGAGAGCGCTCCGAGCTCCGCAGGGTCGTCGAACCCGCGGCGCCACGCGGCCCCGAGTCGTCGTGGCGGAGCCGGGTCGCTCCTGCGCGAGACGGTCATCATCCTGGTCAGCGCAATCGTCCTGTCGCTGCTGGTCAAGACGTTCCTGGTGCAGGCGTTCTTCATCCCGAGCCCGTCCATGCACGACACCCTGATCGAGCACGACCGGATCCTGGTGAGCAAGCTGACGCCCGGGCCGTTCGACCTGCGCCGCGGTGACATCGTCGTGTTCAAGGACCCCGGCGGCTGGCTCGACAACCAGGTCGTCCCGGACCCGGGTCCCCTCCGCTCAGGCATCAACAGCGCGCTCACGTTCGTCGGTCTGTATCCCGCCGACGCCAACGAGCACCTGGTCAAGCGGCTGATCGGGCTGCCTGGTGACCACGTCGCCTGCGCCGGCCCGGGTCAACCGATCACGATCAACGGGGTGGCGATCAGCGAGCCGTACCTGGCCGCGGGCGCGATACCGAGCGAGACGGCCTTCGACACCACGGTCCCGCCCGACAGCATCTGGGTCATGGGGGACAACCGGCAGAACTCCGCCGACTCGCGGTTCCACACCGGCAACCCCGGGGGCGGCTCGGTGCCCATCAAGGACGTCGTCGGCACCGCGTTCGTGACCGTGTGGCCCCTCGAGCGGTTCGGACTCCTGCGCAACCCGAGCAGCACGTTCGCGGACGTGCCCGACCCGTCGTGACCACGACGGCCGACCCGACGGTGACGGCGCGCACGGCGCCGACGCGGGTCTCGGCACCCCGCACGCCGCCGCACCTGCGCCACGAGCGGCTCCTGCTGCGTGACGGTGGGCGCCTGCTGGCGGGCATGGACGAGGTGGGTCGCGGGTCCCTGGCCGGACCGGTGAGCGTCGGGGTGGTCGTCGTCGACGTCACCACGCGGTCAGCCCCGCGCGGGGTCGCCGACTCCAAGCTCCTCGCCCCGGCCGCCCGCACGGCCCTCCTGCCCGCTCTGAGCCGGTGGGGGGTCGCCCGGGCAGTCGGGCACGCGAGCGCCGCGGAGATCGACGCGGTCGGGATCATCGCCGCCCTGCGGCTGGCTGGCACGCGCGCGCTCGCGACCGTCGCGGCCGCGGTCGGGCCGGTCGACGTGGTGCTCCTGGACGGTTCGCACGACTGGCTGACCCCACCGGCGCAGGGAGACCTCTTCGACGACGAGCCGGTCGTCGCCGGGCCGCGTGTGCACCTGCGGGTCAAGGCCGACCGGACGTGCGCGAGCGTGGCCGCCGCGAGCGTGCTCGCCAAGTGCGAGCGCGACGCGATGATGGTCGGCCTGGCCGCCGACCACCCGCACTACCGCTGGGACGAGAACAAGGGGTACGCGTCGCCCGAGCACATGGCCGCTCTGCGCGAGCTCGGCCCGTGCGTCCTGCACCGCCGGTCCTGGCGGCTGCCGGGACTCGAGGTCGACTGACGCGCCTGGGCGGGCGCGACCGGTTCGATAGGGGATGATGGGCGCGTGAGTGCCGAGGACCTGGAGAACTACGAGACCGACATGGAGCTCGCGCTCTACCGCGAGTACCGCGACGTCGTGGGGCTCTTCTCCTACGTCGTCGAGACCGAGCGCCGGTTCTACCTGGCCAACCAGGTCGACCTGCAGGTGCGGTCGGCGGCCGGTGAGGTCTACTTCGAGCTCTCGCTCGCCGACGCCTGGGTCTGGGACGTCTACCGCTCCGCGCGGTTCGTGAAGTCGGTGCGGGTGGTGACGTTCAAGGACGTCAACGTCGAGGAGCTGGCCAAGGCCGAGCTCGACCTCGGGGGCGGCGCCGGCTTCCCCCGCTGAGCCGTCCACAGCCCCACCGCGCAGACAGCTCTCGCGGGAGGCCGTCGCTGACCTGCCCCCGCTGGCAGCGTGGCGCCCGGAGGTGGTCCGGTGCGCGCGAAGGACGCAGTGGGGCGGTACGGCGAGGACGTCGCGGAGGCGCACGTGCGCAGCCGCGGATGGCAGGTGCTCGAGCGCAACTGGCGGTGTCGCGACGGTGAGCTGGACATGGTCGCCCTCGACGGCGACGAGCTCGTGGTGGTCGAGGTCAAGACGCGCCGGTCGACGGCCTACGGCCACCCCGCGGAGGCCGTGACCAGCGTGAAGCTCGCCCGGGTGCGTCGGCTGGCCGCCCTCTGGCTGGCGGTGCACGACGTGCGTCCGCTCTCGGTGCGGGTCGACGTCATCGCGGTGCTGCTGCTCCGCGGCCACGGCCCGCAGGTGGACCACCTCGTCGGGGTGGTCTAGGTGGCACTCGGACGAACCCTCGGGGTCGCCCTGGTCGGTCTGACCGGGCACGTGGTCGACGTCGAGGCCCACCTGGCGCCCTCGTTGCCCGCGTTCACGCTCGTCGGTCTCCCCGACGCGTCGCTCGCCGAGTCGCGGGACCGGGTCCGCGCCGCCGTGACCTCCTCCGGCTTGGCGTGGCCCAACCGGCGCATCACCGTGAACCTCTCGCCCGCCACCCTGCCCAAGTCGGGCTCCGGGTTCGACCTGGCCATCGCGGTCGCCACGCTCGCCGGCGCGGAGGCGATCGATCCGGTCGGTCCGCACGGCGTCGTGCACCTGGGTGAGCTCGGGCTCGACGGGCGGCTGCGACCGGTGCGCGGGGTTCTGCCGGCCGTCGCCGCCGCCGTCGCCGCCGGACGCTGCCGGATCGTCGTCGCGGAGGCCAACGTCGCCGAGGCGCGGCTCGTGCCGGGCGCCCAGGTGGTCGGCGCACGGAGCCTGGCGGAGGTCGCGGCGGGCTACGGCGCCGACGTCGTCGTCCCGGCGCTGCCCGCGGTCGAGCCCGAACCCCCGCAGCTCCGTTCGCGGGTCGCCGCGCTCGACCTCGCGGACGTCGTGGGCCAGGAGGACGCACGGGCGTGCCTCGAGGTCGCAGCGGCCGGGAGCCACCATCTGCTGCTGGTCGGACCGCCAGGGACGGGCAAGACCATGCTCGCCGCCCGCCTGCCCGGGCTCCTGCCCGACCTGACGGAGGCGGACGCCGTCGAGGTCACCGCGGTGCACTCGGTCGCTGGCGCGTTCGACCCCGGCGAGGGGCTCCTGCGGCGGCCGCCGTTCGAGGACCCGCACCACACGGCCACGCCGGCCAGCGTGATCGGCGGCGGCTCGGGCGTGCCACGGCCGGGAGCCGCGTCCCGGGCGCACCGCGGGGTGCTGTTCCTGGACGAGGCTCCCGAGTTCAGCACCGCGGTGCTGCAGACGCTCCGGCAGCCGCTCGAGCACGGGGAGCTCGTCCTGCACCGTGCGGCGGGGACGGCGCGCTATCCGGCGCGGTTCCAGCTCGTGCTCGCGGCCAACCCGTGCCCGTGCGGGCAGGCCGTCGGGAAGGGCCTGGCGTGCACGTGCCGCAGCGAGCAGCGGCGTCGCTACTTCGGCAAGCTCTCCGGGCCGCTCCTGGACCGGGTAGACCTGCAGGTCGAGCTCGGTCCGGCTCGCGCAGGATCGGTGGCGGGGGAGTCGACGCAGCAGGTCGCCGCGCGGGTGCTGGCCGCTCGCGGCGCCCAGGCGGACCGGCTCACCGGTACTCCGTGGCGGACCAACGGCGACGTGCCCGGGGGGTGGCTGCGCGACAGGCTGGGCCCGGACCGCTCGCTGATGGGCGACCTCGACCGGGCGCTCGACCGCGGGACGCTGAGCCTGCGCGGCGTCGACCGGGTGCTCAGGGTCGCGTGGACGCTGGCGGACCTCGAGGGTCGGGCGGCTCCCGGCCGGGCCGACGTCGGGCGCGCCCTGCTGCTGCGTACGCGAGGGAACGGGGCATGACCGGGGCGGAGCGGGCCGACCCGGACAGTCGTGCGACAGCCGACCCGGACGGCGCTGAGGCCGGGCAGCGCGGCGTGGGCGGGCACGCGAGCACGGACGAGGCCGACGTGCGCGCACGGATGGTCTGGAGCGCGCTCGTCGAGCCGGGCGACGTGGTCGGCGGGACGCTGGTCGAGCACCTCGGCGCCGTCGATGCGCTCCACTGGGTGCGTCAGGGCGTGGAGGGCGTGTCCCGGGCTCACTGGCAGGCTCTCGAGGAACGAGGTGGTCCGCTCTCGCCCCCGGTCCGCGCGCGCATCGCGGCCGCGGCATCGCGCTGGTCCGGGCGGCTGGCAGACATCGACCCGGACCGCGACCGGGAGGAGCTCGACCGGCTGGGCGGCGTGCTGCTGGTGCCGGGCGATCCGCGCTGGCCGGCCGGCCTGGCCGATCTCGCTGCCGAGGCACCGTTCTGCCTGTGGGTCCGCGGCGCTCCGGACCTGCGAGCGATGCTCGGGCGGGCGGTGGCGCTCGTCGGGTCGCGGGCGTCGACGACCTACGGCGAGCGTGTCGCGTTCGACCTCGCCGACGGTCTGACGGGCCGCGGCGCGACGGTGATCTCGGGCGGCGCCTACGGCATCGACGCGGCCGCGCACCGGGGGGCCGTCGCGCGGGACGGGGCCACGCTGGTGGTGCTGGCGGGCGGCGTCGACCGGGCCTACCCCGCGGGCAACGCCCGCCTGCTGGAGGCCGTGGTGGCGGCGGGCGGCGCGCTGGTCTCCGAGGTGCCCCCGCAGAGCCTGCCGACCAAGAGCCGATTCCTGCAGCGCAACCGGCTGATCGCGGCGGCCGGACGCGCGACCGTCGTGGTCGAGGCCGCGTGGCGGTCGGGGGCCATGAGCACCGCGAACCACGCGGCCAGGCTGCTCCGACCGGTCGGTGCGGTGCCGGGTCCGGTCACGTCTGCGGCCTCGGCCGGCTGCCACCGACTGCTCCGGGACGGTGTCGCGGTCTGCGTCACCGACGCCGACGAGGTGAGCGAGCTCGCCGGACTGACCGGAGCCGACGCTGTCGCGGCGGACGTCGCCGCGGACGCCCGCGCCCGGCGGCCGACCGATCATCTCGACCCGGTCACGCGTCGGGTCCTCGAAGCGTTGCCACGTCGTACCGCCGCCGAGGCCGGTCGGGTGGCGGCCTCCGCGGGCGTCTCGGCAGCCGAGGCGAATGCCGCGCTGGGCCTCCTCGAGCTCGACGGATGGGCGGTTCGCCGGGGCAACGCGTGGCTTCTGGCCCAGATGTCCGAAAGGTAACGAGTGCGCAATGTCCAGCCGACGCGCCGGTGCAGAAGGTGGCATATTGCGGGGTGAGCCCAGGACCGGGTGAAAAAATCGGACACCGGCCGAATAGCTGGTCGGCGAATCGGACATTGGCCCCGGAATCGCCCAGCATTAGGCCGTAGGTGTGAAAGTCATGCTTGTTACGGAGGGTGTTTCACGTCACGGTAGGGGACATGAACGTGGCCCAGATCACCCCAGGGACGCCCAGCCGGGCGAACATCCTTGCTGCGTTCTCGGACCACCTGACCGCCCAGCGCGGTCTGTCGGAGCATTCCGTCCGTGCATATCTGGGCGATGTGGACCAGCTCCTGGGATATGCCTCGCGACACGGCGCGACCACCCTGTCAGACATTGATCTGGCCACCCTGCGCGGCTGGCTCGCCTCGATGGCGACGGCCCGGCGCAGCCGGTCGACGCTCGCTCGCCGGGGTGCGGCCGTGCGGACGTTCTTCGCCTGGGCGACGCGTAGCGAGCTCGTCGCCACCGACCCGGCCGTGCGGCTGGCGACGGCCCGCGCGGCAGCGCCGCTGCCGACCGTGCTGCGCGTCGAGCCCGTCACCCACCTGCTCGACTCCGCCGGCGAACGTGCCGCGGACGACGACGCGATCCACCTGCGCGACTGGGCGCTCCTCGAGCTGCTGTACGCCACGGGCGTCCGCGTCGGCGAGGTGGTCGGCGCGGACCTGGCCGACGCCGACCCGTCGGAGCGCACCATCCGCGTCGTCGGCAAGGGCGACAAGGAGCGGGTCGTCCCGTTCGGTCGCCCCGCCGAGCTCGCGCTGCGCGCCTGGCTCGACCGCGGTCGCCCGCAGCTCGCCCAGCCCACCTCGCCGAAGGCCGTGTTCCTCGGCCGCCGCGGTGGGCGCCTCGACCAGCGCCAGGCGCGCGCGGTCGTCCACCAGGCCGCCGCCCTCGCGGGCGTCGACGACGTGGCGCCTCACGCGCTGCGGCACACCGCTGCGACCCACCTCCTCGAGGGCGGGTCCGACCTGCGCAGCGTCCAGGAGATGCTCGGCCACTCGAGCCTCGCCACGACGCAGCGCTACACACATGTCTCAGCCGAGCGGCTCCGGTCGGCGTTCCAGCAGGCGCACCCCCGAGCATGACGAACACGACGGAGTCGACCATGAGCACCCAGCTGGACACCGCGTACAACGTGCACACGCACCGCACGAGCACGGCCCCCGAGGGCGTCATCCCCCAGCCCCGGGGCGCCGCCGCCGAGCTGCTCGCCGAGGTCCCCACCCAGCGCACCGCCGCGCCGAGCCGGACCGGCGAGGACATCGACGCGCTGTGGGACGAGTACAAGGCCACCGCCGCACCTCAGGCCCGCGAGCGCCTGATCCTGCACTACGCACCGCTGGTCAACGCGGTCGCCGGACGCGTGGGCATGCGGCTGCCGAGCACGGTCGAGCAGGCCGACCTGGTGTCCTACGGCATGTTCGGCCTCATCGACGCCATCGAGAAGTACCAGACCGACCGCGCGGTGAAGTTCGAGTCGTACGCCTCCTCCCGCATCCGCGGCGCCATCATCGACGAGCTGCGCGCGATGGACTGGGTCCCGCGCTCGGTCCGTACCAAGGCCCGTTCCGTCGACCGCGCCTACGCCGAGCTCGAGGCCAAGCTGCACCGCACGCCGAGCGAGGCCGAGCTGGCCGTGCACCTGGAGATGCCCGTCGAGGACCTCCGCGCGATCTACGCCCAGCTCTCGACGGTCAACGTCGCGGCGCTCGACGAGCTGCTGGGCGGCGGCGAGGACCGCCCCGGCGGCGTCTCGCTGGTCGACACCCTCGGCGACGAGCGGTCGCAGGACCCCGCCGGATCGCTCGAGGCCGCCGAGACGAAGTTCCTGCTGGCCCGGGCCATCGAGTGCCTCGGCGAGCGCGAGCGGATCGTCGTCGTCCTGTACTACTACGAGGGCATGACCCTCGCGGAGATCGGTCGCGTCCTGGGCGTCACCGAGTCGCGGATCTCGCAGATGCACACGGCCGCGATGGTCCGCCTGCGCACCCGCCTCGTGGACGCCGAGCGCGTCTGACCCTCGTTGGACCCTGCGACACGACTCAGCGACGCGACCCCGCGGCAAGACCACTGCGGCAGGACCACTGCGGCAGGACCACTGCGGCAGGACCCTTGCGACACGACCCTGCGCCAGGACAACGGCGCCGGCACGTCGACGCCTGCGACGGGACCCCGCGACAGCAGCACCACGGGACCCGACCCGGGAAGCAGACCCAGCGGGTCGACGTAGTCGCCGCCGACCCGCACGCCCCAGTGCAGGCAGGCGTCCGGCGCGCAGTGCGACCCGGTCGTCTCCAGGGTGCCCAGCTGGTCACCGAGTGCCACCCGCGCGCCGACGACCACCGTCGCACTGACCGGTTCGAGGCTCGACCGCCGACCGTCCAGGTGCACGACGCTCACGACACCGCGACCGGCCACCCTTCCGGCGAATGCCACGACGCCGTCCGCCGGGGCGAGCACGGGTGCTCCCGCCGTCGCGCGCAGGTCGACGCCGCGATGACCGGCCGACCACGCATGCTCCGGCGCCTCGAACCGTCGGACGACGTCAGGCGGCCCGGCCAGCGGTAGGGCGTAGGGCACGGCGCCGCCGCCGATGTCGGCCGGCCCGGAGGCTGCGGGGGGAGCCGAGCCGAGGACGCCGACGATCAACAGTGCCACGAGAGCGCCCAGCGCGACCACCACGGTGGGCGCGAGCCGAGCGCGTCCGGGTCGCATGCGGGTGCTGGTCACCTGGCCACGGTGCGCCGCCGGCCGCGCGGTCCGGGGGCAGCCGGTCATGAATGTGGACCGCCGGCCACGACCCGGGGGCTGGGGGCGGCTCGGCAGACGGCGCCGGGCGCTGTTCGGAGCTTCCGCTCGGATCGGCTAAACTACTGGCGCGACCGGTCCGTACCGGTCGACTTCGCGCGTCATCCTCCCGCTCGGGAGCACGTCCGCGCCTTCGGAACCTTTCGGGTTCGAGGGTCCGGCGAGCACCCGGACGGGGTCGATCTCCGCAGCGGTCCGGAACTCTGCACACGGGGCAACCCGATGCAGGTGCCCGGAGCGGACGACGACATGGCGCCAGGGGCGACGACCACACGGTCGGAGCCGACAACCGAGATGCGGATCCTTGCGGGTCCGCTATTGACGCGTGCACCGTACGGTGCACGCCGGAAGGACGTGCCATGGCCGTCGTGACCATGCGCCAGCTGCTCGAGAGCGGTGTCCACTTCGGACACCAGACCCGCCGCTGGAACCCCAAGATGAAGCGCTTCATCTTCACCGAGCGCAACGGCATCTACATCGTCGACCTGCAGCAGTCGCTGTCCTACATCGACCGCGCGTACGACTTCGTCAGCCAGACCGTCGCCCACGGCGGGACGATCCTGTTCGTCGGCACCAAGAAGCAGGCGCAGGAGCCGGTCGCCGACCAGGCCGCGCGCGTCGGCATGCCGTACGTGAACCAGCGCTGGCTCGGTGGCATGCTCACCAACTTCAGCACGGTGCACAAGCGTCTGCAGCGCCTCAAGGAGCTGGAGCAGATCGACTTCGACGACGTGGCGGGCTCGAACCTCACGAAGAAGGAGCTGCTCGTCCTGCGCCGCGAGAAGGACAAGCTCGCGAAGACGCTCGGCGGCATCCGCGACATGGCCAAGGTCCCCTCGGCCGTGTGGATCGTCGACACGAACAAGGAGCACCTCGCCGTCAACGAGGCGCGCAAGCTCGGCATCCCGGTCGTCGCGATCCTGGACACCAACTGCGACCCCGACGTCGTCGACTACCCGATCCCGGGCAACGACGACGCGATCCGCGCCGTCCAGCTGCTGACCCGTGTCATCGCGGACGCCGCCGCTGACGGCCTGCTCAAGCGTCACTCGGGTCGCACCGCGGCCGCCGAGGGTGCTGACGCGGACGCCGAGCCGCTGGCCGAGTGGGAGCGCGAGCTGCTCGCCGGTGCCGAGGCCGGCCTCGCCGCGGACGCAACCGCTGAGGTCGCCGTCGAGGTGGCCGAAGAGGCCGCCGCGGCCGAGGTCGTCGAGGAGATCGCGGAGGCTGTGGCCGAAGAGATCGTCGCCGAGGAGGTCGCTGTCGAGGCCGTCGCCGAGGAGCTCGTGGCCGAGGGCGTCGCCGCCGAGACCGCCGTCGAGGTTGCCGAGGAGGTTGTCGCCGAGGCCGTCGCCGAGGAGATTGCCGACGCCGAGGGCGACGCCGACTCGAAGTGACCTGGTGGTCCGCCGGCCCCAGAAGGCCGGCGGACCCCGCTCGATCATCACGACACAAGCAGAACGGACACGACTGATGGCGAACTACTCGCTCGCAGACATCAAGGCGCTGCGCGAGAAGACCGGTGCCGGAATGATGGACGTCAAGAGGGCGCTCGAGGAGGCCGAGGGCGACTCCGACAAGGCGCTCGAGCTCATCCGCGTCAAGGGCCTCAAGGGCGTCGGCAAGCGTGAGGGGCGCGCGGCCTCGGACGGCCTCGTCGTCGCGCACGTCGGCCCGACCGCCGACGGTGAGGGTCAGACGGGCGTGCTCGTCGAGATCAACTCCGAGACGGACTTCGTCGCCAAGAGCCCGAACTTCGTCGCCCTCGCGGACCGCGTCCTCGCGGCCGCGGTCGACAGCCCGGCCCGCGACGCGGACGCGCTGCTGGCCACCGAGGTCGACGGCTCCAGCGTGCAGAACATCGTCGACGAGACGGCCGCCACCCTGGGTGAGCGCGTCGTCGTGCGTCGTCTGGCCCGCGTGGCCGGTGAGCACGTCGAGGTCTACCTGCACAAGGTCAGCAAGGACCTGCCCCCGCAGGTCGGCGTCCTCGTGGCGACCGACGCGGCCGGCGCCGGCGTGGCACGCGACATCGCGACCCACATCGCGGCGTTCTCGCCGACGTACCTCACGCGCGAGGAGGTCTCCGCCGACGTCGTCGCCAACGAGCGTCACATCGCCGAGGAGACGGCCCGCAACGAGGGCAAGCCCGAGGCCGCCCTGCCGAAGATCATCGAGGGTCGCCTGAACGGCTTCTTCAAGGAGAACGTCCTGCTCGAGCAGGCGTTCGCCAAGGACAACAAGAAGACGGTCGCCCAGGTCCTCTCCGAGGCCGGCGGCACGCTGACGGGCTTCGTGCGCTACCGCGTGGGAGCCTGACACCTGTGAGCTCGACGGTGGCCCTGGCCCGACTGGGTCGGGGCCACCGGCGCACGCAGGAACAACACCGACCGACCACTTCTCAGGAGGCGACGTGAGCGACACACCGAGCACCGCCCGCGGGGTCGAGCCGGAGCGTCGCGTCCTGCTCAAGCTGTCGGGGGAGACCTTCGGCGGCGGTGCCATCGGACTCGCGGCGGACGTCGTCAAGCGGGTCGCCGCCGAGATCGCCGTGGCGGTCCGGGCGGGCGTCCAGGTGGCGATCGTCGTCGGCGGCGGCAACTTCTTCCGTGGCGCCGAGCTGTCCCAGCAGGGGCTCGACCGGGCGCGTGCCGACTACATGGGCATGCTCGGCACGGTGATGAACTGCCTGGCGCTGCAGGACTTCCTGGAGCAGGCCGGGGTCAGCACCCGCGTGCAGACGGCCATCACGATGGGCCAGATCGCGGAGCCGTACATCCCGTTGCGCGCCATCCGGCACCTCGAGAAGGGCCGCGTCGTGATCTTCGGCGCCGGCGCCGGGATGCCCTACTTCTCCACCGACACCGTGAGCGTGCAGCGCGCCCTCGAGACGCACTGCCACGAGGTGCTCATGGGCAAGAACGGCGTCGACGGCGTCTACTCGGGCGACCCGCGCACCGACCTGACCGCAGTGAAGCTCGATCACCTCACCTACACCGACGCGCTGGTCAACGACCTCGGCGTCATGGACGGCTCGGCGCTCAGCCTGTGCCGCGACAACGACGTCCGCATGCGCGTGTTCGGCCTCGAGGAGGTCGGCAACGTCACGCGGGCGCTGCAGGGTGAGAAGATCGGCACGCTGATCACAGCCAGCTGATGTGCCGGCTTGACAACACGAGACGTACGAAGGAGCTCCGGTGATCGACGAGACCCTCTTCGAGGCTGAAGAGAAGATGGACAAGGCCGTCGAGGTCGCCAAGGAGGACTTCTCGACGATCCGCACGGGCCGCGCGAACGCCGCGATGTTCTCCAAGATCTTCGTCGACTACTACGGCAGCCCGACGCCGCTGCAGCAGCTCGCGTCGTTCAACGTCACCGAGGCGCGCACGATCCTGGTCTCGCCGTTCGACAAGTCGTCGACCGTGGCGATCGAGAAGGCGCTGCGCGACTCCGACCTCGGGGTCAACCCCACCAACGACGGCAACGTCATCCGCGTGGTGCTGCCGGCCCTGACGCAGGACCGTCGCAAGGACTTCGTGAAGCTGGCCCGCACCAAGGCCGAGGACGGGCGCATCTCGGTGCGCAACGTGCGTCGTCGCGCCAAGGAGGAGCTGGACCGCATCGTGAAGGACGGCGAGGCGGGCGAGGACGAGGTCGGCCGCGCCGAGAAGGAGCTCGAGGCGTTGACCAAGAAGCACGTCGACCTCATCGACCAGCTTCTCTCGTCCAAGGAGAACGAGCTGCTCGAGGTCTGATGACGGACACAGCCATCGCCACCACCCGCACCCCGCGCTCGGGTCGTGACCTGCCGGTCGCGATCGTCGTCGGCGTCGGCCTGCTCGTGCTCGTGGTGGCCTCGCTGTTCATCCGCAAGGAGGCGTTCGGCGTCCTCGCGATCGTCGCCGTGTGCGCGGGCCTGTGGGAGCTGGCGCAGGCGTTCACGCGCCGCGACATCCACCTGCCGCTGCTCCCGCTGCTGGTCGGCGCGATCGGCATCCTCGTCTCGGCGTACACGGCCGGTCCCGAGGCCCTGTTCGTCTCGTTCATGCTCACGGTCGGGGGCGTCGTCGTCTGGCGCGTGCTCGACGGGAGCGGCGAGTCGGCCCTGCGGGACGTCACCGCCGGGGCGTTCGCCGCCGCGTACCTGCCGTTCCTGGCCGGGTTCGTCATGCTCATGCTCGCGGAGCCCGACGGGCCGTCCCGTGTCATGCTCTTCATCCTGCTCTGCGTGGCCAACGACACCGGTGGGTACACCGTCGGCGTTCTGCTGGGCAAGCACCCGTTGGCACCGTCGGTCAGCCCGAAGAAGACCTGGGAGGGTCTGCTCGGGTCGATCGTGCTCGCGTGCGTCGTCGGCGTCGTGGGCATCCAGGTCGCCTTCGGCGGCGAGCCGCTGGTCGGCGTGTTCCTCGGCCTGGCCACGGTGGTCACCGCCACGCTCGGCGACCTCAGCGAGTCGCTGCTCAAGCGCGACCTGGAGCTCAAGGACATGGGTCGGCTGATCCCCGGGCACGGCGGCCTCCTCGACCGGCTCGACTCCCTCCTGCTGACCGTCCCCGCGATCTACCTCGTCCTGTCGGTCCTGCAGCCGGCCTGAAGTCCTGAAAGGGGGTGCCATGACCGGCACACCCGTCCGCCTCGACCTGTCGTCGCCCAACCGCGGGCCGCGGGGCAAGCCGCCCAAGCACTTCGTCGACCTCACGCCCGAGCAGCGGATCGAGGCCGTCACGGAGCTGGGGGAGAAGCCGTTCCGCGCCAAGCAGCTGGCGACGCACTACTTCACGCACCTGTCCAACGACCCCGAGACGATGACCGACCTGCCCAAGGCGTCGCGCGACAAGCTGGTGGCGAACCTGTTCCCGCAGCTGCTCACCGCGCACCGGACGCAGACGGCCGACAAGGGCACGACGGTCAAGACGCTGTGGCACCTGTTCGACGGCGCCAAGGTCGAGTCAGTCCTCATGCGCTACGCCAACCGGACCACGCTGTGCATCTCCAGCCAGGCCGGCTGCGGACTCGCGTGCTCGTTCTGCGCGACCGGCCAGATGGGCCTGACGCGCAACCTGTCGACCGCGGAGATCGTCGAGCAGGTGCGGGCGGCCGGACGTTCGCTGGCCGACGGCGAGGTGCCCGGCGGCCCCACCCGGCTCACTAACGTCGTCTTCATGGGCATGGGCGAGCCGCTGGCCAACTACAAGTCGGTGCTGGAGACGGTCCGGCGGCTCGTCGCGCCCACTCCCGACGGGCTGGGCATGTCCGCGCGCAACGTCACCGTGTCGACCGTCGGCATGGTCCCGGCCATGGACAAGCTGGCCAAGGAGGGCATCCCCGTCACGCTGGCGCTGTCCCTGCACGCCCCCGACGACGAGCTGCGCAGCGAGCTGGTGCCGGTGAACACGCGCTGGAGCGTCGACGAGGCGCTCGACTCGGCGCACCGCTACTTCGAGATCACGGGCCGACGCGTGTCCATCGAGTACGCGCTGATCCGCGACATCAACGACCACGCCTGGCGTGCGGACCTGCTGGGCGAGAAGCTCAACGCCCGCGGCCGCGGCTGGGTGCACTGCAACCCGATCCCGCTGAACCCGGTGCCCGGGTCGAAGTGGACGGCGAGCGATCCGCGGGTCGAGCAGGAGTTCGTGGCACGCTTGCGTGCGCACGGGATCCCGACGACCATCCGGGACACCCGCGGCAGTGAGATCGACGGTGCCTGCGGCCAGCTCGCAGCAGAGGAGGACGAGTGAGCGACGGCATGTTCCGGACCGTCACCGGTCTGAAGCAGGGCTACGACCCCGACGAGGTGGACGACTTCTTCGCCCACGCACGTGCCGTGTACGAGCAGGGACCGGCCGCCGCGCTGTCCAGCAAGGACGTGCGGGGCGTGGCGTTCGACATGGTCCGCGGTGGGTACGTGACCGCGGCGGTCGACGCGGCGCTGGACCGCCTCGAGGCGGCGTTCGTCGCCCGCTCGCGCGCCGAGTACGTGGGGACGCAGGGGCAGCAGGCGTGGATGTCCAAGCTCAGCGAGCAGGCCCGGACGCTCTACGGCCGGCTCGGCCGGCCCGACGGCGACCGGTTCGCCGCGCCGGAGCGTCGGCACCAGGGCTACGAGCCCGCCGACGTCGACGAGCTGTGCCACCGGCTCGTCGCGTACTTCGACACCGGGGCTCCGCTCGCCGCCGCCGAGGTCCGGTCCGCGACGTTCCGGCGCCGCAAGGGCCGCAACGCCTATGCCGAGCCCGCCGTCGACGCGTTCTTCGCCCGAGCCGTCGAGGTGCTGCTCGGCGTCGAGTGATCCGACGAGCTCAGAAGGGCCGCGCTCCGTGGAGCGCGGCCCTTCTCGTCTGCCGGTTCAGCCGTCCTCGCGCTTGAAGGTCCTCGCGCCGAACCACATCCCGAGCGCCGCCAGCACGATCGTGACGATCACCCCCCAGACCGCCGTCGCCGAGCCGAAGTCGCCGTTGAACTGGGCGCGGATGCCCGAGACCACGTGCTTGACGGGGTTCAGGTTGGACAGCGTGTTCAGCCACGCGGGTGCGGTCGCCGCGGTGATCGGCAGCAGGATCCCTGAGAGCAGGAGGAGCGGCAGGGCGATGCCGTTCATCAGGGGAGCCAGGGCGTCCTCGCTCTTGAGCGTGAGCGCGATCGCATAGGACGCGGATGCGAACGCCGCGGCCAGCAGGGCTCCGGTGACGATGCCGAGCACGACACCCCAGAACGGCGCCTCGAGCCCGAACAGGAACGCGACCGAGCACAGGACGACGCCCTGCACGAAGACGACGATGACGTCACGCGTGACGCGGCCGAGCACGAGGGCCGCGCGCGGTGCGGGGCTGACACGCTCCGCCTCGATCACGCCGTCCCGCCACTCGCCGATCAGGCCGAAGCCGACGAAGAGTGCGCCGAACATGCCCAGCTGGACCAGGAGGCCGGGGACGAACAGCTGGTACGCGTTCGTGGCGCCCAAGGAGCCCGCGATCGGCTCGAGCAGCGGGCCGAAGAGGCACAGG
Source organism: Cellulomonas sp. McL0617 (assembly GCF_049994875.1). GTDB lineage: Bacteria > Actinomycetota > Actinomycetes > Actinomycetales > Cellulomonadaceae > Cellulomonas. The sequence goes on from NZ_CP188256.1 coordinate 1,468,446, forward strand.
TAGAGCACGGGCTGCAGGAGCCCCATGACCGACCAGACCGGGTTGCGCAAGGAGATTCGCATCGCCCGGCGGAACACGGTCGACGTGTCCCGAAGGAACGTGGAGCGGCCGGTCTGCTCGTCGAGGAACGTGGGAGTGTCGGTGGTGGTCATGCTGCGGCTCCGTCGTGGGTGTCGGTGCTCTCGCCGCCACGCTGCTCGCCGTCCCGCAGCGATCGGCCGGTGAGAGTGAGGAACACGTCGTCGAGGGTGGGACGGCGCAGCTCGACGCCGTCGATGTCGATCCCGTCGGCGTCCAGGGCCCGCAGCAGGCCCGCCAGCTGGGTGCGGCCCTGGGGGACGCGGACCTCGACCACGGAGCCGTCGACCACCGGGGCGGTCGAGCCGGGCAGCTGGGTGGCGACCGCCGCGATCCGTGCGACGTCCGAGGGCACGGCCGCCGTCAGGACGATCGCGTCGCCGCTGACCCGCTGCTTGAGCTCTTCGGGGCTGCCCTGCGCCACGATCTGGCCGCTGTCGATCACGAGGATCCGGTCGCAGAGCGCGTCGGCCTCGTCGAGGTAGTGCGTGGTGAGGAACACGGTGCTGCCGCGGCTGTCGCGCAGGCCGCGCACGTGCGTCCACAGGTTCGCGCGCGCCTGCGGGTCCAGCCCCGTCGTCGGCTCGTCGAGGAAGATGAGCCGGGGGGTGTGGATCAGGCCGAGCGCGATGTCGAGGCGACGACGCTGTCCGCCGGACAACGTGCCCGTCTTGCGGTCCCACAGGCCGTCGAGCTCGAGCTGCCCGAACAGCTCGTGACCGCGGGCGGTCGCGACGGAGCGCTCGACGCCGTAGAGGAGGGCGTGGTCGACGACCTCCTCGCCGGCGCGGGCCTCGCTCGCGGTGGAGCCCGACTGCGCGACGTAGCCGATCCGGCGCCGGACCGCGCTGGGGTCCTTGCGCAGGTCGGCGCCGGCGACCGTCGCCTCGCCGCGCGTCGGCCGCAGGAGCGTGGTGAGCATGCGCAGGGTCGTGGTCTTGCCGGCCCCGTTCGGGCCGAGGAAGCCGACGATCTCGCCGGCGTCGACGTCGAGGTCGACACCGCGCACGGCGTCCACGTCTCCGCGTCGGGTCTTGTAGGTGCGGGCCAGGCCGCGGGCATGGATCATGCGGGGGTCTCCTTCGGATGGTGACCCCAGTATTCAAGATTGACTATTACTCGTCAACCTTGACTATTACGCGTTGTGGTAGACCGTGCCCCTCGGCCTCGACGAGCACCACCCCGGGGCCGACGCCGGCCAGGCGGGCGATCTCGATCTGCTCGGGCGTCGGCGTCCACATGGGAGGCTCGCCGTCGAAGGCGTAGGTGCCCGACCGGAGCCGCCCGAGGTACTCGTGCGCCCAGGCGATGTCGGCGCGGGTCCGAGCGGCGAGCAGCCGGCCGATCTCGCTGGCCGAGTCCGGCGTCTCCTTGGCGTCGAGGATCTGTTCGACGGAGGCGAGGCTGTCGGACAGCAGGTCCTCGAGGATGCCGATCCGGGCCTGGATCGCCCGGACCACCTCGTCGCGCGGGAGCGCGTAGGCCATGTTGACCGCCGTCAGGAACACGGGCAGGTCGTCGACGTCCAGGAGGCCGGCGCGCACGAGCGCGAGGAACTCCGCGTCCCCCTCGGGGGTGATCACATACGTGGTCCGCTGCGGCCGGTTGCCCGCGGGGCTCTCGATCTCGGCCAGCAGACTGGCGCGCGTGAGGGTCTTCAGCGCGTTGTAGATCGAGCCGGGGTGGATGTGCGCCCAGCGCTCGACCTCCCAGCTCATCAGCTCGCGGCGCAGGAAGTAGCCGTGCACCGGCTGGAAGATGCGCACGCATCCGAGCACGAGCAGGCGGGTGGCAGACCCCTGCGCGGAGGCTGGGCTCGACGAAGGACCGGGCATGCGGCGATCCTGCCACGACCCGCGATGATGGGACCGTGAGCCACAGAAGCGTCGCCCTCCTCGGGTCCACCGGCTCGATCGGCACCCAGGCCATCGACGTCATCATGCGCAACCCGGACCGGTTCACGGTGTCCGGTCTGAGCGCCGGGGGCGGTGACGTCGGGCTCCTGGCTCGGCAGGCCCGCCTGCTCGGCGTGCCGGTCGTCGCGGTCGCCGACGAGGCGGCCGGGCAGCCGCTGCGCGACGCGCTCCCCGGCGTCGAGGTGCTCGTCGGTCCGCAGGCCTCGACCGAGCTGGCGAGCCGCGGCGCGGACGTGGTGCTCAACGGCGTCACGGGCAGCGTCGGCCTCGGCCCGACGCTCGCGGCCCTGCGCGCGGGCAGCACCCTGGCGCTGGCCAACAAGGAGTCGCTCGTCGTCGGCGGACCGCTGGTGCACGCGGCCCGGCAGCGGCCGGACCAGATCGTGCCCGTGGACTCGGAGCACTCGGCGATCGCACAGGCTCTGCGAGGCGGCACGCACCCCGAGGTCCGCCGGCTGGTGCTGACGGCATCCGGCGGCCCCTTCCGCGGCTGGGCGCACGACGACGTCAAGACCGTGACCCCGCAGCAGGCGCTGGCGCACCCGACCTGGTCGATGGGCCCGGTGGTGACGATCAACTCCGCGACCCTGATGAACAAGGGTCTCGAGCTCATCGAGGCGCACCTGCTCTTCGACGTCCCTGTCGAGGACATCACCGTCGTCGTGCACCCGCAGTCCGTCGTGCACTCGATGGTGGAGTTCGTCGACGGGTCCACGCTCGCCCAGGCGTCCCCGCCCGACATGCGCCTGCCGATCGCGCTCGGGCTGGGCTGGCCGGACCGAGTGCCCGACGCGGCACCGGGCTGCGACTGGACCCGGGCGACCGGCTGGACCTTCGAGCCGCTCGACGAGGAGGTGTTCGGGGCCGTCGCGCTCGCTCGGACCGCCGTGGCCGCGAGCCCGACCCATCCTGCGGTCTACAACGCCGCGAACGAGGAGTGCGTCGAGGCGTTCCTGCGCGGTCGGATCGGGTTCCTGGACATCGTCGCGACCGTCGAGCGCGTGCTGCACGAACACCAGGGTGCCGGCGACCTCACGCTCGACGCGGTCCTGGACGCCGAGGTCTGGGCCCGCGCGCGCACACAGGAGATCCTGGCCCGCGCCTGACCGAGGACCGCAGCGTCGACGGCGTCAGCGACCGAGCACGCGGTTCAGGACGGACTCGACCCGGCTCGGGTGGCCGGAGCGGAGCTCGGTGCGGTCCGCCCAGCCGGCCGCGCGGCGCGCGGCGGTGATCCCTGCCCACCGCAGCGGTTCGGGCTCCCAGCGCGGTGAGCGGTGCCCGACCCACGGCAGGCGGACCAGGGGCGAGTCGGCCCCGGTGACCAGGTCGGCGAGCGTCCGGCCGGCCAGGTTGGTCGTCGCGACCCCGTCGCCGACGTAGCCGCCGGCCCAGCCGATCCCCGTCTCGGCGTCCAGCCCGACGGACGGCGACCAGTCGCGGGACACCCCGAGCGGGCCGCCCCAGCGGTGCGTGATCTCGGCGCGGTCGAGCACCGGGAACAGGGCGACCAGCTCGCGTCGCAGGTGCTCCGCGGTCCCCTCGGCCAGGTCGTAGTCGGGCCGGATGGCGGAGCTCAGGTGGTAGGGCGCGCCGCGGCCGCCGAACGCGAGGCGGTCGTCCGTGGTGCGCTGGCCGTAGACGATCAGGTGCCGGCCGTCGTGGAACGTCTGAGCCCGGTCCAGGCCGATCTGCGCCCAGACCTCGGGCGGCAGCGGCTCCGTCGCGATCATGTGCGAGTAGACCGGGGCGAGCTCCCGTTCCGACCCGGACAGCTGTGAGGTCCAGGCCTCGGTCGCGCGGATCACCCAGCGCGCGCGGACGGTGCCGTGGTCGGTCACCACGGCCCGCGGCGAGAGCCGCAGCGCACGGGTCCCCTCGGCCAGCCGAGCGCCGCGGGAGAGCAGCACCTCGACCAGTCCGCGGACCAGGCGCAGGGGCTGGATACGGGCGCAGTCGGGCGTGTACGACCCGCCGATCACGCCCGCGGCGCGCACGTGCTCCTCGACCTCGTCGGGACCCAGGAGGTGCGACTCGTCGCCCCAGCGAGCGTCGGCCTCGACCTCGGAGGCGATGCGCTCGAGCTGCGGGCGGTTGCGGGCGAGCGTGACCGTGCCCCCGAACGCGAACCCGCAGTCGATCTGCTCGGCCGCCGCGACGCCACCCACCTCGACGACGGTGTCCCGCATCGCGGCGCGCAGGTCCGCGGCGGCGGCGTGCCCGTGCCGGCGGGCCAGCTCGTCGCCGGACACCGGGAACAGCGCCGAGCACCAGCCGCCGTTGCGTCCGCTGGCCCCGAAGCCCGCCACCTGCGCCTCGACGACGAGCACGTCGAGCGCCGGGTCCTGCTCCAGCAGGTAGTACGCCGTCCACAGGCCGGTCAGGCCCGCGCCGACGATGACCACGTCGGCGACGTCGTCCCCGTCGAGCGGGTCCCGGGGCAGCAGGCTGTCGGGGTCGTCCGCGGCGACCTGGTCGAACCACAGGGAGAGCCCGGACTGCACCGTCACAGGCGCGTCCACGCCTCGGTCAGCACGCCGCGCAGGATCTGCTCGATGTCGTCGAACTCCTTCTGGCCGCAGATGAGCGGAGGAGCGAGCTGGATGACGGGGTCGCCCCGGTCGTCCGCCCTGCAGTACAGGCCCGCCTCGAACAGCGCGCCGGACAGGAACCCCCGCAGCAGCCGCTCGCTCTCGTCGTCGTCGAACGTCTCGCGGGTGACCTTGTCCTTGACCAGCTCGATCCCGTAGAAGAAGCCCTCGCCGCGGACGTCGCCGACGATCGGCAGGTCGAGCAGCTGCTCCAGGGTGCGCCGGAAGGCCGGGGCGGTCTCCTTGACGTGCGCGGTGATGCCCTCGCGCTCGAACAGGTCGAGGTTGGCGTTGGCGACGGCGGCCGAGACGGGGTGCCCGCCGAAGGTGTACCCGTGCGCGAACGACGCGTTGCCGTGGGCGAACGGCTCGTAGAGCCTGTCGGACGCGATGAGGGCGCCGATCGGGGAGTAGCCCGAGGTCATCCCCTTGGCGCAGGTGATCATGTCGGGCACGTAGCCGAAGTCGTCGCACGCGAAGATCGAGCCGATCCGGCCGAACGCGCAGATGACCTCGTCGGAGACGAGCAGCACGTCGTGCTCGTCGCAGATCTCGCGCACCCGCTCGAAGTATCCGGGCGGCGGCGGGAAGCAGCCGCCCGCGTTCTGCACGGGCTCCAGGAAGACCGCCGCCACCGTGTCCGGACCCTCGAACTCGATCGCCTCGCCGATGCGGTCGGCGGCCCACCGACCGAAGGCCTTCGGGTCGTCGCGCAGGTGGTCGGGCGCCCGGTACTCGTTGGTGTTGGGCACCTTGTGCGCGCCCGGCACCAGCGGCTCGAACGGCGCCTTGAGCGTGGGCAGGCCCGTGATCGACAGGGCCCCGTGCGTGGTGCCGTGGTACGCGATGGACCGGGAGATGACCTTGTACTTGTTCGGCTTGCCCGTGAGCTTGAAGTAGTTCTTGGCCAGCTTCCAGGCGGTCTCGACCGCCTCGCCGCCGCCCGTGGTGAAGAAGACGTGGTTCAGGTCGCCCGGTGCGTACGCGGCCAGCCGCTCGGCCAGGTCGATCGCCTCGGGGTGCGCGTACGACCACAGCGGGAAGAATGCCAGCTTCTCGGCCTGCGCGCGTGCGGCCTCGGCGAGCTCGGTGCGACCGTGCCCGGCCTGCACGACGAACAGGCCGGAGAGGCCGTCGATGTACTGCCGGCCCGCGTCGTCGTAGATGTGGTGACCCTCGCCGCGCACGATCGTGGGGACGCCGCCGTCCCAGGCGCTCTGCCGGGTGAAGTGGCCCCAGAGGTGGTCGCGGGCCGCCTGCGAACGGTCGGCGCCGGAACGGGTGGTGCTCATCTGGTCCCCCAGTTGTAGAGCTGCTTGCGCAGCTTCAGGTACACGAACGTCTCGGTGGTCCGCACCCCCGGCAGGGAGCGGATCTTCTGGTTGAGGACCTCGAGAAGGTGGTCGTCGTCCTCGCACACGACCTCGCACAGCAGGTCGAACCCGCCCGCGGTCACCACGACGTAGTCGACCTCCTGCAGCGCGGCGAGCGCGTCGGCGACGACGCTGAGGTCCCCCTCGCACTTGAGGCCGATCATCGCCTGTCGCGTGAAGCCGACCTGGAGCGGGTCGGTGACGGCGACGATCTGCATGACCCCCGAGTCGGTGAGCCGCTGGACACGCTGCCGGACCGCGGCCTCGGACAGGCCGATGGCCTTGCCGATCGTCGCGTACGGCCTGCGGCCGTCCTCCTGAAGCTGCTCGACGATCGCCTTCGAGACGTCGTCGAGCGCCGCGTTGCCCGGTGCCGGTCTGCGTGTGCCCACGCGCCGATCGTGGTCGGCCGCGGGCCGGGATGCAAGGAATTCGTTGTGACAGGCCGAAGAAACTTCTGATTTCGAGGACAACGGGCCCTCGATCGGCCGAATGGTCTGTCCGACCCTGCCGGAAGCGGCAGCGGCGGCGTACGGTTCCATCACATGCGTCCCCGGACGGAAAACGCCCGCGAAGGAGTCACCGTGAGCCAGGCCACCGACCAGTCCATCGAGCTGCTCAACGTCGTCGGGGGCGAGCTGCGTCCCGCCGCGGATGGACGCACGACCGCGGTGGTCGACCCGTCGACGGGCCGGGAATACGCCCGGGCGCCGCTCAGCGGCCCAGCGGACGTCGACGCCGCCTACGCGTCGGCGTCGGACGCGTTCACCACGTGGGGGCGCACGACACCGGCGGAGCGGCAGCTCGCGCTGCTCAGGCTCGCCGACGCCGTCGAGTCGCGCGCGGCCGAGTTCGTGGCCGTCGAGTCCCGCAACACCGGCAAGCCGCTGCACCTGACCGCGACCGACGAGGTCCCGCCGTGCGTCGACCAGCTCCGGTTCTTCGCCGGGGCCGCGCGCGTGCTCGACGGGCTGAGCGCGGGGGAGTACCTGGCGGGCCACACCTCGTGGGTGCGCCGCGAGCCGGTCGGCGTCGTCGGCCAGGTCACGCCGTGGAACTACCCGCTCATGATGGCGATCTGGAAGATCGCGCCCGCGCTCGCGGCCGGCAACACGGTGGTGCTCAAGCCGTCCGACACCACGCCCGCCTCGACCTTGCTGCTGGGCCAGGTGGCCGCCGAGGTGCTGCCGCCGGGGGTGCTGAACATCCTCTGCGGCGACCGGGTGACGGGCCGCGCCCTGGTCTCGCACGCCCGTCCCGACATGGTCGCGATCACCGGGTCGGTGCGTGCCGGCTCCCAGGTGGCCGAGGCCGCGTCCGCCGCGGTCAAGCGCGTGCACCTCGAGCTCGGCGGCAAGGCGCCCGTGATCGTGTTCGCGGACGCCGACCTGGCAGCGGCCGCGGAGGGGATCGCCGGTGCGGGGTACTACAACGCCGGCCAGGACTGCACCGCGGCCACCCGGGTGCTCGTGCACGCCTCTGTGCACGACGACTTCGTCGCCGCGCTCGCGGAGGCTGCTCGCACGCAGAAGACCGGGATGCCCGACGACCCGGACGTCGCGTTCGGGCCGGTCAACAACGCCCTCCAGCTCGAGCGCGTCACGGGGTTCCTCGACCGGCTGCCCGACCACGCGTCGGTCGTCGCGGGCGGGCACCGCGTGGGCGACACCGGCTACTTCGTCGAGGCCACGGTGGTCGCGGGCCTGCGCCAGGACGACGAGGCGGTGCAGGACGAGATCTTCGGGCCGGTCATCACGGTGCAGACGTTCACGGACGAGGACGAGGCGATCGCGCTGGCCAACGGCGTCCGGTACGGCCTGGCCAGCTCGGTGTGGACCGCGAACCACGGACGCGCGCTGCGCATGTCGCGGGCGCTCGACTTCGGGGTCGTGTGGATCAACACGCACATCCCGTTCGTCGCCGAGATGCCCCACGGTGGCTTCAAGCAGTCGGGCTACGGCAAGGACCTGTCGATGTACGGGTTCGAGGACTACACCCGGATCAAGCACGTGATGTCTGCGTTTGACGCGTAAGTCCACGGATCTGACGGGTCCATGCTTCCGGCATGCAACATTTTCGTTGCGGCTGGGTGCTTTCGCAACGAATTCCTTGCTGGACGCCGGTCCGCTTGCAATGATCCGTCGGACCGCGTTCGTGGCAGAAGCATCCGAGGAGCCCCATGACCGACCAGCGTCGTCGACCCGTCCCGACCGACCCGCGCGTCCGGGCCCTGATCGCGCATGCCACCCGGCGCGGCCGCGAGCGGTCGACCGACCTGTCCCGGAGGTCGTTCCTGCTGGGCGCCGCGGGCGCCGCCGGGGCCGCAGCCGTGCTCGCGGCGTGCGGCACGGGCGGCGCGGCGACGTCGTCGACCCGGGCGGCCAAGGACGACTCGTCCAGCGACAAGCTCGTCCGCTGGGCCAACTGGACGCAGTACCTCGACCAGAACGACGACGGCACCAAGTACCCCACCCTCGAGGCGTTCCAGGCCAAGACCGGGATCAAGGTGACATACGCCGAGGACATCGAGGACAACGACTCGTTCTACGGCAAGATCAACGGCCAGCTGAAGAACGGCCAGGACATCGGGTACGACATCGTCACCCTCACTGACTGGATGGCCGCGCGGATGATCCGCCTCGGCTACACCCAGGCGCTGGACAAGGCGGCGATGCCGAACACCGCGAACATCCTGCCCAACCTGGCCAACGTCGACTTCGACCCGGGCCGCACGCACTCGCTCACGTGGCAGTCGGGCTTCGCCGGGCTCGCCTGGGACAAGTCCAAGGTGCCCGGCGGCCTGCACTCGGTCGACGACCTGTGGAAGCCGGAGCTCGCCGGCCGGGTCGAGGTGCTCTCGGAGATGCGCGACACCATGGGCCTGCTCATGTTCAACCAGGGCGTCGACCCCGCGGGCGCCTGGACCGACGACGACTTCCACTCGGCGCTCGAGGTCCTCAAGGAGAAGATCTCCTCGGGGCACATCCGCAAGGTGCTGGGCAACTCGTACACGCAGGACCTCGCGTCGGGGGACGCGATCGCCGTGATCGGCTGGTCCGGTGACATCACGTCGCTCAACTACGAGTCCGACGACCGCTTCGAGTTCGCCATCCCGGACGCCGGCGGCACGCTCTGGAGCGACAACATGATGGTGCCCATCGGCTCGCCGGCCCTGACGAACGCCGAGAAGCTCATGGACTACTACTACGACCCCGAGGTGGCCGCCCAGGTCGCCGCCTGGGTCAACTACATCACGCCGGTCGAGGGCGCCCAGCAGGCGATGGTCGCGATCGATCCCGACCTCGCCAGCAACCCGATGATCTTCCCCGACGCGGCCACCCTGTCCAAGGTCAGCGTCTTCCGCACCCTCGACCCCGCGGAGGAGGCGCGCTACAACGGCGAGTTCCTCACGGTGATCGGCGCATGACGAGCACGACCGGGGCCATCGAGGTCGCCGCAACGGTCGACGTCGAGACCGACACCGGCGCGGCCCTGCAGATCACCGGGGTCACCAAGGCCTTCGGTGACTTCCTCGCGGTCGACCACCTGACCCTGACCGTGCCGAGCGGCTCGTTCTTCGCCCTGCTCGGCCCGTCGGGCTGCGGCAAGACGACGACGCTGCGCATGGTCGCCGGGCTCGAGCAGCCGACGACGGGCACGATCGCCATCGGCGGCCGGGACGTCACCGGGACGCGGGCGCACCAGCGGCCCGTCAACACGGTGTTCCAGAGCTACGCGCTGTTCCCGCACCTGACCGTGGGGGAGAACGTCGCGTTCGGTCTGCGGCGTACGGGCAAGAGCGAGATCGCGCGCCGCGTGGCCGAGGGCCTCGACCTGGTCGAGCTCGGCCACCTGGCAGGCCGCAAGCCGGTCCAGCTCTCGGGCGGCCAGCAGCAGCGGGTGGCGCTCGCTCGCGCCCTGGTCAACCGGCCGTCGGTGCTGCTCCTCGACGAGCCGCTGGGCGCGCTGGACCTCAAGCTGCGCCGCCAGATGCAGCTCGAGCTCAAGCGCATCCAGACCGAGGTGGGGCTGACCTTCATCCACGTCACGCACGACCAGGAGGAGGCCATGACGATGGCCGACACGGTCGCGGTGATGAACCACGGCCGCATCGAGCAGATGGGGACGCCCGCCGAGCTGTACGAGCTGCCTCGGACGGCCTTCGTCGCCAACTTCCTCGGACAGTCGAACCTGGTGCCCGGCACGGTCAGCGAGCGCGTGACCTCGACGGGTCTGCTCGCGGTCGACGTGGTCGGTCGGCGACTCCTCGTGCCCGAGGCGCGCTCGGTCCGGTCGTCGGGCGACGTGCTCGTCGGGGTCCGGCCCGAAAAGCTGCGGATGCTCGTCGGGGACCAGGAGCCGTCCTCGGGCGAGAACGTGCTCGGCCCGGGGACGGTGACCGACGTGTCCTTCACGGGCGTCAGCACGCAGTACCAGGTCGAGGTTGCCGGTCTGGGCACGTTCGGCGTGTTCGCGCAGAACCTCCTGGGCGGCTCGACCGTCGCGCCCGGGTCCCGGGTGCGGCTCGCGTGGTCGATGGACTTCACGTTCGCGCTGGACGGCGCGGACGCTCCTGACGAGGGCACGGTCGACCTGGACGACGAGCCGTGAGCCTGACCGCCGCGCTCGGAGAGGGCGTCGCGACGGGTCCGGCGGCGCCTGCGCCTCGCACGCGGACCCGTTCCCGGACGCACTGGCTCCTGCTCGGACCGGGCCTCCTCTACCTGGGCCTGCTGTTCGTCGTCCCGGTCGGCGCGCTGCTCGTGACCTCCCTGTACGTGCCCGTGCCGGGTGGCGACCTCGGGCAGTACCAGCCGGCGCTGCACTGGCAGAACTACGTCGACGCGATGTCGCAGTTCTGGCCGGTGATGCTGCGCTCGTTCTGGTTCGCGTTCGTGGCCACCGTGGCGACGCTCGTCATCGGGTACCCGATGGCGTACGCGATCGCCATCCGGGCCCGGGGTCGCAAGCTGCTGCAGGGGATGCTGCTGGTCCTGGTCGTCGCGCCGTTCTTCACCAGCTTCATCCTGCGGACGATCGCCTGGAAGCAGATCCTCTCGGACGACTCGTTCGTGGTCAGCGCCCTGCACTGGCTCCACCTGCTCCCGGAGGGCGCCCGGCTGACGGCGACCCCGTTCGCCGTCGTCTGCGGCCTGACCTACAACTTCCTGCCGTTCATGGTGCTGCCGATCTTCGCGGGCCTCGAGCGGCTGGACGCGCGGATGCTCGAGGCGGGCGCGGACCTGTACGCGTCGCCGCTGACCGCGTTCCGCACCGTGACGTGGCCGCTGTCGCTGCCGGGGGTCGTCGCCGGCACCCTGCTGACGTTCATCCCGGCCGTCGGCGACTACGTGAACGCGTCCCTGCTCGGCAACAACACGAACACGACGATGATCGGGCAGGTCATCGACGCCCGGTTCTTCAAGGTGCTGGACTACCCGACCGCCGCCGCGCTGTCCGTCGTGCTCATGGCGGCGATCATGCTCCTGGTGACGCTGTACATACGGCGCGCGGGGACCGAGGAGCTCCTGTGAGCGTCGACGTCCGGCCCGCCGTCCGGCCGCCCGCGCGGCGTCGGCGTCGCATCGGCGACGCCATCGTCCCCACGTTCGCCGCGCTCGGGTTCGTGTTCCTGCTGGTCCCCGTCGCGTACACGGTCGTGTTCTCGTTCAACGACGCGGGCAAGACGAACCTCGTGTGGCGCGGCTTCACGCTCGACAACTGGCGCAACCCGTGCGGTGCCCCGCAGGTGTGCGAGGCGTTCGGGCACTCGCTGCAGGTCGGACTCCTGTCCACCCTCGTCGCGACGGTCCTCGGCACGCTCGTGGCCATCGGTCTGGTGCGGTCCCAGTTCCGCGGTCGCTCCGCTGCCAACCTGCTGATCTTCCTGCCGATGTCGACGCCGGAGGTGGTGCTCGGTGCGGCGCTCCTGGCGCAGTTCCTGTCCGTTCGGGTGCCGCTCGGCTTCAGCACGGTCGTGGCCTCGCACGTGCTGTTCTGCATCAGCTTCGTCGTCGTCACGGTCAAGGCACGCGTCTCGAGCCTGGACCCGGCGATAGAGGAGGCCGCGGCAGACCTGTACGCCTCGCCGCTGCAGGCGTTCTGGCGGGTCACGTTCCCGCTCCTGCTGCCCGGGATCGCGGCGGCCGCGCTGCTCGCGTTCAGCCTCAGCTTCGACGACTTCATCGTCACGAACTTCACGTCCGGGTCGTACGAGACGTTCCCCAAGTTCGTGTACATCTCGGCGACCCGCGGCATCCCGCCGCAGGCCAACGTCATCAGCTCGTTCATGTTCGTGCTGGCCCTCGCCATCGTCGTGATCGTCCAGCTGCTCGGCCATGCCCGGAGCAAACGCCTCCGGTGAACGACCAGACGGGCGCGACGCAGCGCCCGGTGAGAGGTGGACCTCGTGCGGATCCTGGTGGTCGGTAGCGGAGGGGTGGGCGACGCGGTCGCCCGGATCGCAGCCCGTCGGACCTTCTTCGAGCGGCTGGTCGTCGCGGACGTGGACCTGGCGCGCGCCCGGCGCACCGTCGACGCGGCGAGCGAGCACGACGTGGTGGGCGGCCGGTTCGTCGCCGCCGTCGTCGACGCTTCCAGCGCGGCGGCCGTCGAGGCGCTGGTGCGCGAGCACGGTGCCACGTACGTGCTGAACGCCGTCGACCCGCGCTTCGTCCTGCCGATCTTCGAGGGCGTGCGGGCGGCCGGGGCGGACTACCTCGACATGGCCATGTCGTTGTCGCACCCCCACCCGGACCGGCCGTACGAGCTGCCCGGCGTCAAGCTCGGCGACGAGCAGTTCGCGGCGGCCGGGGACTGGGCGACGGCCGGGCGCCTGGCGCTCGTCGGCATGGGCGTGGAGCCCGGGCTGTCGGACGTGTTCGCGCGGTACGCCGCCGACCACCTGTTCAAGTCGATCGACGAGCTCGGGGTGCGGGACGGCGCCAACCTCGTGGTGCTCGGCGACGACGGCGAACCGGTCTTCGCGCCGTCGTTCTCCATCTGGACCACGATCGAGGAGTGCCTCAACCCGCCGGTCATCTGGTCGGCGGACCGCGCCGAGGCCGGTGCCGGTCTGGAGGACGGCTGGTTCACCACCCCGCCGTTCCACGAGCCCGAGGTGTTCCGGTTCCCCGAGCCGATCGGCGACGTCGAGTGCGTGCACGTCGAGCACGAGGAGGTCCTCCTCATGCCGCGCTGGGTGGACGCCCGCAAGGTGACCTTCAAGTACGGGCTCGGCGAGGAGTTCATCGGCGTCCTGCGCACGCTGCACACGCTCGGCCTCGATCGCACCGAGCCGGTCCAGGTGCGCGGCGTGCCGGTCAGCCCACGCGACGTCGTGGCGGCGTGCCTGCCCGACCCCGCGACGATCGGCCCCCGGATGTCGGGGTCGACGTGTGCCGGCCTGCTGGTCACCGGGACCGGCACCGACGGGTCGCCGCGGGAGGTCTACCTGCACCACATCGTCGACAACGCCTGGTCGATGGCCGAGTACGGCGCACAGTGCGTCGTCTGGCAGACGGCCGTCAACCCGGTGGTCGCGCTCGAGCTGCTCGCGACGGGCGTCTGGTCGGGTGCGGGCGTGCTCGGCCCGGAGGCGTTCGACGCGGTGGCGTTCCTCGACCTGCTGGCCGCGCCGACGCCCGCGGGCTACGGCTCCCCGTGGGGCCTCGACGAGCGCGACCCCGCCTAGGACGGACGCCGGTACACCGACACGTGGGACGGCGAGTCGGCGGTGAACGGCGATCCGACCCAGTCGGCGTGCCGGGTCTCCGGGTCGAGACCCGCCAGCTGCGCCATGAGGTCGAGCTCTGCAGGCCACACGTAGCGGTGCGGGCTGCGGGTGAGGCTGGCGTGCACGGCGTCGTCCTCGCTGAACCGGACGTGGTGCGACACCACACGCTGGAGCAGCACGTCGTAGGTGTCTAGGCCGAGGTAGCCGGGCTCGACGGCCCAGACGGTGGCACTCTGCCCGGGCGGGAGCGCGCGCAGCTGCGGGACCCACAGCTCGACGACGAACCGGCCGCCCGGACTCAGGTGGCGGGCAGCGTTCCGGAAGCACGCGACCTGCTCGGCCTGTGTGAGCAGGTTGGAGATCGTGTTGTAGACCAGGTACACGAGGCTGAACTCGCCGGGTGCGACGGCTGTCGCCATGTCGCCCAGGACGACCGGGATCGTCGCCTCGTCCGCCTTCGTCCGCAGCCGCGCGACCATCGCGGGCGAGAGCTCGATGCCGGTGACCGGCACGCCGCGCTCGGCGAGCGGGACTGCGACCCTGCCGGTGCCGACCGCGAGCTCGAGCGCTCGACCGCCCGCCGCGAGGACGGCGAGCATGTCGACCGTCGGCCCGAGCACCACGGGCGCGAACATGCCCGAGCCGGGCGTGTCGTAGCGCTGCGCGGTCTCGGCGTCCCAGATCTGGTCCACCCTCGCGACGATCGCACCGACCCGGCGGGCCGTCCACGGATTACAGCGATCGCAGCGCGTCCTCCAGCACGGTCAGCGCGTCGTCGAGCAGCTCGTCGCCGATGACGAGCGGCGGCAGCAGGCGCAGGACGTTGCCCCACGTGCCGCACGTGAGCACGAGCACGCCCTGGGCGGCGCAGGCCGCCGCCACCCTCTGCGCGGCGGCCTTGTCGGGCTCGAGCGTGCCCGGACGCACCAGCTCGAGCGCGAGCATCGCGCCCCGCCCACGGATCTCGGCCACGGCGCCGACGTCGGCGAGGCTCGCGGTCAGCCGCGGGACCACCCGGTCCTCGATCGCGCGCGCGGCGCCGACCAGGTCGGTCCGTTCGTACAGGTCGATGCTCGCCAGCGCCGCCGCACAGGCGATCGGGTTGCCGCCGAACGTGCCGCCCAGCCCGCCCGCGTGCACCGCGTCGAGCAGCTCGGCCCGACCGGTCACCGCGCCGAGCGGCAACCCGCCGGCGATGCCCTTGGCCAGGGCGATGAGGTCCGGCACGACGCCCTCGTGGTCGCACGCGAACATCGCACCCGTGCGCGCGAACCCGGTCTGCACCTCGTCGGCGACGAGCACGATGCCCTTGTCCTTGGCCCAGGCCGCGAGGGTCGGCAGGAACCCGGGGGCGGGCACGACGAAGCCGCCCTCGCCCAGGATCGGCTCGACGACGATCGCCGCGACCTGGTCCGCGCCGACCTGCCGCTCGGCGACGTCGATCGCGCGACGGGCGGCCTGCTCGCCGGTCATCCCCTCGGGGTCGCGCAGCGGGTAGGACGCGGGCACGCGGTACACCTCGCCCGCGAACGGCCCGAAGCCCGTCTTGTACGGCATGGCCCGCGCCGTCATCGCCATCGTCAGGTTCGTGCGCCCGTGGTACGCGTGGTCGAGCACGAGCACGGCCTCGCGACCGGTCGCGCGCCGGGCGATCTTCACGGCGTTCTCGACGGCCTCCGCGCCGGAGTTCACCAGCACCGAGCGCTTCGCGTGGTCGCCGGGGGTGAGCCGGGCGAGCGCCTCGCAGACCGCGACGTACTCCTCGTAGGGGCTGATCATGAAGCACGTGTGCGTGAAGTCGAGCGCCTGCGCCGCCACGGCCGCGGCCACCTCGGGCGCGCTCGCGCCGACCGAGGTCACCGCGATGCCGGAGCCGAGGTCGACGAACACGTTGCCGTCCACGTCCTCGATCACCGCGCCCGAGGCCCGCGCCACGTACACCGGCAGCGTGGACGACACGCCCGCGGCGACCGCGGCGGCCCGACGCGCGCCGAGCGCGATCGACCGGGGGCCGGGGACGGGCGTCCGCAGCGCGCGGCGCTGCTCGAGAACAGTGGCGGGAGCGGAATCAGTGGCCATGCTCGGACGTTAGTGCCGATCTCGCACGCGGGAAAGGCCGGGCACGACGAATTCCGCTACCCGTCCGATCCGTACCGATCCGGACGAGGTCCGGACTTCTCGACCCGCCGAACGGGTGAGCCCAGCGGGCGTCCAGCGAGTTCCCAGGGTGGCGGGGGAGGATGTGCGCGCGCGGGCCGCTGGTGCACGCTTGGGTGGGGTGCGGTCCCCGGACGGAGGAGATTGATGGCGTACCTGATCGGCGTGCTGATCTTCGTCGTCGTGCTGCTGGCATCCATCGGGCTGCACGAGGTCGGGCACATGGTGCCCGCCAAGCGGTTCGGCGTCCGGGTCAGCCACTACATGATCGGCTTCGGGCCCACGCTGTGGTCGCGGACCAAGGGCGAGACCGAGTACGGGTTCAAGGCGATCCCGCTCGGTGGCTACGTGCGCCTGGTCGGCATGTACCCGCCCGGGGACGCCGTCGGTAACCCGCGGGCGCGCACGTGGATCGGACGCCTCGCCCGGGACGCGCGCCAGGCCAGCGCCGAGGAGATCCGCCCCGGCGAGGACGGACGTGCGTTCTATCGGCTGTCGACGCCGAAGAAGCTCGTCGTCATGCTCGGCGGACCGGTCATGAACCTCGTCATCGCGTTCTTCCTCATGGCGATCGTCTTCGTGGGCATCGGGCTGCCCGGCCCGACGACCACCGTGAGCTCCGTCAGTGCGTGCGTGATCCCGGCCGACGCGCCGGCGACGCGCACCTGCACGTCCACCGACGCGGCGGCTCCGGGCGCGGCCGCCGGCCTGCGCTCCGGCGACACGGTGGTCTCCTACAACGGCACCGCGGTCGACTCCTGGGACCAGCTCACCGTGCTGATCCGGTCGACCGGCGACGAGGCCGTGCCGGTGACGGTGCTGCGCGACGGCAAGCAGGTCGAGCTGTCGGTGACCCCGGTGGTGGCCGAGCGCCCCGTCTACGACGCGAACGACAACCCGGTGCTGAACGCGGACGGCACCCCGAAGACCACGTCGGTCGGCTACATCGGGATCGGCCCGAAGCAGGAGACGCAGCGCGAGTCGATCTGGCAGATCCCGGGTCGGGTGGCGACGATGACCGGCCAGACGGCGTCCGTCGTCGCGACGCTCCCCAGCAAGGTCGGTGAGCTCTGGAGCTCGACGGTGCACGGCACCCCGCGCGACACCAGCAGCGTCGTCGGGGTGGTCGGCATCGGCCGGTTCGCCGGCGACATCGCCTCCGAGCACGACATCGACTGGGGCCTCAAGCTCGCCGGCCTGCTCCTGATGCTGGCCAGCCTGAACATCGCCCTGTTCGTCTTCAACCTGATCCCGCTGCCGCCGCTCGACGGCGGCCACGTCGCCGCGGCGCTCTGGGAGGGCGGGCGTCGGCAGGTGGCCAGGCTGCGAGGCCTGCCGCGCCCGGGGCCGTTCGACAGCGCCAAGCTCGTGCCGATCGCCTACAGCGTGTTCGTCCTGCTCGGCGGCGTCGGCCTCCTGCTGGTCTACGCGGACCTCGTCAACCCGGTGCAGATCTGAGGGTGATGTCGTGCACGCCACGTCCGGCGGGGGAGCGCCCGGCACCGCGGGTGCGATGATGGCGAGGTGAGCATCCCGATCAGCCTCGGCATGCCGGAGGCGCCCGCACCCGTGCTGGCCCCGCGGCGTCCCACCCGCAAGATCCGCGTCGGCAAGGTGTTCGTCGGCGGCGACGCCCCGGTGAGCGTCCAGTCGATGTGCACGACGCCGACGACGGACATCAACAAGACCCTGCAGCAGATCGCCGAGCTGACCGCGGCGGGCTGCGACATCGTCCGTGTCGCCGTGCCGACGCAGGACGATGCCGACGCGCTCGCCACCATCGCGCGCAAGTCGCAGCTGCCGGTGATCGCGGACATCCACTTCCAGCCCAAGTACGTGTTCACGGCGATCGAGGCCGGTTGTGCGGCGGTCCGGGTCAACCCCGGCAACATCCGCAAGTTCGACGACCAGGTCAAGGAGATCGCCCGCACGGCGACGGATGCCGGCGTCTCCATCCGGATCGGCGTGAACGCTGGCTCTCTCGACCCGCGCCTGCTCGCCAAGTACGGCAAGGCCACGCCGGAGGCGCTCGTCGAGTCGGCGGTCTGGGAGGCGTCGCTCTTCGAGGAGCACGGCTTCCGTGACTTCAAGATCTCCGTCAAGCACAACGACCCCGTCGTGATGGTGCGGGCGTACGAGCTGCTCTCCGAACGAGGCGACTGGCCGCTGCACCTCGGCGTGACCGAGGCCGGGCCGGCGTTCCAGGGCACCATCAAGTCCGCCACCGCGTTCGGCGCGCTGCTCAGCAAGGGCATCGGGGACACCATCCGCGTGTCCCTGTCCGCGCCGCCGGTCGAGGAGGTCAAGGTCGGCATCCAGATCCTCCAGTCGCTCAACCTGCGGCCGCGCAAGCTGGAGATCGTGTCCTGCCCGTCCTGCGGTCGGGCTCAGGTGGACGTCTACACGCTGGCGGAGCGCGTGACTGCGGGCCTCGAGGGCCTGGAGGTCCCGCTGCGGGTCGCCGTCATGGGGTGCGTCGTCAACGGGCCGGGCGAGGCGCGCGAGGCGGACCTGGGCGTCGCGTCCGGCAACGGGAAGGGCCAGATCTTCGTGCGGGGCGAGGTCATCAAGACCGTCCCGGAGGCGCTCATCGTCGAGACGCTGATCGAGGAGGCCATGCGGCTCGCCGAGTCCATGGACCCCGTCGACTCCGGCGCCGGTGCCCCTGTCGTCACCGTCGGCTGACCGAGCGGGTCCCGTGGGCGGGCCTACCGCAGATTCATCAGATCGGCGTGCCGAAGATGGGGTGAATCCGGCCGAGGTGGTGCAAGATCGCCTCATGGTGCAACGTCGCGCTGCTCTGCTCGACAACCGAGCCGGAGGTCGGGTCCTGACGGACATCGACCTCGAGGGCGCGCTGGCCGTCTGCGCACGTGATGCGGTCGGTTCTGTGCTCGCGACGGCCCGGTTGGAGCAGGCCGTGGGACGCGGTCTGCGTGCGGCAGGTGGCAGCCTCTGGGGATTCGAGCAGGACGGCGAGCTCGTCGCGATCTGCTTCGCCGGCGCGAACATGGTGCCCCTCGTACCCGTGGACGACTCCCGAACCGTGAGCCGGGCGCTCGACGCGTTCGCGGGACTCGCCCGGCTGCAGGGCCGTCGGTGCTCGTCGATCGTCGGACCGGCCGATGCCGTGCTCGGCATGTGGAGCCGGCTGCGGCAGTTCTGGCCAGCGGCGCGCGAGGTTCGCGACGACCAGCCGTCGATGGTGATCGACCATGCCCCGCTGGTGACGCCCGACCCGGCGGTTCGGCGGTCGAACCCCGACGAGTTCGACATCGTCCTGCCGGCCTGCGTGCGGATGTTCACCGAGGAGGTCGGCTACTCGCCCGTGAGCGGTCCGGGCGGCCCGTACGAGACGCGGGTGCGCAACCTCATGACGCAGGGACGCTCGTTCGTCCGCGTCGAGGAGTCCGCCAGGCGATCCCGCGGTGACGTGGTGTTCAAGGCCGAGCTCGGTGCCGTCGCGGGCGGTGTCGCGCAGGTCCAGGGCGTGTGGGTGTCGCCCGACCGACGCGGCGAGCGGCTCTCGGAGTCGGGTATGGCCGCCGTCGTGCAGGCGACCCGCACCGAGGTGGCCCCGCTCGTCTCGCTCTACGTCAACAACTACAACGCGCGGGCGCTGGCCGCCTACCGGGCCGTCGGGTTCCGCCAGGTCGGCACCTACGCGACGGTCCTCTTCTGAGGCCTACCGCAGCAGGCGCGACATCCGCCGGTCCGCCAGCGGTTTGCCGCCCGTCTGACAGGTCGGGCAGTATTGCAGCGCCGAGTCCGCGAACGACACCTCGTGGACGGTGTCGCCGCAGGGCACGCCGTCCCAGCCCGGGCACGGCTCGCCGGTGCGCCCGTGCACGCGCATCCCTTGGCGCTTGGCGTCCTTGAGCTCGGCCGCGGGCTTGCCCGACGCCGCGCGCACGGCCTCGGTGAGCACGTCGTGGATGGCGGCGTAGAGCGTCGCGGTCTTGGCGGCGTCGAACGACCTGGTCATGGCGAACGGGCTCATCCGGGCGACAAGCAGGATCTCGTCGGAGTAGGCGTTCCCGATCCCGGCGATCGTGCCCTGGTCGCGCAGGAGGCCCTTGACCTGCTGGTTGCGCCCAGCCAGCAGCTCGGACAGGCGCTCGGGCGTGAACTCGTCCGAGAGGGGTTCGACGCCGAGCGTCGCGATCTGCGGGACGTCGGCCGGGTCCTGCACGACGTGCACCGCGAGCCGCTTGCGGGTCCCGGCCTCGGTCAGGTCGAAGCCGGCCCCGTCGTCGAACCGCACGCGCAGCGCGATCGGGGACTTGCCCGGCCGCACGGGACGCTCGGACAGCTGCTCGGACCAGCGCACCCAGCCCGCGCGCGACAGGTGCCAGACCAGGTGCAGCGGCTCGCCGGTCGCCGTCGCGACCATGAGGTCGAGCCACTTGCCGTGCCGCTGGACGTCGACCACCACCCCGCCCTTGAGCGCGTCCGGCGGCGGGCGGAACGTCTTGAGCGCGCTGATCGCGCCGATCTCGACCGACGTCACGGTGTGGTCGACCGCCCGCCCGCGCAGGAACTGCGCGAGCGCCTCGACCTCGGGCAGCTCCGGCACGCACCCATCGTGGCGCATGACTGCTCGATCTGCGGGAGCAACTAGGCTCGCGGTCATGCTTCTGCGCCTCTCGACCCTCTTCTTCCGCACCCTGCGCGAGGACCCCGCCGATGCCGAGGTCGCCAGCCACCGGCTCCTGGTGCGAGCCGGCTACATCCGCCGCGCGGCGCCCGGCATCTACACCTGGCTGCCGCTCGGGCTGCGCGTGCTGGCCAAGGTCGAGGCCGTCGTGCGCGAGGAGATGAACGCTGCCGGCGCGCAGGAGGTGCACTTCCCCGCGCTGCTGCCGCGCGAGCCGTACGAGGCCACGGGGCGCTGGACCGAGTACGGGCCCAACCTGTTCCGGCTGAATGACCGCAAGGGTGCGGACTACCTGCTGGCGCCCACCCACGAGGAGATGTTCACGCTCCTGGTCAAGGACCTGTACTCGTCGTACAAGGAGCTCCCCCTCGCGCTGTACCAGATCCAGACCAAGTACCGCGACGAGGCTCGGCCGCGCGCCGGCCTGATCCGCGGACGCGAGTTCATCATGAAGGACGCCTACTCGTTCGACATCGACGACGAGGGCCTCGAGGCCTCCTACCAGGCGCAGCGAGCCGCCTACCAGCGGATCTTCGACCGCCTCGGACTCGAGTACGTGATCGTGGCGGCCACGTCGGGCGCCATGGGCGGCTCGCGGTCCGAGGAGTTCCTGACGCCGACGCCCATCGGGGAGGACACGTTCGTCCGCTCGGCCGGCGGCTACGCGGCCAACGTCGAGGCGGTCACGACCGTCGTGCCCCAGGCGCTGCCGTTCGCGGACGCACCCGCGGCGCACGTGGAGGACACGCCCGACACGCCCACCATCGACTCGCTGGTCGCCCTCGCGAACGAGCGGTTCGCCCGCCCGGACCGCGCCTGGAGCGCGGCCGACACGCTCAAGAACGTCGTCCTCGCGCTGGTGCACCCGACGGGTGAGCGCGAGCTGCTCGTCGTCGGCCTGCCCGGCGACCGCGAGGTGGACCTCAAGCGGCTCGAGGCGTCGGTCAGCCCGGCCGAGGTGGAGGCCGCCGGCGATGCCGACTTCGCCGCGCACCCCGAGCTGGTGCGCGGCTACATCGGTCCCGCGGCGATGGGTCCGAACGTCGCGGTCGCCGAGGGGGCCGAGCGCACGGCGGTGCGCTACCTGCTCGACCCGCGCGTGGTTGCCGGGACGCGGTGGATCACGGGGGCGAACGAGCCCGGTCGGCACGTCTTCGACCTGGTCGCGGGCCGCGACTTCACCGCCGACGGCACGGTCGAGGCCGCCGAGGTGCGCGCCGGTGACCTCGCGCCCGACGGATCGGGTCCGCTCGAGCTGGCGCGCGGCATCGAGATCGGTCACATCTTCGCGCTCGGCCGCAAGTACGCCCAGGCGCTCGGGCTGACGGTGCTGGACCAGAACGGCAAGGCCCAGGTGGTCACCATGGGTTCGTACGGCATCGGCGTGACCCGGGTGCTCGCCGCCCTGGCGGAGGCGAACAACGACGAGCGCGGCCTGGCCTGGCCCGCCCACGTCGCGCCCGCGCACGTGACGGTCGTCGCGACCGGCAAGGACCCGGCCGTGTTCGAGGCCGCCGAGGCGCTCGCGCTCGAGCTGTCGTCGCGCGGCATCGAGGTGGTCTACGACGACCGTCCGGGCCGTGTCTCGCCGGGGGTGAAGTTCGCCGACGCCGAGCTGATCGGGGTCCCGCTGGTGGTCGTCGTCGGCCGCGGGCTGGCCGAGGGGGTCGTGGAGGTCCGCCCGCGGACCGGCGGCACCACCGAGCAGGTCCCGGTCGACCAGGCCGCCGACCACGTCGCGGGCCTGGTCGCCACGCTGCTCTCCGCCTGAGGCGACCGCTGGCTGACTGCGGCGTCCGCGGGCGCGGACGTCGAGGTCAGCCGGCGGGCTTCTGGGTCTGTTCGGGGAGGCCGGGGAACGGGACCGGGGTCGCGCCCCAGGTCCCGGCCGCGCCGGTCGCGGCCTGGAGACCGTCGACGAGCGGGAGTCGCGCGCCCACCGGGGCGCCCGCGACGGCGTTCGCGTAGGCGTCCGCCACCGCGGACTCCAGCGTGCGGCCGAGTGCGACGGCCGCGGTCGGGTCGTCGAGCCCGGTCGGCAGGGCGTACGACGCACGACGCGGATCCTGCGCGGTGCCGTCGGAGCCCGAGGCGCGGGCCCACTGCTCGCCGGCCGACCGGTTCGCGGCGGCGGCAGCGACGGCCGCCGCGCGCTGGTCGCCCGCGAGCTTGGCCGCGATGACCTCGAAGCCGAAGCCCGCCTGGTCGTGCGCGAGCGCGAGGGCGTCCAGGTCGGTGGCCGACGCCGTGCTCGGGCTGGGTGCGGGCGTGGGCGCCGGAGTCGCGGCGCCGTCCACGGGCGGGGTCACGGTGGGGACCGGCAGGCCGGTGGCCTGCGCGAGGCGAGCGGTGAGTCCCGCCCGCGACGTCGCGATCGACGCGACGAGTCGCGCGAGAGCACCGTCGTCCACGGCGTCGGCGTCGGCGAGCGAGGTGGTCGTGGCGGCTGCCAGCTGGGCCAGGAGCGTCGGCGCGTCCGGCGTCACCGCTGGTGTCGACGGCGAGGTGGTCGGCGTCGGCAGGCCCGAGACGTACGCGCCGCCGGCCTGCTGGGCGTGCTGGTCGGAGAACGAGGCGACGTCGGCGAGCACGCCCGCCAAGGGTTCGGCAGCGCCCGCCGGTGTCGCAGCGAGGGCCCCGGCGGCCTGGGCGAGCGCCAGAGAATCGGCGACGGTGCGGGCGCGGACCTGCTCGATCGCGTCGGGGGTGCGCGCGACCGGGGGCGACGACTCGGCGCGCAGGCCACATCCGGCCAGGAGCGCGAGAGCGAGAAGTGTGGCGAGCGCGACACCGACCCGGCGGGCGCGCGAGGCGAGATCCGGGTCGTGGTGCGGGTGCGGCTGGGCGTGCATCGCCGGTGATCCTGCCATGCGACGGACGTGCGGCGGTCGGGCACGCCCGGACTCGATACGCTGGGCTCACAACATCACAGGGTCGATCCGTTGTCTGCGCACTGACCCGCTGGAGCCGACAGGAGGCTGACGTGGCCGCGCCAGCGCACCCAGCACATGCCGAACGGGTCCGCCAGGTCGTGGAGCCGGCCGTCGAGTCCGTCGGGCTCCTTCTCGAGGACGTCGCCGTGCGGCGTTCCGCGGGCCGGTCCGTGGTCGAGGTCGTGATCGACGTGACCGAGGACGACGAGGTCGGTCTGGACCTCGACCGCATCGCCGACGCGACGCACGCCGTCTCGGACGCCCTGGACGCCGCCGAGGCGATCACCGGCGAGTACACGCTCGAGGTGATGAGCCCCGGGGTCTCCCGGCCGCTCACCGAGCGCCGGCACTTCACGCGCGCCGTCGGGCACTCGGTCGTGGTGCACCGCCACGACGGTGGGACGCTCAGCGGGCGGTTGACCGCCGTCGAGCGGACGGGGCCGCAGGACGGCACGATCGTCGTCGTGCCGGTGACGCCCGGGCTCAAGGGCCGCAAGCCGGTGGTCGGGGAGGCCGTTCAGGTGCCGCTGTCCGAGGTGCGCGCCGCGCACGTCGAGGTGGACCTGACAGGCGTCGGGCCCGTGGACGACGACGAGGCCGGCAGCGACGCCGACGCCGGACAGGAGAACTGAACATGGACATCGACATGCAGACGCTGCGGATGCTCGAGCGCGAGCGGGAGATCAGCCTCGACGTGCTCGTCTCGGCGATCGAGCAGGCACTGCTCTCGGCGTACCACCGCACCCCCGGCGCACACACCCGGGCCCGCGTCGAGGTGGACCGCAAGAGCGGTCACGTGACCGTGTGGGCCCGCGAGGAGCCCCCGGTGCAGGACGACGACGAGCCCGAGTACACGCTCCACGACGAGCCGGAGTTCGACCACACGCCGGACGGGTTCGGCCGCATCGCGACCGCGACCGCCCGGCAGGTCATCGTGCAGCGCCTGCGGGACGCCGAGGACGACCAGGTGCTCGGCGCGTTCCGCGGCAAGGAGGGCGAGGTGCTCGGCGGCGTCATCCAGCAGGGCCGGGACCCGCGCACCGTGCTGATCGACGTGGGCGGCACCGAGGCCGTGCTCCCCGCGCACGAGCAGGTTCCGGGGGAGGAGTACGTGCACGGCGACCGAATCCGCGGCTACGTGCTCGAGGTCGCCCGCGGCCCGCGCGGCCCGCAGGTGACCCTGTCCCGCACGCACCCGAACCTCGTGCGCAAGCTGTTCGAGCTGGAGGTCCCCGAGGTGGCCGACGGCACCGTCGAGATCACCGCGATGGCGCGCGAGGCGGGCCACCGCACCAAGATGGCCGTCCGCGCGACGGTTCCCGGCGTGAACGCCAAGGGCGCGTGCATCGGCCCGATGGGTGGTCGCGTCCGCGCGGTCATGGCCGAGCTGCACGGCGAGAAGATCGACATCGTCGACCACGCCGACGACCCGGCCGAGATGATCGCGCACGCGCTCTCGCCGGCCCGGGTGCTCTCCGTGACGGTCGTCGACCCCGAGGCCCGCGCCGCCCGGGTCGTCGTGCCGGACTACCAGCTGTCGCTCGCCATCGGCAAGGAGGGCCAGAACGCCCGGCTGGCCGCGAAGCTCACCGGCTGGCGCATCGACATCCGCTCCGACGCCGAGGTCCCGGGCGACCTGCAGGGTGCGAGCGCCGGTGAGTGACGTCACGATCGACGCCTGCGGTGGTACGGCCAGTGGTACGGCGCGGTAGACTTGCTGCGGCTGGGCCGGATGTCCGGCTCCTCCCGTCGAGCCGGCGGACCCCACAGACAGCGAAAACTGTCTCTGGCATGGGTCCGCTCCGGACCTGCGTGGGGTGCCGAGCCACCGGCCCGAGGTCGGCCCTGTTGAGGGTGGTCGTCGCCACGGACGCCGCGGGATCTCCCGCGCTGGTCGTGGACGTCGGTCGCCGGATGCCGGGCAGGGGGGCGTGGCTGCACCCCGATCCTGGATGTCTCGACACCGCCGAACGCCGACGTGCACTGGGGCGGGCACTGCGCAACGCAGGCCTGCTCGACGTGAGCGTCGTCCGCCGGCACGTCGAGCAGCAGGGCATGAAGGGCGCCGGGCAGATCCCGGGGTCGTAGGCCGATCGTCGATGAGGGAAGCGGGTCTGGAAGCCGATGGCTACCCGATGAGCACGCACCGATGAGTACCCAGCGATGAGTACGCAGCGATGAGTAGCGAACACTAACGACGGTCCGACCCTGTCCGGGCGGACCGAGACAGGAGAGATGTGGCCAAGGTCCGCGTCTACGAGCTCGCCAAAGAGCTCGGGGTCGACAGCAAGACCATCATGACCAAGCTGAACACCATGGGGGAGTTCGTCCGGTCGGCATCGTCGACCATCGAGCCACCGGTCGTTCGCAAGCTGCGCGACGAGTACCCCGTCGGAGCAGCCCCCGCAGCAGCAGCACCCAAGGCACCCGCGCGTCCCGCGCCGGCGCCTGCCCCCGCACCCGTCGTCGAGGCTCCTCGCCCCGCCGGCGCTGCCGCCCCGGCTCCGGCCGCCGCGGCTCCCGTCGCTCCGGCTCCCACGCGCCCGGCTCCCGCCGCCGCGCCGGCGCCGGCCACCGCAGCACCCGCGCCCGCCGCCGCGGCCGCCGCGACGGGCGCACCCGTCCGTCCCGGACCGCGTCAGGCGCCCGCGCCCGCCGCGCGTCCCGGCAACAACCCGTTCGCACCCTCGCAGGGCATGCCCCGCCAGGGTGAGCGTCCGGGCGCCAACCGCCCCGGCGGCCCGCGTCCGGGCAACAACCCGTTCGCACCGTCGCAGGGCATGCCACGTCCGGGCGACCGTGACCGTCGTCCCGCCCCCGTCGACGGTGCCCCCGTCGCGTCCGCGGGTGACCGTCCCGGTGGTCCGCGTCCCGGTGGTCCCCGTCCCGGTGGTCCGCGCCCCAACCCGGGCATGATGCCGGGCCGCACGGCCAGCGGCGTCGGCCGTCCCGGTGAGCGTCCGGCCGGTCCCGGCGGCGGTCGTGCCGGTGGCGGTGCCGGCGGTGCTCGCGGTGGCTACGCCGGTCGTCCCGGCGGTGCGCCCGGCGGCGCTCCCGGCGGTGCACCGGGTGGTGGCGGCGGCTTCGCCGGCCGTCCCGGTGGTGGCGGCGGTCGCCCCGGTGGTGCCGGTCGCGGCTCCACGCAGGGTGCCTTCGGTCGCGCGGGCGGTCGTCCCGTCCGTGGCCGCAAGTCGAAGCGTGCGAAGCGTCAAGAGTTCGAGCAGATGCAGGCCCCGTCCCTCGGTGGCGTGCAGGTTCCTCGCGGCAACGGCAAGACGGTCGTCCGCCTGCGCCACGGCTCGTCGCTGAACGACTTCGCCGACAAGATCGACGCGAACCCCGCCGCGCTGGTCACCGTGCTGTTCCACCTCGGTGAGATGGCCACGGCGACGCAGTCCCTCGACGAGGACACGTTCGGGACGCTCGCGGTCGAGCTCGGCTATGTCATCGAGATGGTCTCGGCCGAGGAGGAGGACCGCGAGCTGCTCGGGGCCTTCGACATCGACCTGGACGCCGAGCTCGAGGCCGAGGGCGACGACGACCTGACGGCGCGACCCCCTGTGGTCACCGTCATGGGTCACGTCGACCACGGAAAGACCAAGCTCCTCGACGCCATCCGTCAGACGGACGTCGTCGCGGGCGAGGCCGGCGGGATCACCCAGCACATCGGTGCCTACCAGGTGCACACCACGCACGAGGGCATCGACCGTGCCGTCACGTTCATCGACACCCCGGGCCACGAGGCGTTCACCGCCATGCGTGCCCGTGGTGCGCAGGTGACCGACATCGCGATCCTCGTGGTCGCGGCCGACGACGGCGTGATGCCCCAGACCATCGAGGCGCTCAACCACGCCCAGGCGGCCGGCGTGCCGATCGTGGTCGCGGTCAACAAGGTGGACAAGGAGGGGGCCAACCCCGACAAGATCCGCCAGCAGCTCACCGAGTACAACCTGGTGGCCGAGGAGTACGGCGGCGACACGATGTTCGTCGACGTCTCCGCGAAGCAGAACGTCGGCATCGACCAGCTGATCGAGGCGGTCCTCCTCACGGCGGACGCCGCGCTCGACCTGCGGGCGAACGCCGAGAAGGACGCTCGCGGCGTGGCCATCGAGGCCAACCTCGACAAGGGTCGCGGTGCCGTCGCGACGGTGCTCGTCCAGTCGGGCACGCTAAACGTCGGCGACTCGATCGTCGCGGGCACGGCCTACGGCCGCGTCCGTGCCATGTTCGACGAGCACGGCGAGCCGGTCCTGGTGGCCGGGCCGTCGCGTCCGGTCCAGGTGCTCGGCCTGACCTCGGTGCCCCGCGCCGGCGACACGTTCATCGTGGCGCCCGACGACCGCACCGCGCGTCAGATCGGCGAGAAGCGCGAGGCGGCCGAGCGTGCCGCCCTCCTGGCCAAGCGTCGCAAGCGCGTCAGCCTCGAGGACTTCACCCAGGCGCTCGCGCAGGGCAAGGTCGAGACCCTCAACCTGGTCCTCAAGGGCGATGTCTCGGGTGCCGTCGAGGCGCTCGAGGACGCCCTGCTCAAGATCGACGTGGGCGAAGAGGTCGAGCTGCGGGTCATCCACCGCGGCGTCGGTGCGATCACGCAGAACGACGTCAACCTGGCGACGGTCGACTCGGCCATCATCATCGGGTTCAACGTCAAGTACGCGGAGCGCGTCGAGGAGCTGGCGGACCGTGAGGGCGTCGACGTGCGCTTCTACTCGGTCATCTACCAGGCGATCGACGACGTCGAGGCGGCCCTCAAGGGCATGCTCAAGCCGGAGTACGAGGAGGTGCAGCTCGGTTCCGCCGAGGTGCGCGAGGTCTTCCGGTCCTCGAAGTTCGGCAACATCGCCGGGTCGATCGTCCGGTCGGGCCTCATCCGCCGCAACACGAAGGCGCGCGTCACGCGTGGCGGCAAGATCATCGGGGACAACCTGACGATCGAGTCGCTCAAGCGGTTCAAGGACGACGCCACGGAGGTCCGCGAGGGCTTCGAGTGCGGCATCGGCCTCGGGTCGTTCAACGACGTCGAGATCGGCGACACCATCGAGACCTGGGAGATGCGCGAGAAGCCTCGCGCCTGATCTCAGTGATCCACCGACCGCGGGGCGGGTGAGGCGAGTCCTCGCCCGCCCCGCGGTCTCTCTACCAGACAAGGAGTGATCCGATGGCGGACACCGCCCGCGCCCGCAAGCTCAGTGAGCGCATCCAGCAGGTCGTCGCGCAGATGCTCGACACCCGGATCAAGGACCCCCGGCTCGGCTTCGTCACCATCACGGACGTCCGCGTGACCGGCGACCTGCAGCATGCCGACGTCTTCTACACGGTGCTCGGCGACGACGCCGCGCGGACCGACTCGGCCAAGGCGCTCGAGAGCGCCAAGGGCATCATCCGGTCGGAGGTGGGCAAGCAGACCGGCATCCGGCTGACCCCGTCGCTCGACTTCCACCTCGACGCGCTGCCGGACACGTCCGCGCAGCTCGACGCGGCGTTGATCGACGCGGCCCGTCGCGACCGCGAGGTGGCCGCGCTGGCAGCGCAGGCGTCGTTCGCCGGCGACGCCGACCCGTACAAGAAGTCCGACGAGGACGACGACGAGGACTGAGAGCCCCGACGCGAACGCCGCCCCCGGAGGACCGGGGGCGGCGTTCGTGCGTCGTCAGGCGAGCGTCTTGCCCGTGTTCCTGGGCATCCAGATCAGGACGACCGCTGCGCCGATCGCCACGACCACCGCGGCGACGTAGGCCGCGGGCTGCAGGCCCGCTGCGTAGCCGGTCGGTGTCAGGGTGCCGTTCGACGCGGTGAAGACGGCCACCAGTGCCGCGACGCCGAGGGCGCCGCCGATCTCCCGGATGGTGGCGTTGACCGAGCTCGCCGTGCCGTGGTCGTCGGGCACCATGTCCGCGAGCACCGCGGTGGCGCTCGGCGCGAACGTCAGACCCATCCCGATGCCGGCCAACGCGAGCCCGGGCACGAGGTCGGCGTAGGTCAGGGTGTTGCTGGTGACCAGCAGTCCCTGCCACGCCAGGCCGGCCGCCTGCAGGAGCAGGCCCGTCGCCAGCAGCGGCCGGACGCCGATGCGCGGCGCGAGCATCCCGGCGATCGGGGCGAAGATCATGGGCGCCGCGGTCCACGGCAGCGTGCGGATCCCGGCCTGCAGGGGAGTGAAGCCCATACCGATCTGCAGGTACTGCGCCAGCAGGAACACCAGGCCGAAGACGCCGAACGAGAAGGCGAACGCGCTGATGTTGGCCACCGAGAACGACCGCTCGCGGAACAGTCGCAGCGGCACCAGCGGGTGGTCGGTGCGGGACTCGCGGAGCAGGAAGGCGACCAGCAGGGCGACACCGAGAGCCAGGCCGCCGACGACCCGGGTGGAACCCCAGCCGTCGTCGTTGCCGCGGATGATCGACCAGACGATGGTGAGGACCGACGTGCCGGCGAGCGCGAGGCCCACCAGGTCGAGCGGCTGGCGCCGGCCGTGCGACTCGGGCAGCGCCCAGAGGACGAGCGGGATGGCGATCAGTGCGACCGGGACGTTGATCCAGAAGATGGCCTCCCAGGAGATGCCGTCGACCACGGCCCCGCCGATGACGGGTCCGAGCGCGACACCGAGGCCGGAGACCCCGCCCCAGACCCCGATCGCCATGGCGCGACGGCTGGCCGGCACGGCGCCCGCGAGCAGGGCCAGGGAGAGGGGCATGATCGCGGCGGCCCCCGCGCCCTGCAGCGCGCGCGCCCCGATGAGCATCTCGGGGCTGCTGGACAGCGCCGACAGGATCGACGCGCCGCCGAAGATCGCGATGCCCGCGATGAACACGCGCCGCCGACCGAGCCGGTCGCCGAGGGTGGCTGCGGCGATCATCAGCGTCGCGAACGAGAGCGTGTACGCGTTCACCATCCACTGCAGCTGTTCGATCGACGCGTGCAGGTCGGTGTGCAGGACGGGGAGCGCCGTGGTCATGACGAGGTTGTCGAGCGTCGCCATGAACATCGGGAGGGAGGCCGCGACCAGGGCGATCGCGGTGCCGCGACGGCGCAGGACGGGACGCGCGGGGGGTGGGGTCTGGGCCCGGGACGCTGCGGGTGTCGTGATCGTCACGAGGTCTCCTAGGGCTTGTTGGCATTGATTGATTACTAACAAGCACGACGTTAGGCATCCACTGATAACATGTCAACATGTCCGAGCAGATCGAGGTCCAGGTTCCGACGACGACGTCGCGGATGACGGGTGCGGCACGCCGCGACCAGATCCTTGCGGCCGCGCGACGCGTGTTCGCCGACAAGGGGTACGCGGCCACGACCGACGAGGTCGCCCGCGCGGCAGGCGTGTCCCAGCCGTATGTGGTGCGGCTGTTCGGCTCCAAGCGCGAGCTCTTCCTGGCCGCCTACCGGCAGGCGAGCGACGAGATCAAGGCCGCGCTGGGATCGGTCGAACCCGGCCCGGACGCCGGCGCCCAGATGGCGAAGGCCTACGTCCAGCTGCTCGACGACCGCGACCTGCTGCGGCTCACCATGCACGGCTTCCTCGCCGGCAACGACGACGAGGTGGGCACGATCGCCCGGCACACGCTCGGGGAGGCGTTCCGGCTGTTCCGGGACCGCACGGGGGCGGCCGACGACGAGGCCCGCGTGTTCGTGGCCTCCGGCATGCTCATCAACGTCCTGCTGGCGGTCGACGCCCCGGCGCACCCGGGGGAGGACGGCGGTCTCGACGCGCTCCTGGAGTGCGTCCGCTCCGGCATCGACGAGCAGCGTCGCTCCGCGTGACGCCGAAGGACGGCTCGCCGCGGCGACCGACCGCGGCGGACGGGGTCGTCGTCGTCGACAAGCCCGCCGGCTGGACCAGCCACGACGTCGTCGCCCGCATGCGCTGGCTCGCGGGGACCCGCAAGGTCGGGCACGCCGGCACGCTCGACCCCATGGCCACGGGCGTGCTGGTCATCGGGATCGGCCGCGCCACGCGGCTGCTGACGTACATCGTCGGCGCCGACAAGGAGTACACGGCGACCATCCGGCTCGGTGTCACAACGACGACCGACGACGCCGAGGGCGAGACGCTCGCGGTCACGGATGCGTCCGGGGTGACGCGTGAGGCGCTGTCCGCCGGGGTAGCGGCGCTGACGGGGCAGATCCAGCAGCGACCGAGCGCGGTCTCGGCCATCAAGGTGGACGGCCAGCGGGCCTACGCCCGGGTGCGCGCGGGCGAGGAGGTCGAGCTCGCGGCACGGCCGGTGACGGTGTCGACGTTCGACGTGCACGACGTGCGTACCGCCGACCGTGTCGTCGACGTCGATGTCATGGTCGTCGTCTCGTCGGGAACCTACGTCCGGGCACTGGCTCGAGACCTCGGGGCCGCACTGGGCGTCGGGGGGCACCTGACCGCCCTGCGGCGCACCCGCGTCGGCGGGTACGGGCTCGACGCCGCGCGCACGCTGGACGAGCTCGCCGAGGTGGCACCCGATGTGCCGATCGACGTCGTCTCGCTGGCCGACTCCGCGCGCGCGACGTTCCCGGTCCGCGAGCTGACGACGCAGGAGGCGACCGCGTTGGCCTACGGGCAGCGGCTGTCCGCGGCGGGCGAGCCGTCCGCGGGGACCACGGCCGCGGTGGCGCCCGACGGGCGGTTGGTCGCCCTCGTCGAGACGCGCGATGGCGCCGTGCGGCCGGTGCTCGTCTTCGCGCCGGCCTGAGTCAGTCGTCGGGGCCTGAGTCAGTCGTCTATCTCGGCCAACGGCCAGCCGACCGCCGCCAGCCGCGCGCTGACCCGGGCCACGTCGCTCTCGTGCGGCTCCTGGTCCAGCAGGGCGCCGATCTGCTCGCCCACCACGGCGGGCGGGATGCCGCCGTCGGGGTGGAGCAGGATGATGCGGTCGGTGACCTCCTCCACCTCCTCCTCGGTCAGCTTGCGTCGCAGGAGCGCGAGGAGCGCGACGTAGTCCTGCTCGGGGACCCCCGTGGGGTAGCCCTCGCGCAGCCAGTCGGCGACGCGGCGCACCGCGTTGGCCCGCGCCATCAGCTGGCCATGATCGTGTAGATGCCGAACACGATCGCGGCGATCACGACGAGGAAGCACAGCCCGGCGGCGACCGTGCGGATGGCTGGCCGCGCGGTGTCGCCGTCCCAGGCCAGCGACCGGACTCCGAGCGAGAAGACGGCCGGGATCCCGGCGCCCAGGAGAAGGCTCACCACCACCACCCGGACCAGGGCGGCGCCGTCGACGTACCGGCTCATGCGTTGCTCCCCGTCGGGACCGGCGCCTTGGCGGGCTCCGCCCACTCGTCGTTGACGTTGTGGTGGTTGACGGCCGTGCGCCGCGCGGCCAGGAAGATACCGGTGGCCAGCACCACGAGGATGACCAGGACGACGGCGTTGCCGAACGTGCCGTGCAGCCAGGTCTGCAGCCCCTCGGCTGCGGCGCCGACCGCGGCGGCGGAGGGCAGGGTGATGAGCCAGGCGATCGCCATGCGACGCGCGGTCGACCAGCGGACCTCGCTGCGGCGACCGACGCCCGAGCCCATGATCGAGCCGCTGGCGACGTGCGTGGTGGACAGCGGGAAGCCCAGGTTGCTGGAGACGAGGATGACGACCGCCGTCGACGTGTCCGCCGCGAGGCCCTGCGGCGACTCGATGTCCACCAGGCCCTTGCCGAGCGTGCGGATCACGCGCCAGCCGCCGAAGTAGGTGCCCAGCCCGATGGCCAGCGCGCAGCACAGGATGACCCAGACCGGCACCGCCGACCCGGCCGGCAACGCGCCGCCGGCGATCAGCGCGAGCAGGATGATGCCCATGGTCTTCTGCGCGTCGTTCGTGCCGTGCGCCAGCGAGACCATCGACGCGGACCCGATCTGACCCCAGCGGAAATCATTGGTCCGTTCGGCGCCGCCCACACCGCGCGTGATGCGGTAGACGAGCCACGTGCCCAGCGCCGCCACGGCGCCGGCTGCGACCGGGGCGATGACCGCGGGGATGATGACCTTGCCGATCAGCCCGCTCCAGATGACACCGCTCGTGCCGGCGGAGACGAGCACCGCGCCGACCAGGCCGCCGATGATCGCGTGCGAGGAGCTGGACGGCAGGCCCAGGTACCACGTGGCGAGGTTCCACAGGATGCCGCCGACGAGCCCGGCGAACACCACGGACAGCGTCACGCTGTCCTGGTTCACGATGCCCGACGCGATGGTCGCCGCCACCGCCAGCGAGAGGAACGCGCCGACGATGTTCAGGACGGCGGACAGGGCGACGGCGATCTTGGGTCGCAGTGCACCGGTCGCGATCGACGCAGCCATCGCGTTGGCGGTGTCGTGGAAGCCGTTGGTGAAGTCGAAGGCGAGTGCCGTCACCACGACCAGAACGAGCAGAGGGACGTCCGTCACGATGCCGACGGTCCTCGGCTGCGCGCGCGTCCGCAAGCCCGTCTCGCGCGAGCTTGTCGGAAGCTCGCCTACGGACGACTGGCGCGCGGTGCCCGCGAGGGATGGCAGGCTTGTCCGTCGGGCGTCCGACCGGGCTCCCGACGCCTTCGCGAGGAGCACGCGTGCAGATCTGGCGGGAGCTGGCCGCCGTCCCCGACGGGTTCGGGCCCTCGGTCGTCACGATCGGCAACTTCGACGGCGTGCACCGCGGCCACGCGAGCGTCCTCGAGCGCATGTGCGCCGACGCCCGTGCCGTCGGTGCGCAGGCCGTCGCGGTGACCTTCACGCCGCACCCGCAGCAGGTGCACCGCCCGGACAGCGCGCCGCCGGTCATCACCGGCGACGACGATCGCCTCGAGCTGCTCGAGCGCACCGGCCTGGACGCCGTCCTGTTGCTGACCTACACGCTCGAGTTCGCGCGCCAGACGCCCGACGAGTTCGTCCGGCGCTACCTGGTCGACGGGCTGCGGGCGCGGACGGTCGTCGTCGGACGGGACGTGCGGTTCGGCCGCGACAACTCCGGCGACCTGTCGACGATGGTCGAGCTCGGCCGGACCCACGGGTTCGACGTCGAGGTGATCGAGGACGTCACGCCGGCGCAGTCCGCCGACCCGGGCAGCCCCGAGGACCTCGTGGCGGACCCGCTGCGACGCCGCTGGTCGTCGACCTGGGTGCGCGAGCTGCTCGAGGCCGGGGACGTCGTCCAGGCGGCCCGGGTGCTCGGCCGTCCGCACCGCATCCGCGGCACGGTCGTGCACGGCGACGCGCGCGGCCGCGAGCTGGGCTTCCCGACGGCGAACCTCGGGCAGGACTCCACGGGTCTCGTGCCGGCCGACGGCGTCTACGCGGGCTGGCTGTGGCGTGTCGCCAGCGCCGAGGTGCTGCCGGCGGCGATCTCCATCGGCACCAACCCGACCTTCGACGGAGCCGAGCGGCGCGTCGAGGCGTACGTGCTCGACCGCACCGACCTCGACCTCTACGACCAGGTCGTGGTGCTCGAGCTGGTCGAGCGACTGCGGCCGACGCTGCGCTTCGACTCCATCGACGAGCTCGTGGTCCGGATGCACGAGGACGTGAACCGTGCGCGCGTGATCCTGGCCACCGGTGCGAGGGCGACGCCCACAGCCTGATAGTCTGTGTGCGCCGTCTGAACGGCCGCGGACAGAGAGAGCCCGGGTGGACATGCCCCGGCGCACCGCGCAACGAGTCAACCAGGAGATCGAGTGCCGCTCGAAAGTGCCGTCAAGCAGTCCATCATGACCGAGTACGCCACCCACGAGGGTGACACCGGTTCCCCCGAGGTTCAGATCGCGATGCTCACGCAGCGCATCAAGGACCTCACGGAGCACCTCAAGACCCACAAGCACGACCACCACAGCCGCCGCGGTCTGTTGCTGCTCGTCGGTCAGCGTCGCCGCCTTCTCGGTTACCTCCAGAAGGTCGACATCAACCGCTACCGCAGCATCATCGAGCGGCTCGGCCTGCGCCGATAACGCCTTCCACCAGCCCGGACCCGCCCAGGGTCCGGGCTGGTGTGGCGTTACGGCCAGTCAGCACGTCACGCATCACCACACCGCGTCGGTCCGCTCGGTCCGGTCCTCGGTAGTGGCTTCCGGAAGCCTTTTGCACGCGTCCGGTGGCCTCGATCGAAGATCGCTCGCGGACGGCCGGCGCCTTCAAGAAAGAGGAGGGCACCCATGGAGGGTCCCGAGATCCAGTTCGCCGAGGCAGTGATCGACAACGGTCGCTTCGGCACCCGCACCGTCCGCTTCGAGACCGGCCGCATCGCCAAGCAGGCCGCCGGTTCCGCCGTCGCCTACCTGGACGGCGAGACGACGCTGCTCGCCGCCACCACGGCCGGCAAGCACCCGAAGGACCAGTTCGACTTCTTCCCGCTGACGATCGACGTCGAGGAGCGGTCGTACGCGGCCGGCAAGATCCCCGGCTCGTTCTTCCGTCGCGAGGGCCGCCCGTCCACCGAGGCCATCCTCGCGTGCCGGCTCATCGACCGCCCGCTGCGCCCCCTGTTCGTCAAGGGCCTGCGCAACGAGGTGCAGGTCGTCATCACCGTGCTGTCGATCCACCCGGACGACTCGTACGACACGCTGGCCATCAACGCGGCGTCCATCTCCACCCAGCTCTCCGGCCTGCCGTTCTCCGGCCCCGTCGCCGGTGTCCGCGTCGCCCTGGTCGAGGGCCAGTGGGTCGCGTTCCCGCGGTACTCCGAGCGTGAGCGCGCGACGTTCGACATGGTCGTCGCGGGTCGCGTCGTCGGCGATGACGTCGCGATCGCGATGATCGAGGCCGAGGCACCCGAGAAGTCCTGGAACATCATCAAGCTCGAGGGTGGTGTCGCCCCGACCGAGGAGGTCGTGTCGCAGGGCATCGAGGCGGCCAAGCCGTTCATCAAGGTGCTCGTCCAGGCGCAGCAGGAGCTCGCCGCGAAGGCCGCCAAGGAGACCCAGGTCTTCCCGACGTTCCCGGACTACCAGGACGACGCCTACGCCGCCGTCGAGGCCTTCTCGACCGCGTCGCTGGGCGAGGCCCTGAGCATCGCGGACAAGCAGACCCGCGAGAACCGTCTCGACGAGATCAAGGGCGAGGTCGTCGCCGGCCTGTCCGAGCAGTTCGAGGGTCGCGAGAAGGAGCTGTCGGCCGCCTACCGCTCGGTCCAGAAGAAGCTCATCCGGCAGCGCATCCTCACGGACGGCTTCCGCATCGACGGCCGTGGCCTGCGGGACATCCGCACGCTCTCGGCCGAGGTCGAGGTCCTGCCCCGCGTGCACGGCTCGGCGATCTTCGAGCGCGGCGAGACCCAGATCCTGGGCGTCACCACGCTGAACATGCTGCGCATGGAGCAGCAGCTCGACACGCTCTCCCCGGAGACGCGCAAGCGCTACATGCACAACTACAACTTCCCGCCCTACTCCACGGGCGAGACGGGTCGCGTCGGTTCGCCGAAGCGTCGCGAGATCGGCCACGGGGCGCTCGCCGAGCGCGCGCTCATGCCGGTGCTCCCGAGCCGCGAGGAGTTCCCCTACGCCATCCGCCAGGTCTCCGAGGCGCTGAGCTCCAACGGCTCGACGTCCATGGGCTCAGTCTGCGCGTCCACCCTGTCGCTGCTCAACGCGGGTGTGCCGCTGCGCGCGCCCGTCGCGGGCATCGCCATGGGCCTCGTCTCCGACACGGTGAACGGTGAGACCCGCTACGCGGCGCTCACCGACATCCTCGGCGCCGAGGACGCGTTCGGTGACATGGACTTCAAGGTCGCCGGTACCCGCGAGTTCGTCACGGCCATCCAGCTCGACACCAAGCTCGAGGGCATCCCCGCCTCGGTGCTCGCCGGCGCGCTGACCCAGGCCAAGGAGGCTCGCCTGGCGATCCTCGACGTCATCGCCGAGGCGATCGACGTGCCCGACGAGATGAGCCCGTTCGCTCCCCGCGTCATCACGGTGAAGGTCCCCGTCGACAAGATCGGCGAGGTCATCGGGCCGAAGGGCAAGATGATCAACCAGATCCAGGAGGAGACCGGCGCCGACATCTCGATCGAGGACGACGGCACGGTCTACATCGGCGCCACCGACGGTCCGTCGGCGGAGGCCGCGCGTGCGGCGATCAACGCGATCGCCAACCCGCACATGCCCGAGATCGGTGAGCGCTTCGTCGGCACGGTCGTCAAGACCACGACGTTCGGTGCGTTCGTCTCGCTCTCCCCGGGCAAGGACGGTCTGCTGCACATCTCGCAGATCCGCCGCCTCGTCGGTGGCAAGCGCGTCGAGAACGTCGAGGACGTCCTGTCCATCGGGCAGAAGGTCCAGGTCGAGATCGGCGAGATCGACCCGCGCGGCAAGCTGTCGCTGCACGCGGTCATCGATGACGGAGCGGAGGACGCCTCGTCCTCTGCGGACGCTGCCGAGTCGGTCGACGCCTGACGTGCCGCTGGACCTTCCGCTCGTCCGTCCGGGTCAGCCGGGCGCCGAGCTGACCGTCGGGCAGGACGGCGACGCCATCGTGCGTCGTTCTGTCCTGCCCGGCGGGGTCCGGGTGCTCACGGAGCACATGCCGGGCCTGCGCTCGGCGACCGTGGGCGCCTGGGTGGGCGTCGGCTCGCGCGACGAGTCCGACGGCCACCACGGCTCGACGCACTTCCTCGAGCACCTGCTGTTCAAGGGCACCGCGCGCCGGACGGCCATGGACATCGCCGAGGCGTTCGACGCCGTCGGCGGTGAGGCCAACGCCGCCACCGGCAAGGAGCACACCTGCTACTACGCGCGGGTGCTCGACACCGACCTGCCGATGGCGGTCGACGTCATCGCGGACATGGTCACCTCCGCGCGCCTCGACGGCGACGAGCTCGAGACCGAGCGCGGCGTCATCCTCGAAGAGCTCGCGATGAACGACGACGACCCGAGCGACGTCGTGCACGAGCAGTTCGCCGCGCTGGTGCTGGGCGCGCACGCGCTCGGCCGGCCCATCGGCGGCACCCCCGACACCATCAAGGCGGTGCCGCGCGACGCCGTCTGGGAGCACTACCGCGAGCACTACCAGTCATCGACGCTCGTGGTCACGGCCGCGGGCGGCGTCGACCACGACCTGCTGTGCGAGCAGGTCACCCAGGCGCTGCACACCGGTGGATGGAGCCTCGACGAGGGCGTCGAGCCGCGAGGCCGACGCCTGTCCAGCACCGGCCTGATGGCCGGCGAGCACGGCATCCCGGCCGCGGGCGTCGAGCGCACGATCCGCCGTCAGACCGAGCAGGCCAACGTCATCATCGGAGGCACGTCCCTGACGGCTACCGACCCGCGCCGGTTCACGCTCTCCGTGCTGAACGCGGTGCTCGGCGGCGGCATGTCGTCCCGCCTGTTCCAGGAGATCCGCGAGCGTCGCGGGCTGGCCTACTCCACCTACTCGTTCGCGTCCGGGCACGCAGACACCGGCGTCTTCGGCCTGTACGCGGGCTGTACGCCGGCGCGCGTCGACGAGGTCGTCGCGCTCATGGTCGAGGAGTGGGAGCGGATGGCGGACGCCCCGATCACCCAGGCCGAGCTCGAGCGGTCCATGGGCCAGCTGTCGGGCGGTCTGGTTCTCGGCATGGAGGACTCCGGGTCGCGCATGAGCCGGCTCGGCAAGTCCGAGCTGGTCCACGGGTCGCTGATGAGCATCGACGAGTCGCTGGAGCGCATCCGCGAGGTCACCGTCCAGGACGTGCAGGAGCTGGCCGCCGACCTCGCGTCGCGCCCGCGTTCCGTGGTGCGCGTCGGACCGTTCGGCGACTGAGCGCTCAACCCAGCCGGAACGTGGCCCGCGGGATGTCGTCGACGAGCCTGCGGGCCACGCCCAGCGCGTCGTCCTCCGAGACCTGGTGGGTCGCGACGAGCGAGGCCAGGTAGGCGGCGTCCAGGCGGCGCGACATGTCGTGCCGGGCCGGGATCGAGCAGTAGGCCCGGGTGTCGTCGATGAAGCCGGAGGTCTTGGTGAACCCGGCGCTGTCCGTGACGGCCTGGCGGTAGCGCCAGATGGCGGCGGGGGTGTCGAGGAACCACCACGGCGCGCCCGCGTAGACGCTCGGGTAGAACCCCGCGAGCGGCGCGATCTCTCTGCTGAACGTGGTCTCGTCGACCGTGAACAGGACGAGGCGGAACGTCGGGTTCGTGCCGAACGCGTCGAGGATCGGCGTCAGCGGGCGCGTGAACGCGCCCGCGTCCGGCAGGTCGTGGCCGGTGTCCGGTCCGAATGCCGCGAGCGTCGGGGCGTGGTGGCTGCGGATCACGCCCGGGTGCAGCTGCATCACGAGCCCGTCCTGAGCCGACATCTCGGCCAGCCGGAAGAGCATGTTCCGGCGGTACGCGACGGCGTCGGCGGCGCCGAGGGTGCTGCGCAGCGCCTGGGCGTGGATCCGCTCGGCGTCCGCTGCGTCCAGCGGTGTGCTGCCGGCGTCGGGCACCCCCGTGTCCGTCGCGGTCCCGCCGGCCGCGACGAACGCCGCGCGTCGGGCCCGCAGGGCGGCGAGGAGCCCGGCGTAGGTGGTCGTGTCGACGTCCGCGGCGCCGGCGAGCCGCTGCAGCGCGTCCGCCCAGGTCGCCTCGGACGGGTCCATGTAGCGATCTGCGCGGAACGTCGGCAGCACCCGACCGGTGAACGCTGGGTCCGCGCGCAGCGCGTGGTGGGCCGAGAGGTCGTCGGCCGGGTCGTCGGTGGTGGCCAGGACCTCGATGCCGAACCGGTCGAACAGGGCCCGCGGCCGGAACGCGTCCTGGGCGAGCGCGTCGACCAGCTGGTCGTACAGGACGTCGGCGTTCGCGGCCGACGGGTGCTCGGTCAGGCCGAACACGTCGTGCAGCTCGGACTCGAACCAGAACCGCACGGGTGTGCCCAGGAACAGGTCCCAGTGCTCGGCCAGCCGCCGCCAGACCTCTCGGCCGGCGGCGGTCGGCGCGGCGCCGTCCCTGCCCAGGCCCAGGTCGTCGAGGGGGACGCCCGCGGCGTGCAGCAGGCGCAGGACGTAGTGGTCGGGCGTGATGAGCAGGGTCGCCGGGTCGCCGAAGGGCTGGTCGTCGAGGAGCAGGCGTGCGTCCACGTGCCCGTGCGGAGAGTAGATCGGGGCGTCCGCGACCTCCGCGTACAGGCGGCGGGCGATGTCGCGCCGGCCCGGGTCCGACGGGAGCAGGCGGTCAGGGTGCGGCTGGAGGAGTGTCACGGGTGCCTGCCGTTCGCGGCCTTCGGGCCGGTCGAGGAGCGGATGGTGAGGTGTGTGGGCAGCGTCGCGCCGCGGCGGGGGACCGGTGCCGTGGGGTCCCCGAGCCGGGCCAGCAGGATCGAGACGGCCGTGCGACCGGCTTGCTCGATGGGCGCCGTCAGCGTCGTCAGGGGAGGGTTGCAGAAGTCGGCCCCGAAGATGTCGTCGCACCCCACGATCGAGATGTCGTCGGGCACGCGGACCCCGCGCTGGCGCAGCCGCTGGAGCATCCCGATGGCGAGCAGGTCGTTGAACGCGATGCAGGCGGTGATCCCGGCGTTCACCGCGGCGTCCGCGGCGGCAGCGCCTGCCGAGCGGCGCGGGGCGAACGGGCCGATCCGCCCGGGGACGATGCCGTGCCGTTTGGCCGCGCGCTGCAACGCGCGCCAGCGACCCTCGTTCGGCCACGAGGTCTCGGGTCCGGCCGCGTAGGCGATGCGCGTGTGGCCGAGCGAGACCAGGTGCTCGACGGCCTGGTCGATGCCGTTCGGGGTGTCGATGAAGACCGTCGGGACGCCCGGCGTCTGGCGGTTGATGGCCACGAGCGGGATCTCGGCGGACAGCGCCGTCAGCCGCCGTTCCGAGAGGCGGGACGCGGCGAGGATGGCGCCGTCGTACGACCGCCGGAGCCGGTGCAGCATGCCGTCCTCGAGCTCGTCGCTCTCCTCGGTGTCGACCAGGAGCTGCGTGTACCCGGCCGCCCTCAGCTGCTGCTGCGTGCCGCGGATGATGTCGAAGTAGAACGGGTTGGTGACGTCGGAGACAAGCACGGCGACCGTCTTGGTCTTCCCGGAGGTCAGGGCGCGTGCCGAGTCGCTCGGCACGTAGTGCATCTCGGCAGCGACCTTCTGGATCCGTTCGCGGGTGGCCGCGTTGACGCGCGCGGGGTTGCTCAACGCGCGCGAGACCGTCGAGATGGCCACCCCCGCCGCCGCTGCGACATCGGACAGGGTGGCCGGCCGGGGTGCGCCGTCGTCGACGCGAGGTCTCATGATGCTCAGCGAAGCACAACATGGCAAAGAATGGCAAAGGGTTGCAGGGCGATTTGCCGTCTCCCTAGAGTTCCTGAAACCGGCGCGGCCGGTCGTCGGGAGCCGACGATCGCCGCACCGCCATCGCACTCAAAGGAGAGTCAGATGAAGGCACGCACAGCCACCCTCGGCGCGCTCGCCGGCATCGCGGTCAGCCTCGCCCTCGCCGGTTGCTCGGGGTCGGACTCGCCCGCGTCGACGCCGGGCGGGGTCGCGTCGACCGCCGCCACGATCGACGGCACGGGCAAGACGCTGCACGTGATGATCGCCGCGAACGGCCTGTACCCCGACCAGCAGAAGGCCTGGTTCGGCCAGGTGTCGGACCAGTTCAAGGCCGAGACGGGCGCCACGGTCGAGTTCGAGACCTTCGCCACCGCGAACGACGAGCTCACCAAGATCCAGACGTCCGTGCTCTCGGGTCAGGGGCCGGACATCTACAGCCTCGGCACGACGTTCACGCCGACGGCGTACTCCACCGGTGCCTTCGTGAAGCTGACCGACAAGGAGTGGGGCGAGGTCGGCGGCCGCGACAAGTTCGTCAAGGGCACGCTCGGCATCTCCGGCCCGGACGCCGACAACGAGATCGCCGTCCCGTTCACCAGCCGGCCGTTCGTGATGGCCTACAACAAGGACCTGCTGAGCGCCGCGGGCATCACGGAGCCGCCGACCACGTGGGACGACCTCGCGGCCGACGCCACGAAGGTCACGGCGGGCGACGTGCACGGCCTCGCCATCGCGTACGCCGACAACTTCGACCCGTGGAAGTTCATCTGGGGCATGTCGATCCAGGCGGGCAACCCGATCCTCGACCTGAGCACGACGAAGGCCAAGCTGGACGACCCCACGGCCAAGAAGGCCTACGAGACGTACTTCAGCTGGTACACGGACGGGCTCGTCGACCCGGCCTCGATCGGCTGGAAGAACGCCCAGGCCATCGCCGCGTTCGCGGACGGCAAGGCTGCCTTCGTGCCGATGGTCTCCGCCACGTCGCACGTGACGCTCGACCAGTCGGCCGTCGCAGGCAGGTACGCGTACGCGCTGATGCCGACGATCCCGCCGGGTCAGACGAAGACGCCCTCGGGTGGCAAGCCCGCGTCCAGCATCATCTCGGGCGACAACATCGTCGTGGCGAACTACTCGAAGAACCAGGACCTCGCGTTCGCGTTCGTCAACATGATCACGAGCAAGGACAACCAGGTCTCGTACAACAAGACCTTCGGTGACCTGCCGACGAACAAGGACGCAGCCTCGGTCGTGCAGGACGGCAACGCCCTGCTGGCGCCGATCCTCGACTCCTCGGCCAAGGCGGTCGGCACCCCCTTCACGGGCGCCTGGGGCGACACCCAGCTCGCTCTCACGAACGTGGTCGTCCAGGCGCTCCCGGCCCTGCAGGGCGGCGGCGTCTCCGACGGTGACCTGACGGCGGCGCTCGGCACCGCGCAGAGCACCGCCCAGGCGGCGCTCGACAAGGCCGGCGCGTCGAAGTAGTGGTGGTCATGTCAACCCCGACGAAGTCGTCGGTCCCGGACGCGCCGCCCGCGGGGGAGATCCCCGCGGGCGGGCGCCCGGCCCGGCGCCGGCAGCCCAGCGAGCGTGACCGTCCTCTGTGGATGATGACGCCCGGCGGTCTGCTGATGGTGCTCGTGATCGTCGTGCCGCTGCTGCTGGCGGTGTGGATCTCCCTGACCGACCTGGACCAGTACACGATCCGGCACTGGGCCCAGGCGCCGTTCATCGGCGTTGCGAACTACGTCGAGGCGGTGACCGCGACGGCCCTGCCGCACGCCGTGCTCCTGAGCGTCGGGCAGGCCGTGATCGTCTCGCTGGTCACCCTGCCCATCGGCGTCGTCGCCGCCCTCGCCACGCAGAACTGGTTCCGCGGGCGTGGCCTGGTCCGCTCGCTGTTCCTGGTGCCCTACGTGCTGCCGGCGTTCGTCGTCGCGACGGTCTGGCGCACGATGATGCAGCCGGGTGGCGTGATGGACCACGCCGCGGGGCTGGTCGGCTGGGACCCGGGACTATGGCTCAACGGACCGACGAGCTTCTGGTCGCTGGTGCTCGTGCAGTCGTGGAGCTCGTGGCCGTTCGCGTACCTGCTGGTCCTGGCCGGGCTGCAGTCGGTCGACTACGAGGTGCACGAGGCGGCCGCCCTCGACGGCGCGCTGTGGTGGACCAAGCTGCGCTACGTCGTCTTTCCCTACCTGCGTGGCTCGGTCACCCTGGCGCTGGTCATCTCGTTCCTGCACAACCTCAACGCGTTCACGCTCCCGTTCGTGATGTTCGGCGTGCCCGCACCGCACGACGTGGAGGTGCTTCCCGTGCTGACGTACGTGACCAGCTTCCAGAGCTTCCGGTTCGGGCTCTCGGCCGCGATGGCGGTGGTGGCGCTGGCGCTCGTCGCCATCCCGTTGTTCGTCTACCTCAAGGCCGTCCGGCTCGACACCGGCGCCGACGCGCGCCGTCGCCCCACCCCGGACGGAGGCGCACGATGAGCGCGGTCGTCGGGACGCAGGCACGTCGCGGCCGGGCGGAGGAGGTGCGGCGGCTGCTCCCGCAGCCGCTGCTGGTGGCCGTGATCGTCGTGCTCCTGGTCGTCGTGCTCGCCCCGGTCGTGTACATGGTGCTGGCGTCGGTGAACTCCGACCTCGGCGTCGCCTCCGGGGAGATCTGGCCGCGCGAGCTGAACCTCGACAACTACCTCAAGGTGTGGTCGACGGTCGAGCTCGGGCGGGGGCTGGCGAACAGTGTCATCATCTGCGGCGCCGTCGCCGTGGTCTGCTCGTTCGTCTCCGTCTCGATGGCCTACGTGCTGGTCAGGTTCGCGTTCCGCGGGCGGGTGACCATCCTGCGCGGCCTGCTGGGGCTGCAGTCGATCCCCGGCACGCTCATGCTGCTCCCGGTGTTCGTCCTGTTCGCGAGCGCCTCGACCCTGCTGGGCATCCCCACCATCGGGACGCGCTGGGCCGTGTTCGTGACCTACCTGACGTTCGCGCTCCCGTTCTCGACCTGGGTCATGGTGACCTACGTGCGCGGGCTGCCGCGTGAGCTCGAGGAGGCCGCACGGATCGACGGTGCGTCGTCGTGGCGG
This sequence comes from Cellulomonas sp. McL0617, assembly GCF_049994875.1. Taxonomy (GTDB): domain Bacteria; phylum Actinomycetota; class Actinomycetes; order Actinomycetales; family Cellulomonadaceae; genus Cellulomonas. Next base: position 1,513,147 of record NZ_CP188256.1, read on the forward strand.
GTGCTGACCCGGATCATCGTGCCGCTGTCCTGGCCCGGCATCGTCGTCTCGGCCATCTTCGCGTTCCTGCTCGGGTGGAACGACGTGCTGTTCGCGTCCGTCATGACCAACCAGGACACCAGGACGGCGGCGGTCGCCCTGCAGGTCTTCGGGGCCACGCAGGAGACCGGAGCGCTGCCGCTCTACGGTCAGATGATGGCTGCGTCTCTGATCTGCGCGGTCCCGGTCGTCGTCCTGTACCTCGTGTTCCAGCGCTACCTCGTGGGTGGCCTGACCGCCGGAGGAGTGAAGTAGATGGTCGAGTGGAAGCTGTCGGGGTTCGGGGACGAGATCGACGCGGACCCCGTGGTGCAGCTCAGCGTCCTGCAGGCGCTCGGTGCCGCGCACATCGAGGTGCGCAGCGCCTGGGGGACCAATGTGGTGGACCTGTCGGCGCAGGAGCTCGCGCGGCTCGCGCGCCACGTGCGCGAGCGGGGGATGGCGGTGTCCGCGATCGCTTCGCCGATCGGCAAGGTGGACGTCACGCTGCCGGTCGAGCACGAGGTGGAGCGGCTCGGTCGCGCACTTCACGCGGCGCACGTGCTCGAGGCGCCGTACGTGCGCATCTTCTCGTTCTACCGGTCGGCGGACCGGACACAGGACGACATCCGCGACGAGGTGCTCGTGCGGATGGCCGCGCTCGCGGCGCTCGCCGAGGACCAGGACGTCACCCTGGTGCACGAGAACGAGAAGGACATCTACGGCGACGTCCCCGACCGCGTCCTCGACATCGTCGAGTCGGTCGGGTCGGACCGGTTGCGGGTGGCCTGGGACAACGCGAACTACGTCCAGGTCGGCGTGCGGCCCTACACCGACGGCTACGCCCTGCTGCGCCCCTACCTCGACTACCTGCAGGTCAAGGACGCGCGGGCCGCGGACGGCACCGTCGTACCCGCGGGCGAAGGGGACGGCGAGCTGCTCGAGACCCTCACCGCCCTGCGCGACGACGGGTACACCGGCTTCGCCTCGCTCGAACCGCACCTCACGGACGTGCACGCCCTCGGCGGCTTCTCCGGCCCCCGGGAGTTCGGCCGCGCCGCCCGCGCCTTCTCGGCGCTCACCGCACAGATCGGAGCAGGACTCGTATGACCAACTCTGGCAACACAAGCCGCCTGAACGTCGCGCTCGTCGGCTGCGGGGTGATCGCACGCAACCACGCGCGCGCCATCGACCGCACCGAGGGGCTGCTCCTGACCGCCCTCGTCGACCCCGTCCCGTCGAAGGCCGCCGCGCTGGCGGACCTGGTGGTCGACGAGCTGGGCGGACCGCGGCCGGCGCAGTTCGGCTCGCTCGCCGACGCGCTCGCGGCCGGGTCGGTCGGCCTGGTGGTCATCTGCACCCCGAGCGGGACGCACGTCGAGCTGGCCCTCGAGGCCGTCGCGGCGGGCGTGCACGTGGTCGTCGAGAAGCCGGTCGACGTCACGATGGCCCGCGGCCGGGCGCTCGCTGCCGCGGTCCGCCCCGGCCAGGTGGTGTCGGTGATCTGCCAGCACCGGTTCGACCCCGCCTCGGTGGCGGTGGCACGCGCGGCGCACGGCGGGGGCCTCGGGCGGGTGACCAGCGCGGTCGCGTCCGTGGCCTGGTGGCGCAGCCAGGAGTACTACGACTCCGGGGAGTGGCGCGGCACGTGGGCGCTCGACGGCGGCGGCGCGCTGATGAACCAGGGCGTGCACACCGTCGACCTGCTCGTCTGGTTCCTCGGCGAGCCGGTCGAGGTGTTCGCCCACACGGGCGGGCTGGCTCACGATCGCGTCGAGGTGGAGGACGTGGCCGTCGCGACCATCCGGTTCGCCTCCGGTGCGCTCGCGGTCCTGCACGCCACGACGGCGGCCTACCCGGGGCTGAGCGTGCGGATCCAGGTGATGGGCTCCGCCGGCTCGGCCACCATCGACGACGACCAGCTCGAGCTCCTGTCGTCGGACGGCAGGCCGGAGAACCGCGCCGCCGACCTGGTCCCGCCTGACGAGCTGCGCGGAGCGCCGAAGGCCGACGACTCCTGGGTGGTCGGTCACGCCCGCCAGTTCGAGGACGTCGTCGACGCCATCCGCACGGGCCGGGATCCGGGCGTGCGCGTCGTCGACGCCCTGCTCGACCTCGCCGTGGTCCGCGCCGTGTACCTCTCGTCCAGCCTGGGCCGGCCGGTCCTGGTCGCGGACGTGCTCGCCGGTCTTCTCGACGACGAGCCCGTGGCGACCGGGGGAGTGCTGGCATGAGGTACTCGGTGTTCACGGCCTCCACGCCGCAGTGGGAGCCGGCCGAGGCCGCGCGCGTGCTCGCGGCCCAGGGATGGGACGGCGTCGAGTGGCGGATCACGGACCAGGAGCCCGCCGACCCGCCCGGGTTCTGGGCCGGCAACCGCGCCACCTGGCCGCTCACCGGTCTGGAGGACCTCCTGCCGGAGATCGCGCGGGTCACGCGGGAGGCCGGGCTCGAGCTCTCGGGCCTCGGTGGCTATGCACGGTGCGACGACCATGCGAATGTCGAGCGCATGCTCTCGGCCACGGCGGTGCTGGGCGCCGGGCAGGTGCGGGTCACCATGCCGGCGCTCGGCACCGGTGACTATCGCGCCCTGTTCGCGGTCGCCCGCCGTGACCTCGAGTGGGTCGCGGAGCGCGCCGCCGCGCACGGCGTGAAGGCCCTCGTCGAGCTGCACCACCGCACGATCACGGCGTCGGCGTCGGCCGCGATCCGGCTGGTCGACGGGCTCGACCCGGACCACGTCGGCGTCATCCACGACCTGGGCAACCTGGTGATCGAGGGCCAGGAGGACGCGCTCGCCGCCTTCCAGATGCTCGGTCCCTACCTGGCGCACGTGCACGTCAAGAACGTCGCGTGGGAGGCCACCGGGACCGACGGGTTCGACGGCGCGACCACGTGGGCCGAGCGCTGGGCACCGCTGCGCAGCGGGCAGGCCGACGTCGAGGCGTACCTGGACGCGCTCGCGGAGCACGGCTACGACGGGTGGGTCACGCTCGAGGACTTCTCGACGGAGCTGCCGCTCGAGGAGCGCACCCGGGACAACCTGGCGTACCTGCGCGCGGTCCACGCGCGTGTCGCGGAGCGTCGTGCCTGACCGCACCCGACGACCGCCGGTCCGCGTGGTGCACCTCGGGCTCGGCGCGTTCCACCGTGCGCACCAGGCCTGGTACACCGACCGCGCCGACGACGGCTGGGGGATCGCCGCGTTCACCGGTCGCTCGCCGGCGGCGGCGACCGCGCTCGCCGCGCAGGACTGCGTGTACGTCCTGGTCGAGCGCTCGGCGCAGGGCGACACCGCCTCCGTGGTGCAGAGCATCGTGTCGGCGCACGACGGCGCCGACGCGCCGGCGTGGCGGGCCGCGGTGGCCGACCCGGTGGTCGCCGTGCTGACGCTCACGGTCACCGAGGCGGGGTACCACGCGACAGCCTCCGGCGAGCTCGACGCCGCCCTGCTCGACGACGTCGCGGCGCTGCGTTCGGACGGGAGCGCGCGGACCGCGCCCGGGCGTGTGGTCGACGGGCTGCGGGCACGCCGCGCGGCCGGCGTCGGCCCCGTCGCCGTGGTGAGCTGCGACAACCTGCCCGCCAACGGTTCCCTGACAGAACGGGTCGTGCGGGGCGTGGCCGGGGCGGTCGATCCGGACCTCGACGCCTGGATCGCGCGCAACGTCTCGTTCGTCTCGACGATGGTGGACCGGATCACCCCGGCCACCACGGACGACGACCGCGCGGTCGCCCGAGAGCTCACCGGGTTCGCCGATGCCGTACCGGTGGTCACCGAACCGTTCAGCGAGTGGGTGCTCAGCGGCGAGTTCCCGGCGGGACGACCGCCGTGGGAGCGGGTGGGCGCGCGGTTCGTCGACGACATCGAGCCGTACGAGCGCCGCAAGCTCTGGCTCCTCAACGCCGGGCACTCCCTGCTGGCCTATCGCGGTCGGCTGCTGGGCCACGAGACCGTGGCGCAGGCGGCCGGGCCGCTCGCCGACGAGCTCGAGCTGCTCTGGCAGGAGGCCCGTCCGCTCCTGACCCTGGCGTCCGAAGAGATCGACGAGGCCCTGGCAGCCCTGCGGGAGCGGTTCGCCAACCCGCGGATCCGCCACTCGCTGGCGCAGATCGCAACCGACGGGTCGTTCAAGCTGCCCGTGCGCATCGTCGACCCCCTGCGCCGCCGCGTGGCGGCGGGCCTTCCGGCGGGGCAGGCGCAGCTCGGGGTGCTGGCCGACTGGGCCGAGTACCTCGTCCGCTTCGGCCCCACGGACGACGCCTCCGGCGGGCTCGCCGACGCGATACGGGGGATGCTCGACCCGAGGGCGAGGGCCGGGGCCGTCCTGGCAGCGATCGACGGCCCCGACATCCTGATCGACCCGCTCGCGACCCGACTCGAAAGGCTCTGACCGTGCTCATCACGTCCGCCGAGGTGCTCGTCTCGAGCCCCGGCCGCAACTTCGTCACCCTGCGCCTGACCACCGACGACGGCGTCGTCGGGCTCGGCGACGCCACGCTCAACGGTCGCGAGCTCGCCGTCGTCGCGTACCTGGCCGAGCACGTGGTGCCGCTGCTCATCGGCAAGGACGCGCACCGCATCGAGGACATGTGGCAGTTCCTGTACCGGGGTGCGTACTGGCGGCGGGGACCGGTGACCATGGCGTCGATCGCGGCCGTCGACACGGCGCTGTGGGACATCAAGGCACGCGCCGCCGGCATGCCGCTGTACCAGCTGCTCGGCGGCCGCAGCCGGACCGGGGCGCTCGCCTACGGGCACGCGAGCGGCGCCGACCTGCCGGAGCTGTTCGACTCGGTGCGCGACCACCTGGAGCAGGGATTCCGCGCCATCCGGATCCAGTCGGGCATCCCGGGGCTCGGCACGGTCTACGGGGTGGCGTCCAGCGCGGCGGACGGTGCCGGCCGCTACGACCACGAGCCCGCCCGCCGGTCCGCGGCGCCCGTCGAGGAGGTCTGGGACACCCGCGCGTACCTGCGCCACGTCCCCGGCGTGTTCGAGGCCGTCCGGGGTGAGTTCGGTGCCGAGCTGCCCCTCCTGCACGACGCGCACCACCGGCTCACGCCCATCCAGGCCGCCAAGCTGGGCAAGTCGCTCGAACCCTTCGACCTGTTCTGGCTGGAGGACGTGACCCCGGCGGAGAACACGGCCGCGCTGCGCCGGGTCCGCGAGCACACGACGACCCCGCTGGCCATCGGCGAGGTGTTCAACACCATCTGGGACTACCGCGAGCTGTTCGAGGAGCAGCTGATCGACTACGTCCGCTCGCCCGTCACGCACGCCGGCGGCATCACGGCCCTGCGGCGGATCCTGGACTACGCCGGCGTCTACCAGATCAAGTCCGGCGTGCACGGCCCCACGGACATCTCCCCGGTCGGCCTGGCCGCCTCCTTGCACCTGGGCGTCGCCATCCCGAACTTCGGCATCCAGGAGTACATGACCCACAGCGCCGCGACGGACGAGGTCTTCCGCTCGCAGGTGCGGTTCGAGGGCGGGCTGCTCGTCCCGGGCGAGGGTCCGGGGCTGGGCGTGGTGTACGACGACGACGTGGCGGCCGGGCACCCGTACACGGCGGCCTACCTGCCCATCAACCGGCTGTCCGACGGGTCGATGCACGACTGGTGATCACGCCCGGCTCCGGCCCCCGGAGCGAGCCCGCTGGGGCGATGATGGAGCATGCCCATCGCCCAGGCGCGCTACCAGCGGTTCGAGACGCACTCCGCCCGTGACCTCGTGGAGCACGCGTGGGTGGTGCGCGACGAGATCGCGGGCCGAGAGGTGCTGCTCCCGGACGGTCGAGGGCTGCTGCAGATCGTGCTGGGCGGACCGTGCGTGCGCGCCGATCCGCTGGGCGGCACGCGTGAGCCCGACGTCTCCGGGGTCCGCGGCCTGACCACCCGTGCGGTCGTCCGGCAGAGCGCGGCCGGCGCCGTCCGGCTCGGCCTCCAGCTGCATCCGCTGGCGGGCGCCCGGCTCGGCACGCTTCTCACAGACGACTGGCTCGGGGTCGACGCGATCCTCGGCTCGGGCATGCAGGCCGCCACCGAGAGGCTGCTGGCCGACGGGTCGGACGCGGCCGCCGTCGGACTCGTCACGGAGACGGTCGGCGCCCTCGCGCGGCAGGGGTCCGACGAGCTCGACCGGTTCGCCGGCGTGGTGCAGGCGATCGACGACGCCGGCGGGCTGGTCCGGTCCTCGGACCTGGCCCGCGGTGCCGGCTGCACGGTCACGGAGCTGTACCGGTGGTCGATCGCGCACCTGGGCGTCCCGCCGATGGAGTACCTCGCCGCCGTGCGGTTCTCGTCGTTCGTGCGCGAGGCCGTCGGACCCGGCGTCGTGGGACCCGACGCGGTCGTCGCGGCCCTGCAGTGGTACGTGCGCGCCGGGTACCCACCCCGCGAGGTCGAACGGTTCACCGGGTTCGAGCCCGAGGAGCTGCGGCGGCTCGCGGAGGGCGTCGAGGCGCTCCTCGCCGGATAGGGTTCCACCCCGTGAGCGAACGCATCAAGGTCGCCGTGCTGGGTGCGGCGGGCCGCATGGGACAGACGGTCGTCCGGGCCGTCGAGGGAGCCGCCGACCTCGAGCTCGTCGCCGCGCTCGACGTCGGAGACGACCTGGCGGGCGCCGCCGACGCCGATGTGGCGGTCGACTTCACCGTCCCCGCCGTGACCGAGGGCAACGTGCACGCGCTCGTCGACGCGGGCGTGCACGTCGTCGTCGGCACCACGGGCTGGACCGACGCGTCGCTGGCCCGCGTGCGCGACCACCTGGCCGACCGGCCCGGCGTCGGCGTCCTGGTCGCACCGAACTTCGCGCTGGGTGCGGTCCTGGCCATGGCGTTCGCGGCCAAGGCCGCCCCGTGGTTCGAGTCCGTCGAGATCATCGAGCTGCACCACCCGGACAAGATCGACGCCCCGTCGGGCACCGCCCGGCACACGGCAGCCGCGGTCGCCGCGGCTCGCGCCGCGGCCGGTCTGGGCCCGGTCCCCGACGCGACGAGCGAGGCCCTCGACGGTGCCCGTGGGGCCTCCGTCGACGGCATCCCGGTGCACTCCGTGCGGCTGCGTGGGCTGGTGGCGCACGAGGAGATCCTGCTGGGCAACGCGGGTGAACAGCTGACGATCCGTACGGACTCGTTCGACCGGGTGAGCTTCATGCCTGGTGTGCTGCTGGGCGTTCGGCAGGTGGGTGGCCGCCCCGGGCTGACCGTCGGCCTCGAGCACCTGCTCGACCTGGCCTGAGCCGTGAGCTCGCGAGCCCGCGCGGTCGCCGGCGCCGTCCTCCTGACCGCCCTGCTCGGCCTGTACGTGTGGCTCGTCGCCGCCCGCGCCACGGCCCTGATCCGGACCGGCGAGCCAGTCGGGATCGTGCTCGGCATCGCGTTCTGGGTGCTGCCCGTCGTCGTCGTCTGGCTGGTGTTCCGCGAGTGGTCGCTCGCCGTCGACGTGCAGCGGATGGCCGACGAGCTCGCCGCCGCCGACGAGCTGCCGGTCGACGACCTGCCGCGCTCGCCGGGGGGCCGGATCGACCGAGCGGCCGCGCGGGAGGCGTTCGGTCCGGCGCGCGAGCTGGCGGAGGCCGAGCCCGACGACTGGCGCTCCTGGTACCACCTGGCGTTCGCCTACGACGCGGCGGGGGACCGGCGCCGTGCGCGGGAGTCTCTGCGCACGGCCAGCCGGCTCCACAAGGGTCCAGCACAACCGACCTGAGTCCCGCTCGGAGACGGTCGGAAAAGGCATCGGCCGTTCCGCGACGTGCCTGATAGCTTCGCGTTGCCCGTGACGTCGCAGCAGGAGGTGGGACCCATGACCGCCGTACCCCCGTGGGTGCTCCCCCTGCCCGCCATGACGGGACGATCGACATAGAGGTCGCCGGGAGCGCCGAGACGCCAGGCCCTCTCGAAAGGCATGACCCATGTGCTCCATGCTCCATCTCACGGCCGCGTCGACGACGAACGGCGTGGTGCAGCGCTCGTTCACGGTGAACGACGTTCCCGGCGTGCTCTGGTCGCCGGAGGCCGACGTCCGCGCCCCGCTGGTCCTCATGGGACATGGCGGCGGCAACCACAAGCTGCACCCGGCGATGGTCGGCCGTGCCCGCCTCCTGGTGACCGGCTGCGGCTTTCACGTCGCCGTCCTCGACGCCCCCGGTCACGGCGAGAGGCCGCCCTCGGCGCACGACGAGGCGGAGATCGCCGATCTGTTCCGGGCGCGGGCGGCCGGCGAGCCGGAAGGCCCGATCGTCGTCCGGTACAACACCTACCTGGCGGAGCTCGCTGTGCCCGAGTATCGCGCGGCCCTGGACGAGCTCCAGCAGCTGGCGGAGATCGGGACCGGCGGTCCGGTCGGCTACTGGGGCATCAACATGGGAACGGCGATCGGCGTCCCCCTGGTGGCCGCCGAACCTCGGATCACTGCCGCCGTCTTCGGCCAGCACTGGCCCGACGAGCTCGTCGAGCACGCGAAGAAGATCACCATCCCGATCGAGTTCGACCTGCAGTGGGACGACGAGCACATCTCGCGCCAGGACGGTCTTGCGCTGTTCGATGCCTTCGCCTCGAGCGAGAAGTCGTTGCACGTGAACTCGGGACGGCACAAGGATCTGCCGCGGTTCGAGGCCGAAAGCGCGGTCCGGTTCTTCGCCCGGCACCTCTGACCGCTCAGATCGAGGCCGACCACCGGTGTTCGGCGACCACGCGCGGCGTGCCGTCGGGCAGCGCGCCCGAGGCCAGCTCGCGGGCGACGTCGTCGGGACCCAGGCCCGAGGACGCGAGGAACTGGGCACGGGCGCTGTCGCCGTCCAGGACCCAGGTGTGCACCTGGTCCGCGCCGTCCTGCCGCAGCGTGTCGACGGCGGCCGCCAGCAGCCGGGACCCGTGGCCGCTGCGCTGCTGCGAGGGCTCGACCTCGAGCGTGAGGATCGCGCCGCCCGGCGCGTCGAAGGGCCTGCCCTCCGGGGCGGGAACGGGGGCCAACGACACCACGCCGACCACCGTCGGACCGTCGCACGCGACCAGCACCCGGAAGCCGGCGCCCGGGGGAGTCGCCACGGCAGAGGCCCACTGCGCCTCGATCGCGGCCTCGTCGAGCAGGTCGAGCGCTCCTGCCAGGACGTCCGCGTGCGACACCCGCCAGGCGTCCAGCTGGATGCGGGCGATCGCGTGCTCGTCGCCGCGGACCGCCGGCCGGACCGACACGTCGGCGTTCTCGGTGAACAGCGGCATCGCGCTTGCCTTCTCCTCGGGTGGTGGGCCCGGTCACCCTAACCGGCTCAGGGCATCCCGAGCGCGCGCAGGCCGGCTGCGGTCAGTGCGGCCAGCAGCACCACGACGATGAACGGGGCGCGCAGGGCCAGCGCGATCGCGGCGACGAGCACCGCCGGCAGCCGGGCGTCGATCACGATGCTGCGGCCGGTGGTGAACGCCTGGACGGCGACCAGTGCGGACAGCAGCGCGACGGTGACCAGCGCCGCGGTCCGGGCGACGCGCGGCTGGGCGAGCCAGTGCTCGGGCACGAGGTGGCCGGCCAGCTTCAGGCCGAAGCACACGGCGCTGGCGACGACGAGCGCGACCCACGTGACGGCGGGGCTCATGCAGCCGCCTCCTGCGTCTTGACGGGCGTCGGCGGCGACGTGAGCAGACCGGCCAGGATGGCGACGATCGCGGCGAGCAGCACCGGGATCCCCGCGGGCACGAACGGGGTGACCGCGAGCGCGACGAGCACGGAACCCGCCGCGACCAGCTGCGCGTGGCGGGCGTTCGGCCCGGTGACGCGCGGCCAGACCAGGCCGAGGAACGCGGCGGCCGCGGCGGCGTCCAGACCGTACTTCCGCGGATCGCCCAGGGCGTCGCCGACGAGGGCGCCGGCCAGCGTGAACGCGTTCCACAGGACGAAGACGCCGACGCCGGTCCACCAGAAGCCGATGCGGGCGGCCCGTCGCTCTCGTTGAGCCGTCGCCACCGCGGTCGACTCGTCGATGGTCAGCTGCGCTGCGAGCGGCCGACGCCAGCCGCGCACCCCGAGCAGCGGCGACACCTGCGGTCCGTACAGCCCGTTGCGGACGCCGAGGAGCCCGGCAGTCGCGATCGCGGCCCCGGCCAGGCCGCCCGCACCGACAACGCCGATGAACGCGAACTGGGAGCCGCCCGAGAACATCAGCAGGCTGAGCGCCATGGCCTGCGGCACGGACAGGCCCGCCGCGACCGCGAGCGCGCCGAACGAGACGCCGTACAGGCCCGTGGCCAGCGAGACGGAGACGGCCTGCCGGATCGCCGCGCGCGCAGGGACGTCGCGCTCGTCGGGCGCCTCAGATCGCGACATACACGCTGTCGAGGTACTCCTCGATGCCCGCCTCGCCGCCCTCGCGGCCCAGCCCGGACGACTTCACGCCGCCGAAGGGTGCGCTCGCGTCGGAGACCAGGCCTCGGTTCACGCCGAGCATCCCGGTGTCGACGGACTCCGCCAGCCGCATGACGCGGGCGATGTCGCGCGTGTAGGCGTAGGCCACCAGCCCGAACGGCGTGGAGTTCGCCAGGGCGACGCCCTCCTCCTCGGAGCCGAACGTCACCACGGGAGCGACCGGACCGAACGTCTCCTCGGTGATCACCCGAAGATCGGCAGACACGCGGTCCAGGACGGTCGGAGCGTAGAAGTAGCCGGGGCGGTTCGGCCGGTCGGCGCCGATCCGCACGCGCGCGCCGCCGCCGACCGCCTCGGCGACGACCTCCTCGACCCGGTCGACCGCCGCTTCGTCGATGAGGGGTCCGACGGTGACGCCTTCGTCGGCGCCGTGCCCGACGACGAGCTTGTCGAACGCGGCGGTCAGCCCGGCGGTGAACTCCTCCGCCACGGACGCGTGCACGAGGAACCGGTTGGCGGCGACGCAGGTCTGGCCGGCGTTGCGCATCTTGGCCTGCACGGCGCCGGTGACGGCGGCGTCGATGTCGGCGTCCTCGAAGACGAGGAACGGCGCGTTGCCCCCGAGCTCCATGGACGTGCGCAGGACGGTGTCCGCCGACGCCTTCAGGAGCGCGGAGCCCACCTCGGTGGACCCGGTGAACGACAGCTTGCGCAGGCGCGGGTCGGACAGCAGGGGCCCGGAGATGCTGCGCGCGGACGCCGAGGGCACCACGTTGATCACGCCGGTGGGCAGGCCACGGGCTTCCAGCTCCTCGCGGACGATCTCCGCGACGTAGGCGGTGGTCAGCGGGGTCAGCTGAGCGGGCTTGATGACGACCGTGCACCCCGCGGCCAGCGCGGGGGCCACCTTGCGCGCGATCATCGCGATCGGGAAGTTCCACGGCGTGATCAGCAGGGCCGGCCCGACCGCGCGCCGCAGGACCAGCTGGTGGTTCGCCCCGGACGGGGCGCGCCGGGCGAGACCTTCGAACCGGACGGCCTGCTCGGCGTACCACCGGATGTAGTCGGCGCCGTAGGCCACCTCGGCGCGGGACTCGGCCAACGGCTTGCCGCCCTCGGCCGTGACCAGGGCGGCGATGTCCTCGGTCCGCGCGGTGATCGTCTCGAAGACCGCGCGCAGCAGCTCGGACCGCACCCGCGGCGCGGTCGCACGCCAGGCCGGGAAGGCGTTCGACGCGGCCGTCAGTGCGTCGAGCGCGTCGTCCGAACCCGCGTCGGCGACGTCGAACAGGTCCTCCGTGGTCCCCGGGTCGAAGACGGTGAACGTCTTCCCGCTCGCCGCCGGGCGCCAGGCCCCGTCAATGAGTATCCCGGTGGGGACGTGCGCGGCGACGGTGGGCGGTAGTGAGGGCGTCATGTCCGCAGTCTCGCGCCCCGGGCGGCGTCGCACCACCTCTCTTCTCGTACGTGGGACGGATCCACGACCTACCATGGCCCCCATGATCGAGACGCCGTACGAGGACCTTCTCCGACTCGTCCTGGAGACGGGCACCCCGAAGGCGGACCGGACGGGGACGGGCACCCGGAGCGTGTTCGGTCACCAGATGCGGTTCGACCTCTCGCAGGGGTTCCCGCTGGTCACGACGAAGCGCGTGCACCTGCGTTCGATCGCCTACGAGCTGCTCTGGTTCCTGCGCGGCGAGTCCAACATCGCCTGGCTGCACGAGAACAAGGTCACCATCTGGGACGAGTGGGCCGCCCCGGACGGCGAGCTCGGCCCGGTCTACGGGGTGCAGTGGCGCAGCTGGCCGACGCCGGACGGCGGGCACATCGACCAGATCACGCAGCTCATGGAGAACCTGCGCCGCGACCCCGACTCGCGGCGGCACATCGTCTCGGCCTGGAACGTCGCGGACATCCCCTCGATGGCCCTGGCGCCCTGCCACGCTTTCTTCCAGTTCTACGTCGCCGACGGCCGGCTCTCCTGCCAGCTGTACCAGCGGTCGGCGGACCTGTTCCTCGGCGTCCCGTTCAACATCGCCTCCTACGCCCTGCTCACGCACATGGTCGCCCAGCAGGCCGACCTCGAGGTGGGCGACTTCGTGTGGACGGGCGGCGACTGCCACATCTACGACAACCACGTCGACCAGGTGCGCGAGCAGCTCAGCAGGGACCCCTTCCCGGCGCCGCGGCTGAACCTGCGCAAGGCGGCGTCGATCTTCGACTACTCCTTCGAGGACATCGAGGTGGTCGACTACCAGCACCATCCCGCCATCAAGGCCCCGGTGGCCGTGTGACGATCACCCTGATCTGGGCCCAGACGCCCACGGGGATCATCGGCCGCGACGGCACGCTGCCGTGGCACGTGCCCGAGGACATGGCCCACTTCCGGGACCTGACCCGCGGTCACCCGGTCATCATGGGCCGCGGCACGTGGGACTCACTGCCGCCGCGGTTCCGTCCGCTGCCCGACCGGGACAACATCGTGCTCACCCGCGACCCGTTGTTCGAGGCCGCGGGCGCGCTCGTCGCGCACGATCTCGAGGAGGCCCTGCGGCTCGTCGAGAACCGGGACGCGTGGGTCGTGGGGGGCGGCGAGATCTACGCGCTCTTCCTTCCGCTGGCCCACCGCGTGGAACGCACCCTGGTCTCCCTCGACGTCGGCGGCGACACGCGCGCGCCGACGCTCGACCGGCTCGACTGGAAGCGCACCGAGCCGGACGACACCTGGCTCACCTCGACCGCCGGCGGCACGCGGTACCGGTTCGAGTCCTACGTGCGTCGCTGAGTTCTGCCGCGCCTCTGGCGTATCTGAGGGCATCGCGGGAGGCTCATGTGAGCAGGGACCTCGTCGGACGGGACGCGGCCACGATGCAGGGAGACACGACGATGTTCACCCACGATCAGCTGCACCAGACCTGCGCGGTCCCGCCGAGCCCCCAGCTTCGCGCCCAGTGGGCCAGGGCGCTCGAGGGCGCGAACGAGGCGGCCGCGCTCACCGACGGCGCAGCGCCGTTCCTGCGCATCGAGCGGGACCCGCGACCGGTCGGCTTCAACGACGGCGTCATCGTGCCGCCGGAGGACTTCCCGGTGGGCACGCCGCTCATGGCGATCCGCAGCGCCGCCGGTGACCGTGCCCCGCTGCGCGGCACGGTGCGCGTGGCCGTGGTCCTGGTCGACTTCTCCGACAAGCACCTGACGACGACGAAGGCGCAGATGGAGAGGCTGTTCTTCTCCTCCGGCGCCATGCCGCACGGGAGTGTCAAGGAGTACTACACCGAGGTGACGAACGGCCTGATCCAGCTGGACGGCGTGGTCGTCGGCCCCTACCGGATGCCCCACACGCTCGCCTGGTACGCCGCGAACGGCTCCGGCGTCGGCAAGAACGGCACGCCGTTCCGCACGCCCACCCTGGCGCACGACGCGGCCGTTGCCGCGAACAAGGACGTCGACTTCACGCCGTACGACAACGACCACAACGGGTTCGTCGACGCGTTCATCGTCGTCCACGCCGGCCAGGGCGCCGAGGAGACGGGTGCGCTCGGGGACATCTGGTCGCACAAGTCGACGCTGGCGACCGCCTACAAGGCCGACTCGAGCAAGATCTACGGCTACCTGACCATCCCCGAGGACGCCAAGATCGGCGTCAGCGCGCACGAGCTGGGACACCTGCTGTACGGCTTCCCCGACCTGTACGACACGGACTACTCCTCCGGCGGCATCGGCGACTGGTGCCTGATGTCCGGCGGCTCTTGGAACGGCGCCGTGCCGGGCGAGCAGCCGGCTCACCCGAGCGCGTGGTGCAAGTCGAACCAGGGTTGGGTCACGACGACGAACGTCACCGCCGACGGGCCGGTGACCGTGCCCGCGGTCGAGACCTCGCACACGGTCTTCCGGCTGTGGAAGGACGGGGCAGGCGGGTCGGAGTACTTCCTGCTCGAGAACCGGCAGGCTGACGGCTACGACGCCGCGCTGCCCGGGTTCGGGCTCCTGCTCTGGCACATCGACGACTCGATGCCGGGCAACACCGACGAGAACCACTACAAGGTCGGGCTGGTGCAGGCCGACGGCAAGCGGGACATCGAGCTCAACCACAACGGCGGTGACACGGGCGACCCGTTCCCGGGTTCGGCCGGTGTCGTGAAGGTCGACGGGTCGACGACGCCGAGCACCAAGTCGTTCGCCAACGCCGACACCGGCGTGGCCCTGTCAGCGATCTCTGCGTCCGGCGCCTCGATGACCGTCTCGGTGCGGGTCAGCTCCGCGACGCCGCCGACCGGCGGCACGGCCGCGATCCAGGCCCTGATCGACGGCCTGATCACCGACGGGAACCAGCTGGTCCAGCAGGCGCAGAGCCTGAAGGACCTCTACGCGAGCACGACGGGTTGAGCGTGGTCGCTGCCCGGAAGAACCGCACCGCGGTCGTCGGCGTCATCCAGGCCGTCCGCGACCAGGGGCCGGACCTCGTCGAGCTGGACGTGGCGGTGCAGAGCACGGCGCCGGTCGAGGGGCAGCCCGACCTGCTCACCGCGCACCAGCCGGCCGACCGACCGTGGACCGTCCGCGCCCGCCGGTCCGAGCTGCCCCCCGGGGACCTCGTCGGCTGGCGGGTCACGGGGGAGGCGACGCTCGCGGGTCCGGACGTCGTGCGGCTCGTCACCACCGAGCCGGCGCCGCTGCTCTCGCCGCCGGAGTCCTGACGCGTCCCTGACCGGCAACGACGACGGCTCACCGGGAGCGGTACCGTGGCCCCATGCCGCGTCCCGCCACGCCCGCCCGCCCGTTCGGGTCCGTGCTCACCGCGATGGTCACCCCCTTCACGGCGGACGGCGAGGTCGACCTCGACACCGCCGTGCAGCTCGCGCGCCACCTCGTCGCGGCAGGGCACGACGGCCTGGTGCTCAACGGCACCACCGGCGAGGCGTCGACCACGCACGCGCCCGAGAAGGCCGAGCTGGTGGCCGCCGTCGTCGCGGCCGTCGGCGACGACGCCTGGATCGTCGCGGGCGCCGGCTCGAACGACACCGCGCACGCGGTCCGGATGGCCGAGCAGGCCGCCGATGCCGGTGCGCACGGCCTGCTCGTCGTCAGCCCGTACTACTCGCGGCCGTCCCAGGAGGGCGTGCGCAGGCACGTCGAGGCGGTCGCCGACGCCACCGACCTGCCGGTCATGCTCTACGACGTGCCCGGTCGCACCGGCGTCCGGTTCGCGGCGTCAACCATCGACGCGCTCGCGCAGCACGACCGGATCGTCGCGATGAAGGACGCATCGGGCGACATCTTCGCTGCGGCGAAGGCCATCGAGCGCACCGGGCTGGCCTGGTACTCGGGCGACGACAGCGCCCTGCTCACCCTGCTGGCGCACGGCGCCGTGGGCATCGTCAGCGTCACCGGGCACGTAGCCGGTCGTCAGCTCGCGGACACCGTCCGCGCGTTCGACGCCGGCGACCACGCCCAGGCGCTCCGGATCTTCCGATCGATCATTCCCGCGATCGACGCACTCAACGGTGCCGGCTTCCAGGCCGTCGCCGCGAAGGCCGCGCTCCAGGTGCTGGGCCTCGTGCCCGAGCGCACGGTGCGCCTCCCGCTCGTCCCCGCGTCCGACGACGAGCTCGCGCAGATCCGTGACGGCCTCCGTGCCGCCGGGCTGCTCGACGTCGCGGTGCACTGATCCCACCAGGAGACACATGAGTCACCCGCACCCCGAGCTCACCATGCCGCCGGCTCTGCCCAGCGGCGCCCTGCGCGTCGTCGCGTTGGGAGGGCTCGGTGAGGTCGGCCGCAACATGGCCGTCCTCGAGTACGCCGGCCGGCTGCTCGTCATCGACTGCGGCGTCCTGTTCCCCGAGGACCACCAGCCCGGCGTCGACCTGATCCTGCCCGACTTCGAGTACATCAAGGACCGTCTCGACGACATCGAGGCGATCGTCCTGACGCACGGTCACGAGGACCACATCGGTGCCGTCCCGTACCTGCTGCGCCTGCGCCGCGACATCCCGCTGGTCGGCTCCCGCCTGACGCTCGCGTTCATCGAGGCCAAGCTCAAGGAGCACCGCATCCAGCCGGTCACCCGCGTGGTGGCCGAGGGCGACACCTCGACGTTCGGGTCCTTCGAGTGCGAGTTCATCGCCGTGAACCACTCGATCCCCGATGCGCTCGCGGTGGCGGTGACCACCGGTGCCGGCACCGTGCTGCACACCGGCGACTTCAAGATGGACCAGCTGCCGATGGACGGCCGGATCACCGACCTGCGCGCGTTCGCCCGCCTGGGCGAGAAGGGCGTCGACCTGTTCATGGTCGACTCCACCAACGCCGAGGTGCCCGGTTTCGTCTCGCCCGAGCGCGGGATCGGGCCGGTCCTGGACCAGGTGTTCGCCGACTCCACCAAGCGGATCATCGTCGCGTCGTTCGCCTCGCACGTGCACCGCGTCCAGCAGGTCCTCGACGCCGCCTACACGCACAACCGTCGGGTCGCGCTGGTCGGCCGCTCGATGGTGCGCAACATGGGGATCGCCGCCGACCTGGGCTACCTCAACGTGCCCGACGGCGTCCTCATCGACCTCAAGCAGGTCGACCAGCTGCGCGACGACGAGATCGTGCTCATGTGCACCGGCTCGCAGGGTGAGCCGATGGCTGCCCTGTCGCGGATCGCGAACAACGACCACAAGGTGTCCGTCGGACCCGGCGACACCGTCATCATGGCGTCGTCGCTGATCCCCGGGAACGAGAACGCCGTCTTCCGCGTGATCAACGGCCTGACCCGGCTCGGCGCCCGGGTCGTGCACTCGGGCAACGCCAAGGTGCACGTCTCCGGGCACGCCAGCGCCGGCGAGCTCCTGTACTGCTACAACATCCTCAAGCCGCGCAACGTCATGCCCGTGCACGGCGAGATCCGGCACCTCGTGGCCAACGCCGCGCTGGCGGTGCAGACCGGTGTCCCCGCGGACCGGGTGGTGCTCGCCGAGGACGGCATCGTGGTCGACCTGTTCAACGGCCGGGCGAGCATCGTCGGCGCCGTGCCGTGCGGTTACGTCTACGTCGACGGGTCGAGCGTCGGCGAGATCACGGAGGTCGAGCTGAAGGACCGCCGGATCCTGGGCGACGAGGGCTTCATCTCGATCTTCGCCGTGGTCAGCTCCGCCGACGGCAAGGTGCTGGCCGGCCCGCAGATCCACGCCCGCGGGTTCGCGGAGCAGGATGCGGTGTTCGACGACATCCTTCCCGAGCTCACGGCGGCCCTCGAGGAGGCGGCGCGCAACGGCAACTCCGACGCCCACTCCCTGCAGCAGATCATGCGACGCGTGGTCGGCCGCTGGGTGTCCAACCGGCTGCGCCGCCGCCCGATGATCATCCCGGTGGTCGTCGAGGCCTGAGGCGCTCGTGACCGAACGGCTCCGACCCGCGGGTCGGAGCCGTTCCGTGTGCGGTCAGGCCGGTGGGACGCCGTCCGCGGGCACGGCGAGGTCGTCGACGTCCATCAGCTCCGCGTCGCTCGCTCTCGCCGGCGCGTGGTCCGTTCTCGCCCCCGCGTCCGGATCGAGCGACCGGCGCGAGGCCGCGGCCGATCCGACGAGGATGAGCGCGGTGGCCGCGACGACCGCGATCGTCACAGCCTCGTCCAGGACGAGGGCGCCGAGCGCGACGGCGACGACCGGGTTGAGGTAGGCGACGAGCGTCGAGCGGGCCGCGCCGACCTCGACGATCAGGCGGAAGAACAGCACGAACGCGAGCGCCGTGCAGACGGCGCCGAGGGCCACGAGCGCGAGCACCCCGTCCAGGGCCGGCATGGGGTGCGGCCCCGTGACCAGCACGACCGGCAGGTAGAACAGCGCGGTGACGCCCAGGCACGTCGCGGTCAGCGGGATCGCCGGCACGTCGCGCAGGAACAGGTCGGCGATCATCGGCGCGCTCGCGTAGCCGACGGCCGCGAGCAGGACCTGGGCCACGGACCACGGGCTCCCGCCGCTCGACTCGCCCGGCCCGAGCAGCAGGCCGACGCCCAGGAGGCCGACGAGCAGCCCGATCCACCGCACGGCCGCGACCGGCCGCCGGTCACCGACGAGCCGCCCGAGCACGACTGCGATGATCGGCACCGTCGCGATCAGGAGCCCGGTGGTCGAGCTGGCCAGGGTGGTCTCCGCGTTGGACAGCAGGATCCACGGGCCGATGATCTCGAGGGCGGCGAACGCCAGGAGCGGACGCCAGTGCGCGCGCAGCACGCGCACGCCCCCGGAGCGCAGGGCGAACGGCAGGAGGAGGAGCGCGCCGAGCCCCGTCCGGACGAAGACCACCGTGGCCGGCGAGACCTCTCCCACGGCGATCTTGATGAGCAGGTACGGGATGCCCCAGATGACGCCGACGGACAACAGCAGGATCCAGCCGCGCTTGCTCATCCGGCAACCCTACGAGCGACCACCCACATCCGCGCTCACGGCCGGAACGCCGCCCGGTGCCGTCGCGGGCTGGTGCGGAACTCGCGCGCGAAGTGCTGGCGCAGCGCCGCGGAAGAGCCGAACCCGGACGCCGTGGCGACGTGCTCGACCGGCTGGTCGGTGGACTCGAGGAGCACCCGCGCGTGCACGAGCCGCTGCCGCAGGAGCCACTGCGCGGGACTAGCGCCGGTCCGGGCGCGGAACCGGCGCGTGAACGTGCGTCGCGACTGGTGCACGCTCGCCGCCCAGGTGTCCAGGTCGAGGGGCTGGTCGAGGCGCGCGATCGCCCAGGCGATCGCGGTCTCGACGGCGTCGCCGTCCTCGGTGCGCGCCACCGGGGCGGGGATGTACTGGGCCTGGCTCCCGTCGCGGTGCGGTGCGAGGACCAGGCTCCGGGCGAGGTCGGCGGCATAGGCGGCGCCGTGGTCGGTGCGGACCACGTGCAGGCAGCAGTCCAGCGCCGCCGCGACGCCGGCCGAGGTGACCACGTCGCCGAGGTCGCACCACAGGACGTCCGACCGCACGGTCGCCGCCGGGGTGCGCCGGGCCAGCTCCGGCGCGGCCGACCAGTGCGTCGCGACCTCGCGACCGTCGACCAGCCCCGCCGCCGCGACGACGAACGAGCCCAGGCAGAGCCCGACGACCCGCGCCCCGCGGGCGTGCGCCGACCGGACGGCGGCGAGGAGCGCTCCGGACGGTTCCCGATCGGTGTCCCAGCTGGGGACGACGACGGTCTCGGCGGTCCCGAGGGCCTCCAGGCCATGCTCGACGACGAGGTCGTAGCCCGCGTCGGTCGGGACCACGCCGGGGACCTCGGCGCAGACCGTCACCCGGTACCGGGGGACCGGGGCGCTGCGGGACCTGGAGGTCAGCACCGTGGACGGCACGGACAGGTGGAACGGACTGATCCCCGGGAATGCCAGCACGGCGACCTCGGCGACCTCGTGGCTGCGCATGGCCCGATCTTAGCGAATGGTGTCCACCGGGCCACTGGCGGCGCATCGCGGACGCGACGACGCTGGAGGCATGACCACATCGATCACCGCCACCTGGGTGGGCGGACCCACCTTGCGCCTGACCTACGCCGGTCTGACCGTCCTGACCGACCCCACCTTCGACGGGCCCGGCACGTACCCGCCGCGGGTCGCCGGCGGCGCCACGCTGACCAAGCTCGTCGGCCCGGGCATCGCCCTCGCCGACCTCGGACCGGTCGATGTCGTGCTCCTGTCCCACGACCAGCACGCCGACAACCTCGACGACGCCGGCCGCGCCCTGCTCGCCGGCGTCCCGACGGTCCTGTCCACCCCCGACGCGGCGGAGCGCCTCCCGGGCGTCGTCGGACTGCGCCCCTGGCAGTCCACAGGCGTCGGGGGCGCGACCGTCACGGCCGTGCCCGCGCGGCACGGACCGGAGGGTGCCGAGGCGCTCAGCGGTGTGGTCACGGGCTTCGTCCTGCAGGCCGCCGGCAGCCCGACCGTCTACGTGTCCGGCGACAACGCCTCGGCGGACGTGGTCGCGGCCGTCGCGCGCCGGTTCCCTGCGATCGACGTCGCGGTCCTGTTCGTCGGCGGGGCGAACGTCGGCCGGTTCGGGGCCGAGCCGCTGACCCTCGACGCGCTGCTGGCCAGTGCCGCGGTCGACCTGCTGGCGCCCGCGAGGGTGATCCCGGTCCACCACACCGACTGGGCGCACTTCGTCGACCCGCTGACCGCGCTCGAGGACCGGCTGGTCGCCGGTGGCCGCCGAGACCGGCTGCTCGTGCTGGAACGGGGTGTGCCGACCGCCGTGGACACGGCTGCCGCGCGGGCCTCGGCCTAACGCGGCTCGACCCCGCGGAACGTGGCCAGCCGCGCGTGCTCGGTCTCGACCGCGCGCCGGGTGGCCGCGTCCCACGGGACCCACTCGTCGAGCTCGAGCCCGAGCGTCCCGCCCCGGGCCCGCGGGCGCCAGGTGCCGACGATCTCGGCTCCCGCAAGCACGGCTCCGGGGCGTCCGATCGCCTGCCACAGCGCCTTGTGCCTCGACCGGTCGGGCACGACCACGTCGCGGTCACCGGTGCTGAGGAAGAGGTCGTACGGTCCGAGCAGGCGCACCGTGCCGGCGTCCGTGGTGCTGCGTAGCGCCTCGGTGTCGGCCTCGAGGAGGTACGACTCGGTGCCGTCGACGTCGACCGGCACGGCGTCCGCGGGCCACCTCGCGAGGATGTCCCGCACGGGGACGTCGAAGTAGACGCCTACCTGCTTCGCGGTCAGCGGTCCGGCCAGGTGCAGCAGGGTGCGGACGGGGTCCGGCGCCCCGGCCTCGTCGGCCCGCTCGAGCACCCCCACCTGGGCCGCGGGCCAGTGCGGGATGCGCCGGACCACCGGGGGAGAGGTGCCCGGTTCGAGCTCGAGGCCGGCGTGCAGGGCGGCGAGCCGGAACGGCATCTCGTACATGTGCGTGGCGTTGCAGGCGGGGCACCACCGCAGGTACGCGTCCGGCATCTGCGCCGTCATGCGGGTGGACAGCTCGCCCTTGGCCAGCGGCTCGGTGACCACCTCGCGCATCGTGCGCGCGGTGGCCGCCATGGCCTCGACGACCGGGATGCCGGCCGCCTTCAACGGCCCCGCCGCATTCATCACGCGCTTGGCGGCGTCGGCCTCCGAGTACGGCCGCAGCATGCGCTCGACGTCGCGCAGGTCGCCCCGGCGGTATGCGTGCGGGGCGCCGCGCATGGTCCAGGCCAGGGCGAGCTCGTGCGGCCAGTGGCCGGCCGTGACCGGCACGCCCCGCAGGGTCAGCGCCCACAGCGCACCGTCCGGGCCGGTGTCCTGCACGCCGAGGTCGAGCACGGCGGCCTCACCGGGCGCCCGGTCGGCGCGCGGTGCCCGGTCGAGCTGCTGCGCATGCACCCGGTAGCGCCGCACCTGGGACGTGGTGACCTTCATCCCTCTACCGTGCCACCCGGCACCGTCAGGATGCCCGGGCCGGCCGCCCGCAGCAGCGCGACGTAGTGCTCACGCGGATCGTCTGTGGGCAGTAGACCGTCCAGCTCGAGCTCGACGAGCCCGTGCACCAGCGCCCACAGGCCCACGGCCGCCGGTTCCGGGTCGGTGTCGGGACCCAGGACCACCGCGACCGCGTCCCGGAGCACCTGGAACGTCGGTGTCCGCGTGGCTGCGCCGCGGGTGCCGTCCTGGGCGCCCGCGCCCGCCACCCCGAACATCACCCGGTAGAAGTGCGGAGCCTGCAGAGCGTGCTCTCGGTAGGCGAGCCCGAGGCTCAGCAGGTCCGCCGCCGGGTCGCCGGTCTGCGGGACGGCGCTCAGGGACCGGGCGAACCGCGTGAACGCCTCGTCGCCGACCGCCCGGACCAGGTCCTCGCGGCCGCCGAACAGGGAGTACACCGCCGACGCCGAGGTCCCGGCGCGGCGCGCGAGCTCCCGGACGGTCAGGGAGTCGGCGCCGGTCGCCGAGACGAGCGCCGACGCCTCGTCGAGCAGCCGGAGTCGCAGGGCGTCGTCGTGGACGCGGGGCCGGGCCATGAGAGTGAGTCTAGGTGTTGACGATGGTTTACGAACGGTGTTCTATAACAGTGTTCGGAAACGAGGGGACACTCATGATCGAGCTGACGGACGCTGCCAGGACGACCGCCGGGATCGTGGCTCTGACGGTCGTCGCCGTCGAGTCGGGCGGGGCCTTCCTGCTGCGCGTTCAGACCGGCGGCGAGCCGGCCACCGACTTCCAGCGGAACTTCTACCGCGCCGGGCACGCGCACGCGGGCGTGCTGGTGACGCTGGGCCTGGTCTGCCTGCTGCTGGGGGAGGCCACCACGCTCACCGGCTTCTGGCGCTGGCTCGCGCAGACCGGCGTGCTGATCGCGGCGATCCTCATGCCCGCGGGCTTCTTCTTCTCGGCGATGGGCCGCGGTCGCGAGAGGCCCAGCCGATGGGTCGCCCTGCTCGGCGTCGGCGCGTTCGCGCTGGCCGCGGGCGTCGCGACGCTGGGGATCGGGCTGCTTGTCGGGTGATCCGTACCCCGACACGCACCCGACGGTGGCCGTCCCGTCGCCGCCCCCGGCTAGTTTGAGGACCATGGCGACTCGTACGTCCACCTCAGGCGCCCGTTCCGGTGCGTCGACGTCGTCGCGCGCCGCGGGCAAGACCACCGCCAGCTCCGGCCGGTCGGGCGGTGGATCGACGCGACCGTCGGGCCGCAAGACCCCGCCGCCGCCGCCCAAGCAGGCGCTGCCGATCCGGATGGTCAAGGGTGTCTGGATGGGTTGCGCGCACCTCGTCGGTGGCACCGCGCGCCGCGTCGGGCGCGGTGCGCGGGACCTCGACCCCGCCCACCGTCGTGACGGTCTCGCGTTCACCCTGCTGGGCCTCGCGATCGTCATCGCGGCCCGGGAGTGGTGGGCCCTGTCCGGGACCGCGGGGACGGTCGTGCACAGCATCGTGGCCGGCACGTTCGGCAAGGTCGGCGTGGCCGTGCCGCTCGTCCTGCTCGGCCTCGCCATCCGGCTCATGCGGCACCCGGACCGCGTCGAGGCCAACGGTCGCATCGGCATCGGGCTCGCCGCGATCGCGCTCGCCGTCTGCGGCCTCCTGCAGGTCGGGGCCGGGCTGCCCAGCACCGACGACTTCGCCGCGCTGCGGTCCGCCGGCGGCGTGGTGGGGCTGATGATCGGCACGCCCCTGGCCAGCCTGCTCACGCCCGGGGTGGCCGTCGCCCTGCTGATCCTGCTCGCGTTCTTCGGCGTGCTGGTGGTCACCAAGACGCCCGTGCACCAGGTGATCCCGCGGCTGCGCGGCGTGTACGACCGACTCACGGGGAACCACCGAGACGAGGAGCCCGAGGACGAGCTGGACGAGCCGCTCGTCATCAACGCCGGTCACACCGCGGTCGACGACGCCGAGGCTCCCGTCAAGAAGCGGGGGCTGCTGGGACGTCGCAAGCGGGCCGAGGCCGTCGACGACCCGGACGAGACCCGGCTCGACGAGTACGACGGGGACGAGGCGTTCGAGCGCGCGGCCGTCGTCGCCGCCGCCGAGGCCGAGGCGGAGGCCGCGCGTCGGCGCGACGCCGCGCCCGTGACGGAACCGATCGAGCGCGTCGCCAAGAAGCCGATCACGGCCCCCGAGACCACGCCGGTGCCCCGCGGCGAGCAGCCGATGCTCGAGGGCGACGTGCTGTACACGCTGCCCTCGGACGAGACGCTCACCAAGGGCGCGCCGCACAAGGTCCGCTCCGCGGCGAACGACCGCGTCGTCGAGTCGCTGACCATGGTGCTCGAGTCGTTCGAGATCGACGCCAAGGTCACCGGCTTCACGCGCGGCCCGACGGTCACCCGGTACGAGGTCGAGCTCGGCCAGGCGGTCAAGGTCGAGCGCGTGACGGCGCTGAGCAAGAACATCGCGTACGCGGTGGCCAGCGCCGACGTGCGGATCCTGTCGCCGATCCCCGGCAAGTCTGCGATCGGCATCGAGATCCCGAACACCGACCGCGAGACCGTCTCGCTCGGCGACGTGCTGCGCTCCAGCGCCGCCAAGCGCACCGAGCACCCGATGGTCATCGGGGTCGGCAAGGACGTCGAGGGCGGGTACGTCACCGCCAACCTCGCCAAGATGCCCCACCTGCTGGTGGCCGGCGCCACCGGCGCGGGCAAGTCGAGCTTCGTGAACTCGATGATCGTCTCGATCCTCATGCGCGCGACACCCGACGAGGTCCGCATGGTCCTCGTCGACCCCAAGCGCGTCGAGCTGACGGTCTACGAGGGCATCCCGCACCTGATCACGCCCATCATCACGAACCCGAAGAAGGCCGCCGAGGCCCTCGAGTGGGTGGTGCGCGAGATGGAGGCCCGGTACGACGACCTGGCCAACTTCGGGTTCAAGCACATCGACGACTTCAACGCCGCCGTGCGTCTGGGCAAGGTCAAGCCGTTGCCGGGCTCCGAGCGCAAGATCGCGACCTACCCGTACCTCCTGGTGGTCGTGGACGAGCTCGCCGACCTGATGATGGTCGCCCCCCGCGACGTCGAGGCCTCGATCCAGCGCATCACCCAGCTCGCTCGCGCCGCCGGCATCCACCTGGTGCTCGCCACGCAGCGGCCGTCCGTCGACGTCGTGACCGGATTGATCAAGGCCAACGTGCCGTCGCGTCTGGCCTTCGCGACGAGCTCCCTGACGGACTCCCGGGTCGTGCTGGACCAGCCCGGCGCCGAGAAGCTCATCGGCCAGGGCGACGCGCTGTTCCTGCCGATGGGTGCCGCCAAGCCGATGCGCACGCAGGGCGCCTGGGTCTCCGAGTCGGAGATCCACGCCGTCGTCGAGCACGTCAAGAAGCAGCTCAAGCCGACCTACCGCTCGGACATCGCTGCCGTCGCGGTCAAGAAGCAGGTGGACGAGGACATCGGCGACGACCTCGACCTCCTGCTGCAGGCCGCGGAGCTCGTGGTGACCACGCAGTTCGGGTCCACCTCGATGCTTCAGCGCAAGCTGCGGGTCGGGTTCGCCAAGGCCGGGCGGCTGATGGACCTGCTGGAGTCGCGCGAGATCGTCGGACCGTCCGAGGGTTCCAAGGCGCGCGAGGTGCTGGTCCAGCCCGACGACCTGCCCGCGACGCTCGCGATGCTGCGCGGCGCACCCGCGCAGGACGCCGACCCCTACGCGATGGGACCCGACGGGGCCCTGCCGGGTGAGCCACCGGTCGCCACGGACTACTTCGACGGCGCCGAGGAGGAGGACGCCGGTCCCTGGTCCGGCAACCGCCGGTGAACCCGCTCGGCGGCGGCGCCGTCCAGGTGGTCAGCACCGCGATCGCCGTCGTCGCCGTCGTCGCCCTGGTGGCCGTCCTCGTCCTGCAGGGCAAGCAGCGTGCCGAGGTCCGGCGGGCCAACGCGCTCCTGGCGCTGAGCCGCGAGCTGCGGCACCGCTACGACGCGCTGCAGTCCGTGACGAAGGAGGGCGTGCTCGTCCAGTCGCTGGCCGGTGAGGTCCTCGACATGTCCGAACGCGCGGCCGAGATCCTCGGCATCGACGCGGCGAGCTCGATCGGGCACACCATCGCGGACCTGCCGATCGTCCTGCTCAACGAGCAGGGGCTGGCGATGAACCCCGCGTCCGTGCTCAGCCATCGCACCATCGCCGCCCGCGCGGGCGGCGACGCGGAGCACGTGCTCGTCGGGGTCGCGCTGGCCGGCGCCGACGGGACCCAGCCGCGCATGGTGCAGGTGTCCAGCCAGCTCGTGCCCGCCGGCGACGGGGACGGCGACGCGCTGCTGACCACCCTCGTGGACGTCACCGGTCGTCGGGAGGTGGAGGCCGCGCTGACCCGCAGCGAGATGCAGTTCCGGGTCGCCATGGAGAACGCGCCCATCGGCATGGCGCTGGTGGACCTGGACTGGCACATCGTCGAGGCGAACGCTGCGTTCGCCGAGCTGCTGGGAACGTCGGTCGGCGCCTTGCGCGGATACCGCATGGAGGACCTCAGCACCCCGGACAGCCGGCCGGCGGAACGCCTCGAGGTCGACCGGCTCCTCGGCGGCGGCCAGCACCGGTTCTCGCTGGAGAAGAAGTATCAGCGTGCGGACGGCCACCTGGTCTGGGTCGCCCTCGACGCCGCCCTGGTCCGCACGCCGAGCGGCCAGCCGGACCACTTCGTCGTGCAGGTCCGGGACTCCACCGAGTCGCGGCTGCAGGCCGAGATGCTCACCCACCGCGCGATGCACGATCCGCTCACCGGGCTCGCCAACCGCACGCTCCTGCAGGAGGTCCTGCAGTCGGTGCTGGAACAGCCGGGCGTCGGGCACCGGGTTGCGGTGCTGGCCTGCGACCTCGACGGGTTCAAGGAGATCAACGACCGCTACGGGCACGCGGCCGGCGACGAGGTGCTCGTGCACGTCGCCGGGGTGCTGCGCGCCGCGACCGCCCGACGGGGCACGGTCGCGCGCCTCGGCGGCGACGAGTTCGTCGTGGTCGTGCAGGACCTCGACGCGGCGCGGGCGGTGTTCGACGTGGCGCAGGCCGTGCACGCTGGGCTGCGGGAGACGGTCCGGGTCGGTCGCCGTCGGCTCACGGTCGCCGCGAGCATCGGCATCGCCCTGGCGGACCCCGAGACCGCCGCCGGGGGAGCGCCCGCCCTGCTGGCCGCCGCCGACGCCGCGCTCTACCGAGCCAAAGGGTCGGGGCGCAGCCGCACGGAGGTGTTCGAGCCGTCGATGACCGCCGGCTCCGCCTCGGAGCTGCAGCGCGAGCTCGCCGTCGCGCTGGCCGAGGACCAGCTCGTCGTGCACTACCAGCCGATCGTCGACCTCGCCGACTCCCGCGTGGTCGGGTACGAGGCGCTCGTGCGCTGGGAGCACCCGCACCGAGGACTCCTGCTGCCCGCCGCGTTCCTGCCGCACATCCAGGAGGCCGGCATGGCGGTGGCGCTCGGTCAGTTCGTGGCCACCCGCGTGGTCGAGTGGGTGGCATCGACCGTCGACCGGACCCGCTGGGTCTCCGTCAACGTCTCGGCCGACCAGCTCGGCGACGGCGAGTTCGCGACGACGCTGCTCGGCGAGATCTCCCGCCACCGCCTGACCGCGGGTCGTGTCGTCGTGGAGCTGACCGAGTCCTCGCTCGTGGCCTCCGGCACCCGCATCCGGCACGAGCTGACGCAGATGTCCGCCGCCGGGGTCCCGGTGCTCCTCGACGACTTCGGCACCGGGGTCTCCCCGCTGTCCTACCTGCGTGACCTGCCCGTCGCGGGCGTGAAGCTGGACATGTCGTTCACGTCCGGCATCCCCGAGGACCCGACCGCCGGCAAGGTGGCCCGGGCGCTCGGGGCGCTGGCGCGCGAGCTCGCCATGGTGACCATCGCCGAGGGCATCGAGCACGAGGAGCAGGCCGAGTTCCTGCACCGCAACGGCTGGCGGTACGGCCAGGGGTGGCTGTACGGGCCGGCGCAGCCGGGCGACGTCTCGACCTGAGTCAGCCCGCCGTCCGTCGCACGACGACCGGGCCGGGGCCGGTGGGGACCGACGGCGTCGTGCGCTGCGGCGCGGAGCCCCCGGCGGCCGCGGTCACCCGTGCCAGCCGGTCGGCGACGACGGCCGGACCGAGCGTGCCCGTCCCGCCGGGGATGTCGACCAGCGCATGGACCTGGTGGCCGCCGAGGCGGTCGACGGTGATCGGGGTCCACTCGACGCCCGTCACCCGGGCGGGTCCTGCGGGGATGCCCTGGGCCGGGAACGCGCCGGTGCTGGTCACGTGCGCCGTGAGCAGCAGGCCGGAGTCGGTGTCCTCGACGCAGCACGCGCCGTCCTGGTTGGACAGGTAGTTGCCCAGGCCGTAGGCCACCCACATGCCCTCGCCCCGCGGTCCGCCCGCCAGCTTCACCACCGGCTGCGGCACGTGGGCGTGATGCCCGATGAGCAGGTCGAACTGGCCGGTGTCGGCGATCGCCTGGTCGAACGCCACCTGTTGAGCGGTCGGGGCCGTCTGGTACTCGACGCAGCAGTGCACGCTCGCGATCACCAGGTCCGCGCCCGCGGCCCGGGCGGCGGCCGCCTGGGCCGCCATCGCCGGCACGTCGATCAGGTTCACCGACCACGGCTTGTCCGCGTCGACCGGCATCCCGTTGGTGCCGTAGGCCGCCGCGATGTGCGCGACCGTGATGATCCGGCCCGCCCGCTCCAGCCGGTAGAGCTGTGGCTGTGCCTGCTCGGCCGCGCTGCGCGCGGTGCCGTCGTGCCCGAGACCCGCCGCGTCGAACGCGTCGAGCGTCGCGGTGACCCCGGCGAAGCCGCGGTCGACGGAGTGGTTCGAGGCCGTCGAGCACCCGTCCCAGCCCTGCGCCTTGAGCGCCTCGGCGATCTCGGATGCCGTCCCGAACAGGGGGTAGCCGCTGAGCGGCGTGCCGGTCGGCGCGATCGGCACCTCCTGGTGGCAGATCGCCAGGTCGGCGCCCTGGACCCACGGGTTCATCGGCGCGAGCATCGGGCCGAAGTCGTAGCCACCGCCGGCCGCGTGCGCGTCAGCCAGCACCGGGAGGTGCGGCAGGACGTCGCCGGCCGCGACGATCGTGAACTCGGCGTCGGGGTCGGGCGTCGGGGTCGGCGTGGGCGTCGGGTCCGGGGCTGCCAGAACGGGCTCGGGGGTCGCCACGGCCGCGGTGATCTCTTCGGGTGACGATCTCCACGGGTGCAGCGCCGTCGCGGCCGCCCCCAGGCTCGCAATCAGGAGCACGCCGACAGCGATGCTGATCAGCACGGGCTCGCGGCGGCCGGCGCGAGCGTGGCGGGTCACACGCGGACTGTAGTGGGTCGCGCCGCGTCCCCGAGCATCGTCGTCGTCCACCTAGGCTGTCCGGGTGATCGACGCCGTGCCCTCCGCCTGGAACCTGGCGAACATGCTCACGGTGCTGCGCATTGCGCTGGTGCCGTTCTTCGCATGGGCGCTCCTCGCCGACGGCGGGCACAGCACCTCGGGCCGCCTGATCGCGACCGGGATCTTCGTGGTCGCGGCCCTGACCGACCGGATGGACGGATGGCTCGCCCGCCGGTCGGGACAGATCACTGACATCGGCAAGCTGCTGGACCCCATCGCGGACAAGCTGCTGGTCGGGACCGCCCTCGTGCTGCTGTCCTGGCTGGGCGACCTGCCGTGGTGGGTCACCGTCGTGATCCTGGTGCGCGAGATCGGTATCACGGTGATGCGGTTCTTCCTGCTGCGCTACGTCGTGCTGCCGGCGTCCCGCGGCGGCAAGATCAAGACGGTCCTGCAGTCCGTCGCCATCGGTCTGTACCTGCTCCCGCTCGACGTGCTCCCGGACTGGGTCACGGTGCTGGCCATAGGCTTCATGGCCGCGGCCGTCGTCGTCACCGTGGTCACGGGCCTGGACTACGTGCGCGCGGCCGTGCAGATCCGCCGGACCGCGAGCCGGCCGCCCTACGCCGGACTCTGAACGATGGCGTCCGCGGCCGAGCTGCTGGCGGACCTGCGTGCGCGCGGCTGGACCATCGCGGTCGCCGAGTCGCTGACGGGTGGGCTGGTATGCGCCGCCCTGGTCGACGTCCCGGGTGCCTCGGTGAGCCTGCGCGGAGGAGTCGTCTCGTACGCGACCGATCTCAAGGGCTCGCTGCTCGGGGTCGACGCGGAGCTGCTCGTCGCGCGGGGGGCGGTCGATCCCGAGGTCGCGCGCCAGATGGCCGTCGGCGTGCGCGAACGCCTCGGCGCCGACGTCGGGCTGGCGACGACCGGCGTCGCCGGGCCCGACCCGCAGGACGGCCAGCCGCCCGGCACGGTGCACGTCGCGATCGCGACGCCCCTTGGCGTGTCCGTCCGCTCGGTGCGCCTTCCCGGCGATCGGGCGGTGGTGCGTGCGGGGGCCGTCGACGCCGTCCTCGCCCTCGCCCGCGAATTCATGAGGCACCAGGGGTGAACCTGAGGGCGTTATCAGCCGATGAGGTGAGTAGGCGGGAACACGAGGAACCCCTCGGTCGTTGCAAGGACCGTGATGAGCACTCGACCTCCGGCGCGTAGGACTCCGTCGCGCGTCGGTGGTGCACGGTACGGTGGAGCAATTCCGGCAAAGGGACAGCCGGGAGTTGTCGTTGGTGCTGTGGTGCCTGGTCCGATCCGGACCGCGGCGCTCGGTGTGGGAGAGACACGTGACGCGAGAGGGGGAGCCCGGATGGTTGTACTCCGTCGAGAGATCGGCGATGTGCTGCGGGACGCGCGACAGCGCCAGGGGCGCACCCTGCGTGAGGTGTCGTCTGCGGCCCGCGTCTCGCTCGGGTACCTGAGCGAGGTGGAGCGGGGTCAGAAGGAAGCGTCCTCGGAGCTGCTGAACAGCATCTGCGAGGCGCTGGACGTCCCCATGTCGCTCGTCCTGCGTGAGGTCAGCGACCGCGTGGCAGTCGCCGAGGGTCTGCTGATCCCCGACACGGTTCCTGCGGACCTGGCGGCCTCTCTGGCCACCGATGGCGGCTGGGCACGGTCGCGGTCGGAGCTCGCAGCGATCGGCTGATCTGATCGGGGCCCTCGCGGCCAGGGTCGGACAGCTCACTGCGGTGCGCGTGCCTGCGGCTCCTTCGGGGGTGCGAGGGCGCGGGGTGCTGCCCTTCATTCCTCCGCGCGACACGTCGCGCGACGGCTGGAACGGCAGCGGGGCGCCGCCCTTCATTTCTCCGCGCGACGCGTCGCGCGACGGCTGGAACGGCCCGCGGACCACGGTCCGCGGGCCGTTTCGCGTTCCCGGCCGCGCTCGGGCGCCGGCTCGGGCGCCGGCTCTCGCGTCAGGCGGCCGCAGGCTGCTGACAGTGCGGGCAGAAGAAGATCGGCCGCTCCATGGGTGGCGTGCGCGCCTGGCCGACGGCGATCGGGGTGCCGCACCGAACGCACGGCTGACGCAGCCGCCCGTGCACCCGTCCGGGTGGCCGACCGCTGGTGACCGACTGCTGGAGCTGGCGACGCGCCACCGCCAGCAGTCGTGACGGGTCCGGGACCGAGTCGGCAGCGGCCCAGGGCCAGATCCGCTCGGCGAACAGCGACTCGGCAGCGAAGATCGTGCCGATGCCGGCAACGACCTGCTGGTCCAGCAGGACCTCCGCCACGGGCGTCGACCCGCGGGCTGCCCACCGGCGCAGGGCCTCGTCGGCGTCCACCGTCTCACCGAGGAGGTCCGGCCCGAGGTGGCCGATCACCGTGTGCTCGTCCCGTGTGCGCACCACGTCGAGCATGCCGAGATGATGACCGACCGCCGTCCACCTCTCGGTCGCCAGCACGGCACGGACCTGCGGCGAGCGCGCGGCCGCCTGCGGCGACCCGGTGGGGTGCACCCGCCAGTAGCCGTCCATGCGCAGGTGGGTGTGCAGCGTGCGGCCGTCGTCGAACCGGGTGAGCAGGTGCTTGCCGTAGGAGCGGGTGCCAAGGACGCTCGTCCCGACGAGGTCGACCGTCGCGGCCGTGGGCCAGCGCAGGTCGCAGCGCACGACGACCTGGCCGGTGAGCGCGAGGTCGAGACGGTCCGCGGTCCGGCGCAGGACATCACCTTCGGGCACGGGCACCCGCCGGTCCGCTCGGCGACCCGATGGCCGCGGGCGACGGCGTCGTCACGACTGACCGGGCAGCCGCAGCCCGCGCGGGGTGGGCGCGAACCCGGCCGCGACCAACGCCTGGCCGACGATGCCGTGCAACGCACCGCCCCCGAGCACGTCGACGCCGTCGAGCCGGGCGATCGTCAGCCGTCCCGCGTGCCGGCTGCGGACGGTGACCGCCAGACCGTCGGCAGCGGCCAGCAGGACGGCGCTGTCGGGCGAGAACGAGAGCACCGTGCGGCCACCACGCTCCAGGTAGAGCACGAGCGCGCCGTCGACCAGCACGACCAGCGCGCCGCCCTTGCGACCGGGCCGGTGGCCCCCGTCCGCGGTCGTCGCGGGCCAGGGCAGCGACGCACCGTAGGGGTTGGCCGGGTCCGTGGCGGCGAGCACCACGACGAGCGGCTCTGTGCGCGCGTCCGGGTCGGCGGCGCGGTCCACCACCTGTGCGTCGACGCGCAGCCGGTCCACCGCCCCGGGCAGCGCGAACTGTGATCCCCCGAGGCGCTCGACGAAGTACCCGCGACGCACCTGGCCGCCCTGCTCGAGCGCCGAGAGCACCTTGTACACGTCCGCGAACTGCGACCCGATGCCCTCGGCCGGCGCGACCGCGCGGGTCAGGATCCCGTGCCGGTCGAGAAGCTGGGCTGCCAGCGCGTGGGCGCGCAGCGTCGGATCTGCCTCGCGCGTCGGCAGCAGTGACCACCGTCCACCGCTCGCCGCGAGCGCGGTCCCGCGCGACGACCCGCCCTCGGTGCCGCCGACCCGGACCGCCGCACGCAGCCCGAGTCGCGGCCGCAGCGCCCGCCCACGCGGGGTCGCGGCACGGGTCTTGTGCGCCGTGGTCCCCGTGCCGAGCCAGGCGCGCAGCGGCGCCAGACCGTCGTTGGTGACGTGTCCGGCCCACACGAGGTCCCAGACCGCCGTCGCGACGTCCACCTGCGTGGGTGCCTCTTCCAGCAGCTCGCGGACGCGGTCGGTGAGCGCGCCGAGGAACCACGCCCCACCCCCGGCGAGCGCGGACAGGACGGCTCGGTGCAGCTCGTCCTGGTCCGGACCGTCGGCGCTCAGAGGCGGCAGCGTCAGATCGGCCACGGACGCGGGATGCAGCGACACCAGCCCGTCGTGCCCGGCCAGCGAGCCGTGGCCGGCCCAGACGACCTCGCCGGCCGCGGTGAGCTCGTCGAGCATGGCCGGGACGTAGTCGGGGACGCGGGCGGGCAGCACGTGGGTCTCGAGCGCGGACGCCGGCATGACCGATCCGGCGAGCTGTTCGACCACGCGCGCCACTCCGTCGACGCCGCGCAGCGAGCCCGTGGCCGAGGCGCGCGCGGACCGCCCGACCGGGTGGACGCCCTGCCACCGCGGCAGGAAGACGCCGAGGCTCTGCGGCGCGACGGGTTCGACCTCGGCGCGGAGCGCGGCGAGCGACCGTCGACGCAGCTGCCGCAGCACGTCGGCGTCGCAGAACTCGTCGCCGGTGCCGCCCAGGACGTCGGGTCGCAGCCGACCCTGCACGAGGACGCCCGAGCGTTCGAGCCGCCGGAGCGCCTCGGTGACGATCGCCACGCCCCAGCCGAAGCGGGCCGCCGCCGAGGCCGCCGTGAACGGTCCGCGGGTGCGGGCATGCCGGCGCAGCAGGTCGCCCACCGGGTCCGGCACCAGCTCGGTGAACACCTCGGGCACGCCGACCGGCAGGGCCACGCCGAGCGCGTCCCGCAGCCGCCCGGCGTCCTCGACGGCCGCCCACTGCTCGGCCCGCTCGGGAGGCACCCCGCCGAGCCGCACGCGGATCAGCCGGCGGGCCGCCTCCAACGACCCCAACCAGTCCGGCACCTGACCGGCCGCAGCCGGCTGCACCCGTTCGGCCACCTCGGCCGTGGTCAGCGGCCCGTGCCGGCGCACCACGTCGGCCACCTGCTCGAGCGAACCCGCCTGGCGCTCGGGCGCGCGCCCGCTCAGCTCCGCCTCGGTGCGCACCACGGCCTCGGGGTCGAGCAGGTCGGCCAGCTGCGACTCGCCACCCTGCCCGAGCAGCTCGGCCAGCAGCGTCGGGTCGAGCGTCAGGGCCGCCGCACGCCGCTCGGCGAGCGGGGCGTCGCCGTCGTAGAGGAACTGCGCCGTGTAGCCGAACAGGAGGGACTGCGCGAACGGCGACGGCTGGTTCGTCGTCACCTCGACCACGCGGACGCGGCGGGCGGCCACGTCGCGCATCAGCCCGGTCAGCGCGTCGGTGTCGAAGTCGTCCTGCAGGCACTCGCGGACGGCCTCGAGCAGGATGGGGAAGTCGGGGTACTCCGATGCCACCGACAGCAGCTGGGCGGACCGCTGCCGCTGCTGCCACAGCGGCGTGCGGCGGTCGGGTCGACGGCGGGGGAGCAGCAGCGCTCGGCTGGCGGCCTCCCGGAACCGCGCACCGAACATCGCCGACGAGCCGAGCTCCGCACGGACCGCGTCGAGCACCTCGTCGGGGTCCAGCAGCAGGTCCGCGAGGTCGATCGCCGGCCCGGAGCCGTCCGCCCACGGGTCGTCGGCGCCGAGCCCACCGAGGGACGCGCCCGCATCGAGCATGTCCGGCAGGCGCAGCACGATGCCGTCGTCCGAGTGCATGGCGGCCGCGTCGACGCCGTACTTCTCGCGCAGCCGGGCGCCGAGCACGATCGCCCACGGGGCGTGCACACGGGCGCCGTAGGGGGAGTGCACGACGATCCGCCAGTCGCCCAGCTCGTCGCGGAACCGCTCGACCACGAGCGTGGTGTCCGAGGGCACCTCGCCGGTCGCCGCCTGCTGCTCGGTCAGGTACGTCAGCAGGTTGTCGGCGGCCCAGGCGTCCAGCCCGGCGGCCTCGACGCGCTCGCGGGGGTCGTCCGAGCCCAGCACCTCGCGCACCCACCCGCCCATCGCGCGACCGAGCTCGGCGGGCCGACCGGGGGCGTCGCCCTTCCAGAACGGCAGGCGGCCCGGCACACCGGGCGCGGGCGTGACCAGCACGCGGTCGGGGGTGATGTCGTCGATCCGCCACGTGCTCGACCCGAGCGTGAACATGTCGCCGACCCGCGACTCGTAGACCATCTCCTCGTCGAGCTCGCCCACCCGCTTGCCGCCGCGCAGCGCCCCGCCGGTCCGTTCGGCGTCGACCGGTACGTCGCTCGTCGTGGCGCCGCCGGCGAGGAAGACCCCGTACATCCCTCGGTCGGGGATCGTCCCGCCGCTGGTCACCGCCAGCCGCAGCGCTCCGGGCCGGCCGCTGAGCACGTCGCGGACGCGGTCCCAGACCAGCCGCGGTCGCAGCTCGGCGAACTCCTCGCTCGGGTAGCGGCCCGCGAGCATGTCGAGCACCGCGCGCAGCGTCGCCTCGCCCAGGCCCGAGAACGGCGCCGCGCGCCGGACGACGGCCGACAGCTCGTCGAGCGACCAGTCCTCCACCGCGACCATCGCGACGATCTGCTGCGCGAGGACGTCGAGCGGGTTGCGCGGCACGTGCAGCGGCTCGAGCGTCCCGGTCCGCATCCGCTCGGCGGTGACGGCCGACGCCACGAGCTCGCCGCGGAACGTGGGGAAGACGACCCCGCGCGAGACCGCGCCGACCTGGTGCCCGGCCCGGCCGATGCGTTGCAGCCCGCTGGCCACGCTCGGCGGCGACCCGACCTGCACCACGAGGTCGATGGCGCCCATGTCGATGCCGAGCTCCAGCGAGCTCGTCGCGACGACCGCCGGCAGGTTGCCGGCCTTGAGCTCGGACTCGGTCCGCGTCCGCTCCGCCCGGCTCATCGACCCGTGGTGCGCGCGGGCCAGGATCGTGGCGGCGTCCCGGGTGTCGATCCCGACCGCGGTGCCCGACTGGCCAGGCACCGCGGCGGCGGACACGGCCCCGTGGTCGGGCACGTCCTCGCCCCGGCGCTCCGCCCAGACCTCGTTCATCCGAGCAGTGAGCCGCTCGGCGCCCCGTCGTGAGTTGGTGAACACCAGCGTGGAGCGGTGGGCTGCGACCAGGTCGACCACGCGCTCCTCGACGTGCGGCCAGATCGACGGCCGCACGAGCGGGGCGTCGGCCGCGCCCGACAGGTCGTCGCCCGGCAGGGTCCCCGCCGCTCGCAGGTCGGCCAGGTCGGGGACCGGTACGACGACGTCCACCACGATCCGCTTGGTGGACGGCGGCTGCACCACGACGACCTCACGCCCGCCGTCCTGCGCCGAGCGTGCACCGCCGAGGAACTCGGCGACCGCCTCGACCGGCTGCACGGTGGCCGACAGCCCGATCCGCTGGGCCGGGCCCGGGCCACCCGGCCGGTCCAGCAGCGCGTCCAGACGTTCGAGCGACAGGGCCAGGTGCGCGCCGCGCTTCGTCGCCGCCACGGCGTGGATCTCGTCGACGATCACCGTGCGCACCCCGGCCAACCCGGCGCGTGCGCCCGAGGTGAGGACCAGGTAGAGCGACTCGGGCGTCGTGATGAGGATGTCGGGCGGCTTCGTCGCGAAGGCCCGGCGCTCGCTCGGCGGGGTGTCGCCGGTGCGGATGCCGACGGTGACGTCCGGCAGCGTCGTGCCGAGCCGTTGGGCCGCCTGCCGGATGCCGACCAGCGGCGAGCGCAGGTTCCGTTCGACGTCGGTGGCCAGGGCTTTGAGCGGAGACACGTAGAGCACCCGGCACCGCTCGACCGGGTCGTCGGCCGGCGTGCCGGTGAGCAGCCCGTCCACGGCCCACAGGAACGCCGCGAGCGTCTTGCCGGAGCCGGTGGGCGCGACGACCAGCGCGTGGTCGCCGCCCGCCACGGCGGCCCACGCACCGAGCTGGGCGGCGGTGGGCTCGGCGAAGGCACCCGCGAACCAGGTCCGGGTCGGGTCCGAGAAGCGCTCCAGCACCACGGGCCCATTGTGTCCGCAGGCACCCACACCCGACACCGCTCGCCGGACCGAGGGGGACCACCGACTCCTGAGCAGGTGGCAGGCTGTGCCTCGTGCGGTATCGAGAGTTCTGGCAGCTGGTCGACGAGGTCCTCGGTGCTGCCCACGGACGGGAGCTGACGCGCGAGCTCGTGCTCGGCGGCCTCGACCAGCGCACGGCGGTCCAGGCGCTCGAGGACAACGTCGAGCCGCGCGACGTCTGGCACGCTCTGTGCGACGAGCTCGAGATCCCCGAGAACGCACGCTGGGGCACGGACGCCCGCCGCCCGGCGCCACCCCGGTCCTGAGGAGAGAACCCGACGATGACGTCCCCGGCCGGCCGGCGCATGCGCGCGTGGGTGCCCACCTTGCAGGACCTCGGCGAAGCCCTCCTCACGCTCGCGACGACGACGCTGGGGCTGGCGGTCGCGGTGTGGCTCATCGACGGGGTGCGGTCCGACAACCCCGGCGCGATCGTGGCGGCCGCGTTCGTCGTCGCGCTCGGTGACCTGCTGCTCGGCGCGCCCCTGCGGTTCCTCGCGCGGCGGGGCAGCGCCGTGCTCGCCCTCGGGCTGGGCCTGCTCGCGCAGGTCGCGGTGCTGTGGCTCGCGCTCGCGGTCGTCCCCGGGATCTCCGCCGACGACGTGTGGGACGTCCTCGCCGTCCTGGTGCTGACCGCGGTCGTCATGGCGATCGGTCGCTGGATCATGGGGGCGAACGACAGCGACTACGTGGTCTCGGTCCTCGTGCGCCGCGCGCGCCGGCACGCCCGCCGCCAGGGGATCGTCGAGCCCAGCGCGGGAGCGCCGCGCCGGGGCGGGATGCTCGTGGTGCAGTTCGACGGCGTCGCGGCCCCCGTGCTGCGCGAGGCCATCGAGGCGGGGCTGGCCCCGAACATCCAGCGCTGGATCACGAACGGCGACCACGTCCTCGAGGACTGGTGGGCCCGGATCCCGTCGACCACCCCCGCGAGCCAGGCCGGCCTGCTGCACGGCGACTCCGGTCAGATCCCGGCGTTCCGCTGGTGGGACCGAGACCTCGGTCGCCTCGTCGTGACCAACCATCCGGAGGACGCGGCGCTCGTCGAGGGGCGGCTCACGACGGGCAAGGGGCTGCTCGCCGGCGGCGGGTCGGCCATCTCGACCATGTTCTCCGGGGACGCCACGACCGCGTACGTCGTGATGAGCCGCTCTCGTACCAAGGGCCCCGACGGCGGCCTCGGGCCGGGACCGGCGTACGTGCGCTTCTTCGCCAGCCCGTTCGTCCTGGCGCGTGCGGTCACGGTCTCGGCCGCCGAGATGGTCAAGGAGCTCTACCAGGCGCGGCGCCAGCGCGTGCGCGACGTGCAGCCGCGCATCTCGCGCGCCGGCTGGTACGTCGTCCTGCGCGGCATCAGCAACGTCCTGCTCCGCGACCTGAACACGTCACTGGTGGCCGAGGCGCTCCTGCGCGGCGACCCGACGATCTACGTCGACCTCGTCGACTACGACGAGATCGCCCACCACGCCGGACCGACCCGGCCCGAGTCGCTGCGGTCGCTGGAGGGGCTGGACCGTGTGCTCGGCACGCTCGAACGCGTGATCGCCGTCGCACCGCGCGACTACCAGATCGTGGTGCTGTCCGACCACGGGCAGGCCCTCGGCGCGACCTACGAGCAGCTCGGTGGCGAGACGCTCCTCGACACCGTGCGTGGCCTCATGGCCGAACCGGGCGCGGACGGGGTCGACAGCGGCACCGGTGAGGACTGGGGACCCCTGAACGCGCTGGTCAACAGCGCGCTGAACCTGACCCGCGGCACCGCCGTCCTGGGTCCCGACCAGGGCCGGCCCAAGCAGCAGGACGCGGACGACCTGCCGGACGTGGTCACCGTCGGGTCGGGCAACCTCGGCCTGGTGTGGTTCCCGCGGGTGGCGCAGCGCCTCACGCTCGAGGACTTCCAGGAACGCTGGCCGGGCCTGGTCACCGGCCTGGCGGCCCGGCCGGGCGTCGGGGTGGTCGTCGTCGACACGGCGGACCGCGGACTCGTCGCCATCGGGCCGCGCGGGCTCGTCCTGCTCGAGCAGGACGATGCCGAGCCGGAGGGCGAGGACCCGCTCCTGCCCTACGGCCCGCGCGGCCGGCCGGACCTGCTGCGCGCCGCGCGGCTGCCGCACACGGGCGACCTGCTGCTCATCTCCACGGTCGGCGAGACCGGCCACGTGCACGCGTTCGAGGGGCAGGTCGGCTCGCACGGCGGCATCGGCGGGGCGCAGAACCACGCGTTCGTGCTGCACCCGACGCGCTGGCTGATGGACGACGAGCTGCGTGAGCCGGTGGGCGACGACGAGATCCTCGTGGGTGCCGAGTCCGTGCACGAGCAGCTGATCCGCTGGGCCGCCGCGGAGGGCCTTCGACCGTGACGCTGCGGTTCCGGTGGCTCGGGCACGCGAGCATGGTGCTCGACCTGGACGGCGTCCGGCTGCTGACCGACCCGCTGCTGCTGCGTCACGCGGGCCTGCTGCGGCGACGGGGGGCCGCACCGCGACCGGCCGACTGGGCGGGTCCGGCCGCCGTTCTGCTGTCCCACCTGCACCACGACCACGCCGAGCTGGGGTCGTTGCGGCAGCTGCCGGGTACTCCGGTGCTCACCGCGCCCGCCAACGCCCGGTGGCTCCGTGCGCGGGGGATCGCCGGCGCCCACGGGCTCATGGACACCGAGTGGTGGGACGTGCCGGGGTCGTCGGTGCGGGTGCGGCTCGTGCCCGCCGAGCACATCCACCGCCCGATGCCGCACCGGCCGAACGCTGCCAACGGCTTCCTGGTGACCACGCCCACGTACCGGATCTGGTTCGCCGGCGACACCTCGCCGTTCGCTGCGATGGCCGACCTGCCTGCGCTCGCGGGCGGCCCCATCGACCTGGCGCTCGTCCCGGTGGGCGGCTGGGGGCCGCGGCTGTCCGGTGGGCACATGGATCCCGTGCAGGCCGCGCGGGCCTGCGTCGTCGTCGGTGTGCGAGAGGCCGTCCCGGTGCACTGGGGGACCCTGCACGCACCGGTGTCGCGACGCCTCCCGCCGGGGTGGATGGACCGCGCCGGGCCGGCGTTCGCGCACGCGGCCGCCCGCGTGGCGCCGGACCTGACGGTGCACGTGGTGTCGCCCGGAGAGCAGCTGGAGCTGTCCTGAGCCCTCTGCTGGGCTCGCCTCGTGGCGGGTCTTGGCTTTTCCGCGACACGCCCGGCGTGTCGGCGGCGCTCGAACATCTGTTCGGTATGGTGGGTCCTGCGAGCGGCCGAGCCGTCCACAGCCCCTGCGGAACGCAGGGACGAGGGTGGCCCGGTCGGGATGTCGGTGGTCGGACATAGCGTCGCTCGTGACAAGGACCAGCCCCCGTACCGCAGCACGCGCTGCTCGAGACAGACGAGGTCGGACATGCCCGCACCACAGGATCGCGAAAAGGCCCTCGAGGCAGCACTGAGCCAGATCGACCGCCAGTTCGGCAAGGGATCGATCATGCGCCTCGGCGACGACGGGCGGGCCCCGGTCGAGGTCATCCCCACCGGATCGATCGCGCTGGACGTCGCGCTCGGCATCGGCGGGCTGCCCCGCGGCCGCGTCGTGGAGATCTACGGCCCGGAGTCCTCGGGCAAGACCACGGTGGCCCTGCACGCGGTCGCCAACGCGCAGCGCGCCGGCGGCATCGCGGCATTCATCGACGCGGAGCACGCGCTGGACCCCGAGTACGCCAAGAAGCTCGGCGTGGACACGGACGCGCTGCTCGTCTCCCAGCCGGACACCGGTGAGCAGGCGCTCGAGATCATGGACATGCTGATCCGCTCCGGCGCGATCGACATCGTGGTCATCGACTCGGTCGCGGCCCTCGTGCCCAAGGCCGAGATCGAGGGTGAGATGGGTGACAGCCACGTCGGTCTGCAGGCGCGGCTCATGTCGCAGGCCCTGCGCAAGATCACCGGTGCGCTCAGCCAGTCCGGCACCACGGCCATCTTCATCAACCAGCTGCGCGAGAAGATCGGCGTGTTCTTCGGCTCGCCCGAGACCACCACCGGCGGCAAGGCGCTGAAGTTCTACGCCTCCGTGCGCCTCGACATCCGTCGCATCGAGACCCTCAAGGAGGGCACCGAGGCGGTCGGCAACCGGACCC
This sequence comes from Cellulomonas sp. McL0617, assembly GCF_049994875.1. Taxonomy (GTDB): domain Bacteria; phylum Actinomycetota; class Actinomycetes; order Actinomycetales; family Cellulomonadaceae; genus Cellulomonas. Next base: position 1,554,041 of record NZ_CP188256.1, read on the forward strand.
GCGTCAAGGTGGTCAAGAACAAGATGGCGCCGCCCTTCAAGCAGGCGGAGTTCGACATCCTCTACGGCGTCGGCATCTCTCGCGAGGGCAGCCTCATCGACATGGGCGTGGAGCACGGCTTCGTGCGCAAGTCGGGTGCCTGGTACACGTACGAGGGCGACCAGCTGGGTCAGGGCAAGGAGAACGCCCGGAGCTTCCTCAAGGACAACCCGGACCTGGCCGACGAGCTCGACAAGAAGATCAAGGAGAAGCTCGGCATCGGCGCGCGGCTCGACGCGCCCGCGGACGCCCCGGCGCCTGTCGACTTCTGAGCCACATGACGTTCCAGACGGGCCGGCGGGGGCGGGGCGGCGACGAGCCGCCCCCGGTCGGCGCGGCTGCGCAGGACGTCGAACCGGACCAGGAGTCCGTGGCGCGTGCCATTGCGCTGCGGCTCCTGACCGGTGCGGCACGCAGCAGGGCCCAGGTCGCCGAGGCGATGGCCCGCAAGGATGTGCCGGACGTCGTCGCCCAGAAGGTGCTCGACCGGTTCACGGAGGTCGGGCTGATCGACGATGCCGAGTTCGCGCGGATGCTCGTGCGGACGCGGCACGCCGAACGCGGGCTGTCGCGGCGTGCGATCGCCGTCGAGCTGCGGCGCAAGGGGATCGACGACGAGCTCGCGGGTGCGGCGCTCGAGGAGGTCGACAGCGACGACGAGGAGACCGCGGCGCGCGCGCTCGTCCGCCGCAAGCTCGCCGCGACGGCGTCGCTGGACGCCCAGACGCGGGCGCGACGCACCTACGCCGCGTTGGGGCGCAAGGGGTATCCGTCGGGCCTCGTGTCCCGGCTGGTGCGCGAGGAGCTCGCCGCGGCGGTCGGGGACGAGCTCGACGAGGCCGCTCTGCCGTCCTGAACGGTCGGCCGGCCGACCCGGTCGCGCGGCTGGGCGCGTCGACCGGCCCCTTGTTGGGGAGACGGTCGACGCTCGGGGGCGATTCAGGGCCCGGATTGGTCGGGAATCGCCCGGCACCGTCCGGCGATGTTTCGACGTGTGCGCTCTTCACCTGCGAGAGAATGGTCGCCGGCACATGCATCAGGACCGTGCCTGACGCAGCGTGACGACGACGGAGGATGACGCAGTGGACTCAAGCGCCCTGGCAACCGTCGTCGGCCTGCTCGGTGCGTGCCTCGTCGCCCTCGTCCTGGTGCTCGTCGCCCGCCGCGAGGCCGGACTCCAACGGGACCGGGCGGCAGACGACGTCGCTGCCATCAAGGACGAGGCCCGCGCGCTGCTTGCGGACGCCGAGCGCCGGGACCGACGGGTGACGGAACGCGAGCAGGTGCTCGCCGCCGAGCGGGCCGAGGTCGACGAGCTGCAGCGCACGAGCCGTGCCCGCGCCGACGCGGTCGCCCACGACCAGCGCGAGGCGGCCCGCCTGCGCGACGAGCTCGACCGGGAGGTCGCCCGCAAGCTCGCGGATGCTGATCGTGCGGTACGCGCCGAGCTCGAGTCGGCGTCCGGGCTCACGGAGCACGACGCGCGCGCGGAGCTGACGCGACGGATCGCGGCGCAGGCGGAGAACGACGCCGCCGCCCAGGTGCGGCGTGCCGAGGCCCAGGCACGCCGGACGGCGGAGTCGCGGGCGCGCCGGATCGTTACCACGGCGGTACAGCGACTGGCGGTCGCGACGAGCTCGCAGGCGGCGATCACCGTCCTGCCGCTGCCGTCGGACGAGATGAAGGGCCGCATCATCGGCAAGGAGGGCCGCAACATCAGGTCCTTCGAGGCGTTGACCGGCGTGAACGTCCTGGTCGACGACCAACCCGACTCGGTGGTGCTCTCCTGCTACGACCCGGAGCGGCGCGAGGTGGCGCAGGTGGCGCTCGAGGCGCTCATGGCGGACGGTCGGATCCACCCCCAGCGCATCGAGCAGGCGTACGCCGAAGCGGTGGCGAGCGCGGACGAGCGCACGGAGTCGGCCGGTCACGACGCGGCAGAACGGGTCGGCATCACGGGGCTGCATCCGACGCTCGTCCGCACGCTCGGGCGGCTCCGTCTGCGCACGTCCTACGGGCAGAACGTGCTCGAGCACCTGGTGGAGACCAGCCTCCTGGCGGCCGCGATCGCCGCGGAGATCGGCGCGGACGTCGAGGTCACGCGGCGGGGCGCGTTCCTGCACGACCTCGGCAAGGCGCTGACGTCGGAGGTGCCCGGGACCCACGCGACCGTGGGCGCGGACCTGGCCCGTCGCCATGGCGAGTCTCCGGCGGTCGTTAACGCGATCGCAGCGCACCACGACGAGGTCCCGCCGGAGACGATCGAGGCGGTGCTGGTGCAGGTGGCCGACGCCATCTCCGCGGCACGCCCCGGGGCGCGCCGAGAGGAGCTCGACCAGTACGTCGAGCGGATCGACAAGCTCGAGCAGCTGGTCGCCGCCCACGCCGGCGTGCGCCGCGCGCTCGCCATGTCCGCCGGCCGTGAGGTCCGGGTGGTCGTCGAGCCGTCCGAGGTGGACGACTATGCGCTCCCGCAGCTCGCCGTCGCGATCGCCCGGCACATCGAGTCCGACCTCGCGTACCCCGGGGAGATCAAGGTGACGGTCGTCCGCGAGATCCGGGCCAGCGCCACGGCCGGCTGATCGCGACCGCAGTTCGGGACCTCCCCTTTTCGGACTGCTCGGCACGCGGCCGTACCCTTGGCCGTGATGTCCACCAGCCTGCTGCCCACCGCGACCGCCGAAGCCGCCCTCGGTCCGTCGGTCGCGCGCACGTATCTGGTCAAGACGCTCGGGTGCCAGATGAACGTGCACGACTCGGAGCACATGGCCGGCATGCTCGAGCAGGCGGGGTACGTGGCGGCGAGCCCGGCCGACGCCGCCGCGGAGGACGCCGACGTCATCGTCATCAACACGTGCGCGGTCCGCGAGAACGCTGCCGACAAGCTCTACGGAAACCTGGGCCGGCTCGCCGGCACCAAGCGGGCCCGCCCGGGCATGCAGATCGCCGTGGGCGGCTGCCTCGCGCAGAAGGACCGCGCGGGGATCGTGGAGCGGGCGCCGTGGGTCGACGTCGTCTTCGGCACCCACAACCTGGACGTCCTGCCGGTCCTGCTCGAGCGGGCGCGCCACAACGCCGAGGCGCAGGTCGAGATCGAGGAGTCCCTCAAGGTCTTCCCCTCCACGCTGCCGACGCGTCGCGAGTCCGTCTACGCGGGCTGGGTGTCCATCAGTGTCGGGTGCAACAACACCTGCACGTTCTGCATCGTGCCGCACCTGCGCGGCAAGGAGCGCGACCGCCGGCCGGGAGAGATCCTGGCCGAGGTCGAGGCACTGGTGGGGCAGGGGGCCGTCGAGGTCACGCTGCTCGGGCAGAACGTCAACTCCTACGGTGTCGGCTTCGGCGACCGCGGCGCGTTCGCCAAGCTCCTGCGTGCGGCGGGCGCGATCGAGGGGCTGGAGCGCCTGCGGTTCACGTCGCCGCACCCGGCCGCGTTCACCGACGACGTCATCGAGGCGATGGCGCAGACACCGACCGTGATGCCGCAGCTGCACATGCCGCTGCAGTCCGGCTCGGACCGCATCCTGCGCGCGATGCGGCGGTCCTACCGGTCCGACAAGTTCCTCGGCATCCTCGACCGTGTCCGCGCGACCATGCCCGACGCCGCGATCACCACCGACATCATCGTGGGCTTCCCCGGCGAGACCGAGGACGACTTCGCGGAGACGTTGCGGGTGGTCGAGGCCTCGCGGTTCGCCTCCGCGTTCACGTTCCAGTACTCGCCGCGGCCCGGCACCCCCGCGTTCGACCTGCCCGACGAGCTGCCGAAGTCGGTCGTCCAGGAGCGCTACGTGCGCCTGGCGGAGCTGCAGGACCGGATCTCGCTGGAGGAGAACCGGGCACAGGTCGGCCGCACGGTCGAGGTGCTGGTCGCCGAGACCGAGGGCCGCAAGGACGGTGCGTCGCACCGGCTCACGGGCCGCGCCGCAGACAACCGCCTGGTCCACCTCGCCGTGCCCGACGGGGGCGAGGTCCCGCGTCCCGGCGACCTGGTGAGCGTCGACGTGACCTACGCCGCGCCGTACCACCTGGTCGCCGACTCTGCCCTGGTGCCGGGTGGCACGTTCGCCGTGCGCCGCACCCGAGCGGGCGACGCGTGGGACCGTCGGCAGGGGACCGCGGTCGAGCACGGCCACGGCGGTACGGCCGACGCGTGCGGCACCGGCGGACCCGCGGGTCCGGTGGCGCTCGGCCTCCCGACGATCGGCACGCACCGCTAGTCGGTCCAGGCGCAGGCGAGGGGCTCACTGCGGTGCCCCCAGCGCGTCCTGTGGGGTCGACCGCGTCTGTGAGGGCATACATGTTGGCCGTCATGCCCCGATATGACAAGGGATGTCTTGTGCGCCCGAAGCGCGGTAGTTTGCCCGCAGTGCGCTGAGCGTACTCACCGGTAGCACACAGCAAGGAGAGTTTCGATGCGCCGTCGCGGGCAACTTCGGGTCCTGTCCATCTGTGCCTCGACGGTCCTGGTGACCGCCGCGACCGTGACCGCGGGCTTCGCTGCCCCGCCACCGGACACGGGCCCGTTCACCGCGACGGCACTCACGCCGGACGGACGCACGATCCAGACCGCGAAGGCCCCCAGCGCGAAGATCGCGGCGAGCGACCCCACCCTGCTCACCAGCACGGACGGCGCGTCGACCACGATCATGGTCAAGCTCGACTACGACGCGGCAGCGGCCTACGCGGGTGGCGTCGACGGCCTCGCGGCAACCAGCCCGGAGGTCACCGGCAAGCACCTGCGCACGAGTGACCCAGCTGTGTCGACCTACCTCAAGCACGTCGACAGCCAGGCGGCGGCGGCGGCGAAGGCGATCAAGGTCGTCGTGCCCTCGGCCACCGTGACCGGCACGTTCAACGTCGCCTACGGCGGTCTGGCGGTCACGCTGCCCGAGAACCGCGCGAAGGACCTGCTCGCGATCCCGTCCGTGGCCGCCGTCCAGGTCGACGCCGTCAACCACATCCAGACGGACGTGGCGACGACGGCGGGGGTCTCCGCGTCGGTGCAGACCGCGTCGGGTGCACCGCCGCAGAACGGCACCTCGGGGTTCATCGGCGCGGACAAGGTCTGGCCGTCGCTGGGCGGGCGTGACCACGCCGGTCAGGGCCAGATCATCGGGGTCATCGACACGGGCATCTGGCCCGAGCACCCGATGCTCAAGGACGTCGGGCTGCCCAAGCCGGCGGGCGGCCCGTGGGCGTGCCAGTTCGGTGACGGGTCGGCAGACCTCGGCGCCGCGTTCACCTGCAACAACAAGCTCATCGGCGCGTACACGTTCCTCGCCACCAACCTCGCGGTCGGCGGCGTCGGAGCCGGCGAGTACTGCGTCTCGGTGACCCGCTGCTCGGCACGTGACGCCGAGGGCCACGGCACGCACACGGCGACGACCGCCGCGGGCAGCTACGTGGCCAGCGCACCCATGCTCGGGACCGACCGGGGACCGGTCAGTGGCATCGCCCCCGGAGCGTCGGTCATCTCGTACAAGGTCTGCTCGTCGGCGGCCGGCTGCTACTCGTCCGACTCGGTCGCGGCGGTCCAGCAGGCGATCCTGGACGGTGTCGACGTCATCAACTTCTCCATCGGCGGCGGCGCGTCCCCCTACACCGACCCGGTCGAGCTGGCGTTCCTCGACGCCACCGCGGCGGGGATCAACGTCAACGCGTCCGCCGGGAACGACGGACCGGGAGCCGCCACCGCCGAGCACGGTGGCCCGTGGGTCACGACGGTCGGCGCGTCGACCTCGAACCGCGCGTTCTCCTCGACCCTCACGCTCGCGTCGTCGGACGGTGCCACGTACAGCAAGGCCGGCGCGACGGTCACGTCGGGCATCCCGGCCACGCCGGTCGTGCTGGCCGCGGCGGTGCCCGGCTACACGGGCGGACCGCTCTGCCTGACGCCTTTCGCACCGGGGTCGGTGACCGGTCAGGTCGTGGTGTGCGAGCGAGGCACCAACGGCCGCATCGAGAAGGGGTTCAACGCGTCCAAGGGCGGCGCCGCGGGGATGATCCTCTACAACCCGACGGCGAGCGACACCGAGACGGACAACCACTTCCTGCCGGCCATCCACCTCGAGGGTCCGAACGACGACCTGCTCGCCTTCCTCGGTGCCCACCCCGGTGTGACCGCCACCTGGGCCGCCGGGCAGGTCGTGGCCGCCCAGGGCGACGTCATGGCCGGGTTCAGCTCCCGGGGCCCGCTCGGTGACTTCATCAAGCCCGACGTCACCGCACCGGGTGTCCAGGTGCTCGCCGGCAACACGCCGACGCCGGTCAGCGTCGACTCCGGCCTGCCGGGGCAGCTCTACCAGGCGATCGCGGGCACGTCGATGTCCAGCCCGCACGCCGCAGGCGTCTCGCTCCTGGTCCGGGCCGCGCACCCGAGCTGGAAGCCGGCGCAGGTCAAGTCGGCGCTCATGACGTCGTCGCTCCAGGCGGTCGTCAACGCCGACGGGACGGCGGCGGGGGTCTTCGACCGCGGCGCCGGCTCCATCCGGGCCGACCGGGCCGTCGCGCCGACGGTGACGTTCGGCTGGGGCACGAAGGCGATCACCGACGTCCTCACGGACGCCAAGCACCGGGTCGACCTCAACCTGCCGAGCGTCGAGGTGAACCCGCTCCCGGGCGCCGTGACGACGACCCGCACGGCCATGAACGTGTCGGGGGCGACCCAGACGTTCACGGTGACGGCGACCGGCGCGGACGGCCTCAAGATCGTCGTGAGCCCGTCGACGTTCACGCTGGCCGCGAACGCCAAGCAGAAGCTGTCGGTCCTCGTCGACGGCACCGCCACGGCGCTGGGGTGGCACACCGGGCAGATCACGGTGAAGCCGACCAAGGGCATCCCGGCGGTCCTTCCCGTCGCGGTGAACACCGGTGACGCGGCGATCACGCTGGCCCAGACCTGTGCACCGACCACGATCGCCGTCGGCGCCCTGACCAGCTGCACGGTCACCGCGACCAACACGCTGCCGGTCGAGGCGAAGGCGAAGGTCGCCGTGTCGTCGCTGGCCGGGCTCCCCATCACCACGGTGGGGGCCCCGGCGAAGAAGACCGCGCTGGGAGCGGTCTGGAGCGGCACGCTCAGCGCGTCGCTGCCGCCGACGATCACCTCGATCGTCCCGGGCGCGTCCCCGGCCGGCGGATACCTGCCGCTCTCACTGTTCGGGTTCGCTCCGCTCGCCGGCGTGGGTGACGAGACCATCACGAACGTCACCGTCCCGGCCTTCTTGTACGGCTCCGAGACGTACACCCGGATCGGGATCGACTCCAACGGCTACGTGGTCGTCGGGGGTGGGACGTCGGAGGACAACAACTGCTGCAACGTGACGCCGTTCCCGAACACGGCGCGACCGAACAACGTCCTCGCGCCGTACTGGACCGACCTCGACGCGTCGACCACGGGAGCAGCCGTGCGTGCCGGCACCCTGACGGACGGCACGAACAGCTGGATCGTCGTCGACTACAACGCGGTCCCGGAGTTCGGGACGACCGCGCCGAACTCGTTCCAGATCTGGATCCAGACCGGTGGCACCGAGGGCATCTCCTACGCCTACGGTGCGCTCAGCCCGATCAGCTCGGACCTGGGCGCGGGGGCAGAGAACCGGGACGGGACGAGCGGCGCGAACATCACGCCGGTGGCCGACGGCCAGTTCGTCGTCACGACCGCGGGTCCGACGCCGGGCGGGTCCGTGACGTTCGGGTACACAGCGACGGGCGTGACCAAGGGGAGCTACTCCTTGGCGGCACAGCTGACCTCGCCCCTGCTGAGGACGACGTCGATCGCGCCGGTCGCGATCAAGGTCACCAAGTAGGCCAACCGATGCCGAGCGCGCCACGCACGTGGCGCGCTCGGCACCGACGGGCTCCGGGGCGGCCTCAGTTGTCCGGGACGTCCGGCGGCGTCGTGTCGTCGCGGGGGAGCAGCACGTCGAGCGTCGAGAACATCTGGACGCCCGTGCCCAGCCCGCACGCGAGCAGCTGGGCCAGCTGGATATCCGTGACGCCGGGTTCGAAGTCCGCCGACACCTCGCTGTAGAGGGCCAGGACGCCCTCCTCCTCGCGCAGGTACGCCTTGGGCCAGATCCGCTCGCGGTTCCAGTCGTTGACTGCCAGCGCGGCGGCCGCGCGCTGGTCCAGCGGCAGGCCGCGATGCCACCGTCCGCGGACCTGCAGGATCTCCTGCTGCTCACCGAGCATGAGGAACCAGAACCGGCTGCCGTCCCACGTGCCGGTGAGGTCGCCGTCGTCGTCCACGACGAACCGGTATCCGCGGCCGACCAGGTAGTCCGCGATGCGCTCGCGGGTCAGCAGGTAGGGCGGCTCGTCACCCGGGATGGGTTTCTTGGTCGGCTTGGGCAGCCCGCCCAGCACCCGCAGCAGCCACCCGGGGCCGCTCACGGCGCGACTCCCGCCGGGTCGGGATAGCGCTCGTCGAGTGCGTCGAAGAACATGCTCCCCGTCGACAGGCCGCAGAAGAGCATCTGGCTGAGCTGGGCGTCGGTGGCGCCGTGCTCCAGGTCCGTCGCCACCTCGGACACCACGTGGATCCGGCCGTTGTCCCGGACGCGGACGTACGCCTTGGGCCAGATCCGGTCGGCGTTCCACTCGTTGCAGATGTCGAGCAGCTCTTCCAGCCGCTCGATGGCGACCTCGCGGTGCCACTGGCCGCGGATCTGCAGGATCTCGGAGTCCTCACCGAAGAGGAAGAAGTAGAAGAGCCGTCCACGCCACAGGCCACCGAGATCGCCGTCGTTGTCGACGAAGTACGAGAACGCGTTGTCCGTCATCCAGGCCGCGATCCGTGCCGGGGAGACATCCGTCGGCAGGTCGGTCGAGGACTCGGCGACCCCCAGCTCCTTGGCCAGGAGCTCGGCGACGCGGTCGTGGAGCTCCTCGTCGTCCGTCGGGATCGGGATGACCTGCCCCCCTTCCGAGGGGCGCGCCCGGCCGCGGAACCAACGCCGCGCACGATCCCCGAACGAGCTCATGCGCACGACCATACCGGCGGGCGCGCCCGTTGCGGGTTGGAGTGACCAGAGTCCCTCCGTCCGGCCGCTACGGTCGGTCCATGCTCGTCGGCGCCGCACTGATCCCGGACACCGCGACCCTCGTGGACGGCGCTACCGGCGACGCCGGCCCGGTCCACGGCCTGCTCGTGCCCACCCTCACGGCGATCACGCAGGTCCTGGCGTCGAACCCCGACGTCGTCGTGGTCGTCGCACCCGGTGCGTCGGACCGGGTGCTCGGTGGCTCGGTGAGCACCTCGCTCGCCGCGGCGGGCATCCCGGACGACCAGGTCCGGTGGCCCACCGTCCACGTCACCCTGGAGGACGACGGGGGCGGTCTCGTGCAGCCGTCGATCGCCAGCGCGGTCGCCCTGCACGTGGTCCGACGTGCGGGTCGGGAGCGCGGGATCCGGGTCGTCGAGGTGACGCCCGCACCGGGCGGCGTCGGGCTGGCGGATCTGGGCCGAATGCTCGCCCAGGACCGACCTACCGCTCTGGTCGTGGTCGGCTCCGGCAGCGGCCGGCACGGACCGGACGCCCCGCTGGCCGACGACGTCCGGGCACCCGCGTACGACGCGGCGCTCCTGACCGACCTTGCCGACGCGGGACCGGACGCACGGGCCCGGCTCGCCTCGTCGGAGCCCGGTCTGGCCGCGGAGCTCGCCGTGCGCGGCTGGGCGCCGTGGCAGGTCCTGCTGGGCGCGGCGGGCGACCAGCCGGTGGAGGCGCGCCTGCTCGCCGAGGAGGTCGTGCTCGGGGCGCAGCACGCCGTGCTCGTCTGGACGGTCGGCGGCACCGGCACCCGCACCAGCACCGGCATGGGCACGGCGTGAGGCCGCACCGCCGGTAAAGTCTGCGTTGCCCACCAACACCCGCGGCCCCGCCCGGACGGATCCCACGAGGTACCGATGTCTGCCGAGAACACCGAGCCCACCCTGCCGCCCCTGGCGATCGAGCGGGCCGCGGCCCTGCTGGATGCGCAGGGTGCCAAGTACGGGACGGACGACGACGGTGACCTGTTCGCCGCCTGGGACGGGAACCCGTTCTGGTTCATGGTCGTCGGTGCCGACAGGACGTACTTCCAGGTGCGCGGCCGCTGGGGCCACACGGTCCCGCGGACCGAGCTGGGCAGCATGCTCATCGCGTGCAACGAGTGGTCGCAGCAGATGCTCTGGCCCAAGGTCTACGTGAAGTCCGACGAGGACGAGATCGCCGTCTACTCCGAGCACACCATCGCGTGGGACCGCGGCGTCACCGACGAGCAGCTCGACCTGCACCTCTCGACCGCCATCGGCTCGTCGCTCGGGTTCTTCCGCGAGATGACCAAGCGGTTCGTCCCGGAGACGCCGAGCACGCCGATCGCGTACGACGACCCCGCTCGGATCACCTTCGAGTGACGCTCGTCGTCGCGGTCGTCGGCCCCACCGCGACCGGCAAGTCGGATCTGGCGCTGGCGCTGGCGCAGGCGCTGGGCGGTGAGGTGGTCAACGCCGACGCCATGCAGCTGTACCGCGGCATGGACATCGGCACGGCCAAGGTGCCGCTCGACGAGCGCCGCGGCATCCCGCACCACCTGCTGGACGTCCTCGACCCGCACGAGGACGCGTCGGTGGCGGACTACCAGGCCCGCGCCCGGACCGCGTTCGACCAGATCGAGGCCCGTGGCCATCGCGCGGTGGCGGTCGGCGGGTCGGGCCTCTACGTGCGGGCGCTGCTCGACCACATGGACTTCCCCGGCACGGACGCGCAGGTGCGTGCCGCGCTGGAGGAGCGCGTCGAGGCGGAGGGTGCGCGGGCGCTGCACGCCGAGCTCGCCGCGGCCGACCCGGTGGCCGCCGAGGGCATCGGGCCGCGCAACGCACGCCGGATCGTGCGCGCGCTCGAGGTGATCGCCCTGACAGGCCGGAAGTACTCCGCGTCGCTGCCACAGCACGTCTACGAGGTGCCGGCGGTGCAGATCGGGCTCGACTGCGACCGCGCGGTGCTGGACGACCGCATCGCCGGCCGGGTCGAGCGGATGAGGAACGCCGGACTTGTCGACGAGGTCGAGGCGCTCCTGGCGAGCGGCCTGGGCCGGACAGCGTCGCGGGCGGTCGGGTACGCCGAGATACTGGCGATGCTGCGCGGCGAGCTGGGCGAGGACGAGGCGTTCGAGGCGATCGCGGCGGGCACCCGACGGCTCGCGCGCAAGCAGATGGGCTGGTTCGGCCGCGACCCGCGCGTGCACTGGCTGGACGCCCAGGACCCGGGCCTCGTGGAGCGCGCCCTCGGCCTCGTGTCCGACGCCGACGCGGGCGATCTCGGACCGGCCACCGAGGACCCCGCTCCGCGACGTAGCCTGGGCTCATGACCGCTGTGGCGACCTCGACGCTGCACGTGACCAAGGGCCACGGGACGCAGAACGACTTCGTGCTGCTCGACGACCGTCAGGGCGTGGTCGACCTGACCGCCCACCTGGTCCGCGAGCTGGCCGACCGCCGCGGTGGTCTGGGCGGCGACGGCGTGATCCGCGTGATCGGGACGGAGCACCTGCCCGAGGGCGCCGCCGTCCTGGCCGAGGAGCCCGGAGCGCGCTGGTTCATGGACTACCGCAACGGCGACGGTTCCGTCGCGGAGATGTGCGGCAACGGCGTGCGGGTGTTCGCCGCCTACCTCGAGCGGCTCGGCCTGTGGGACTCGGTCGCCGAGCTCGCGGTCGGCACCCGTGCGGGCGTCAAGCGGGTTCGTCGGGTCGCGGTGCCTGAGGGTATCGGCGACGACGTCTGGTACGCCGTCGACATGGGCCGCTGGTTCCTGCCGGGAGGCGAGGCCGCCGTGGCGAACGGCGTCGACGCCGAGGTGCTCGTCGCCGGGGTCGACGTCGCCCGTCCGGGGCTGAGCGTCGACGTGGGCAACCCGCACGTCGTTCTGGCGCTGCAGGACGAGGACGAGCTGACGGCCGCCGATCTCACGCGTGCACCGGTCGTGACCCCCGTCCCCGCTCATGGCACCAACGTGGAGCTGGTGGTGCCCCTCGGGGAGGACCGCGACCCTGACGGCACCGTGGTCGGCCTCGTGCGGATGCGGGTGCACGAGCGCGGGGTGGGCGAGACGCGCTCGTGCGGGACCGGCGCGTGCGCCGCCGCGCTCGCGGTCCGCTCCTGGGCGGGTGCCGGGGCACCGGACGTGTGGCTGGTAGAGGTGCCGGGCGGGACGGTGCGCGTCACGGTGCTGCCCGGCGGCAACGTCGAGCTGGCCGGCCCCGCGGTGCTCGTCGCGACCGCCGACGTCGACCTGTCGGCGCTGCGATGAGGCTCTCCGCCGAGGAGCTCGGCGCCCCGCTGGGCGAGCGTGCGACGGTCGTGCAGTTCTCCAGCACGTTCTGCGCGCCGTGCCGCGCCACCCGGCACGTCGTCGACCGCGCCGTCGCGACGAGCCACGGGGTGGCGCGCGTGGACCTGGACGTCGCCGAGCACACGGCCCTGGGCGAGCGCCTCGCGATCGACGTGACGCCGACGGTCCTCGTCCTCGACCCGACGGGCGAGGTCGTTCGCCGGGCGACGGGCGTCCCGACGCTCGCTCAGCTGCGCAGCGCGCTCGACGGCGCCGCGTCCGCGGTCTCGTCGACCTGACGCGCACGGACCCGCGGCGCGGTGCCGAGCGCACCCGCGGCGAACACCAGCGCGACCAGCAGGCTCGCGGTGAACGGCAGGTCGGGTGACGCCCCGGACCCGAGCACCGTGGTGAACGCGAGCCCGGTCAGCGCAAGGGCCAGCGCGGCGCCGATCGAGTCCGCGATCGACAGCGCGGAGCTGTGGGTGCCCTGGCTGCCGGGCGCCGAGTACGCCAGGACGAGCACGGTGAGCCGCGAATAGATCAGCCCCATGCCGGCGCCGGCCAGGGTCCAGCTCGCGATCGCCGCCGCCGGTGCGAGGTGCCCGACCGCGACCGTGGTCACGCCGGCGACCGCGACAACCACCAGCGCCGCGCCGAGCACGATCGCGTCGTGGCTGGTCAGCCGCTCACCCAGCCGGCCCTGCAGCCATGAGGTGGCCGCCCACGCGAGCGCCGCGAACGTCAGGGCGATGCCCGCGGTCGTCGGCGAGAAGCCGTACCGGTCGGTCAACAGGTACGGCAGGTAGACCTCGGCACCCGAGAAGCCGCCAGCCACCAGGGCGCGGGTCGCGATGACGGCGGGCAGGCCTCGGGCGGCCCGCAGCGTCCCGGCGGGCACCAGCGGGCGCAGGGCGACGATCGCGGTCGCCGCCGCCAGCCCCGCGACGACGAGGGACCAGGGCAGGTGCACGTAGACGGCGAGGTTCAGCCCGAGCACGGCGGCCGCGGCGAGCGTCGCCCACGCCAGGCGGCCGCGCTTCGGCGGTGCCGCGGGCGTGCCGGGCGCCCCGATCCGACGCACTGCGGGCAGGAGCACCAGCGAGACGGGCAGGACCAGGATGGCCACGCCGACGAACACCCATCGCCAGCCGATGTGCTGCGCGACGGCCCCGGCTGCGGCCGGGCCGACCAGCGACGGCAGGACCCACGCCGCCGAGAAGCCGCCGAAGACCCGCGGGTGCAGCAAGGCCGGGTAGAGCCGCGCGACGATGACGTACAGAGCGACGGTCATCGCGCCGCCGCCGACGCCCTGCACGAGGCGACCGAGGACCAGCACCCACATCGTCGGTGCCAGCCCGGCGACCAGGAGGCCCGCGGCGAACAGGACCACCGCCGCCGACAGCGGTGCCCGCGGGCCGTGCCGGTCGCACCACGTCCCGGCCACGACCATGCCGATGACCCCGGTGGCCAGCGGCCCGGCGAACGCGAACGCGTACAGCGACGTCCCGTCGAGCACACGGGAGACGGTCGGCATCACCGTGGTCACCGCGAACGCCTCGAACGCGACGAGGAAGATCAGGACGCACATGCTCCAGGTGGTCGGGCGCAGGCGCCGCCACTCGACCTCGGGATCGGTGCCGGCGGCGCTCACGACACCCTCAGGACGCGGAACCCCTTCGCGCTGGCGGTCCGCGTGACCGTCACGGGCAGCGCGTCGGCGAGCCAGCGCTGCAGCGAGTCCGCGCCGAGGTTCTTCCCGACGACCAGCTGCGCCTCGCCGCCGTCGGCCAGCCGCGGCAGCCAGCGCAGGAGCAGCTCGTGCAGCGCGTCCTTGCCCACCCGGATGGGCGGGTTGGACCAGAGGGCGGCGAACCGGACGCCGTCGGGGACGTCGTCGGGACGCGCCGCCGTGACGTTCGTGACTCCCACGCGCGTCGCGTTGCGCCTGACCAGGTCGAGCGCGCGCTCGTTGACATCGACGGCCCACACGCGCGCCGCCGGAGACTCCAGGGCGAGCGTGAGCGCGATCGGGCCCCAGCCGCAGCCGAGGTCGAGCAGGTCGCCCGTCACCGGGACGGCCGGCGCGTGGTCGAGGAGCACGCGTGTGCCCTGGTCGACGTGGTCGGGGGAGAAGATCCCGCCGGCCGTCTCCACCTCGACCTCCCGGCCGGCCAGGTGCACGCGCAGGACCCGGCGTTCGTCGGCGGACGCGGGCTGGGCGGTGAAGTAGTGGTCGTGCTCGCTCACGGCGCCGACCCTACCCACCCCGACGGGATCGGCCCGCAGCGAAATACCTCGGCCGCGCCGCGATGGCCGTGGGACCCTGGGTGCAGGCAACGAGAAGAGGAACCGCGTGAACGACCCGCAGCACACCACCCGCGAGACGGACGGCGCCCCGGTGACCCGGTCCGCCCAGGACGTGGCGGACGACGTCGTGGCACGGGTGCTCGCGAGGGCGGGGACGGCGCTGCAGGCCGGGGGGACGGTCCACTCGTCGTACGACGGCGACCAGCTCGAGCTCGAGGAGCGCACGTCGCTGCGTCGCGTCGCCGGGCTGTCCACCGAGCTCCAGGACGTCACCGAGGTCGAGTACCGCCAGCTGCGGCTCGAGAAGGTCGTCCTGGTCGGCGTCTGGGGCACCGGCACCGTGACCGACGCGGAGATCTCGCTGCGCGAGCTCAGCGCTCTGGCCGAGACGGCCGGGTCCCAGGTCATGGACGGGCTGCTGCAGCGGCGCGCCAAGCCCGACCCGGGCACCTACCTCGGCTCCGGCAAGGCCGCCGAGCTGGCCACCCTCGTCGCGGCCGTCGGCGCCGACACGGTCGTCGTCGACGGGGAGCTCGCGCCGTCCCAGCGCCGCGCGCTCGAGGACATCGTGCGCGTCAAGGTGATCGACCGGACCGCCCTGATCCTCGACATCTTCGCCCAGCACGCCAAGTCCCGGGAGGGCAAGGCGCAGGTCGAGCTGGCGCAGCTCGAGTACCTCCTGCCCCGCCTGCGTGGCTGGGGCGACTCGATGTCCCGGCAGGCCGGTGGCCAGGTCGGTGGTGCCGCGGCCGGCATGGGCTCCCGCGGACCCGGTGAGACGAAGATCGAGCTCGACCGCCGTCGCATCCGCAACCGGATGGCCAAGCTGCGCCGCGAGATCGCCGCGATGGAGCCTGCCCGGCTCACCAAGCGGGCCTCGCGCAAGAAGAACGCCATCCCGTCGGTGGCGATCGCGGGCTACACCAACGCCGGCAAGTCGTCGCTGCTCAACCGGCTGACCAACGCGGGCGTGCTGGTCGAGAATGCGTTGTTCGCCACGCTCGACCCCACCGTCCGGCGCGCGGAGACCATCGACGGTCGCATCTACACCCTCGCGGACACCGTCGGCTTCGTCCGGGCGCTGCCGCACCAGCTGGTGGAGGCGTTCCGCTCGACGCTCGAAGAGGTGGCCGACGCCGACCTGATCCTGCACGTGGTCGACGCGTCGCACCCCGACCCCGAGGGCCAGATCGCGGCCGTCCGGCACGTGTTCGCGGACATCCCCGGCGCCATGGACGTGCCCGAGATCATCGTGCTCAACAAGGCCGACCTGGCGACGTCCGAGACCATCGCGCGGCTCCGGTCGCGGGAGGTGCACTCGATCGTCGTCTCGGCGCACAGCGGCGAGGGGATCGACGAGCTGCAGGCCCTGGTGGCCGACCAGCTGCCCCGGCCGGGCGTGAGCGTCGACCTCGTGGTCCCGTACCACCGCGGCGACCTCGTCAGCCGCGTGCACGAGCACGGGGACATCGAGACCGAGGAGCACACGGCCGAGGGCACGGCCATCCGCGCGCGGGTCGACGCGGGCCTCGCGGCGGAGCTCGAGGCGGCGGTCCGCCACTAGGCTGACGCGGTGCCGGACACCGACCCCTCTGTCGAGGACCTCCTCGACGTCGCGGTCACCGCCCTCGGCGGAGCCCGGCGCGCCGGCCAGCACGAGATGGCGGTCGCCGTCGCGCAGACCATCGACAAGGGCGAGCACCTGCTCGTGCAGGCGGGCACGGGCACCGGCAAGTCGCTCGGCTACCTCGTCCCCGCCGTGCGGCACGCGGTGCTGGAGAACGAGCACGTGATCGTCTCCACGGCGACGCTCGCGCTGCAGCGCCAGATCATGGCGCGCGACCTCCCGCTCGTCGCGAAGGCCCTCGAACCGCACCTGCCGCGACCGGCGAGCATCGCGCTGCTCAAGGGCTGGCACAACTACGTGTGCGTGCACAAGGTCGCGGGCGGCTACCCGGAGGACGACGCCCAGGCGCTGTTCGAGCTGGGCGACCACGCGGGTGCCGTCGAGCACCCGGCATCCGACGCCGAGAACCTCGGGGCGCAGGTGCTCCGGCTCCGGGAGTGGGCGGACGAGACGTCGACCGGCGACCGGGACGACCTCGTGCCCGGCGTGACGGACCGCGCGTGGCGACAGGTCTCCGTGGCGTCGCTGGAGTGCCTGGGCAGCAAGTGCCCGATGCTCAGCGAGTGCTTCCCGGAGAAGGCGAAGGCTGCCTCGCGGGAGGCCGACGTGGTCGTGACCAACCACGCGATGCTCGGGATCGCCGCGTCCGGCTCGCCCAACGTGCTGCCCGAGCACCAGGTGCTCGTCGTCGACGAGGCGCACGAGCTGACGGACCGGGTGACGGCCCAGGCGACGTCCGAGCTGTCGGTCGGCGTCATCGAGAACGCGTCCCGGCTGGCCCGGCGGCACGGCGGGATCCCGACCACCGACCTCGACACCGCGAGCCAGGCGCTCGCCGGTGTCCTCGTCACGCTCCCCGAGGCCCGGTTCCGCGAGGGCCTGCCCCCGGCGGCTCGCGACGCGGTGGCGAGCGTCCGGGACGCCACCCGCGCGCTGCTGAGCGTGCTCAAGCCCGAGGGAGGCGGCCAGCCGCAGCAGGACGCCGGCCGCAAGGTGGCCCAGGCGACCATGCTCGCCCTCTACGAGGTGGCCGAGCGCATGTCGGCCGACCCCGAGGACAACCGGCACACGGTCCTGTGGTGCGCCCGGTCCGAGGACCGCCGCGGGAACGTCTCGACGCGGCTGTACGCGGCGCCGCTGGCGGTGAACGGCCTGATCCGGACGCACCTGCTGGCCGGCCGGTCCGGCGTGCTCACCTCTGCCACCCTCGAGCTCGGTGGCTCGTTCGACCCGATCGCCCGGGCCGTCGGCCTCGAGGTGCAGCCCGCCGCCGCACCCGTGGGCCCCGCCTCGATCGACGACGACGCGCCCGCACCGCCGTCGTCGGTGCCGTGGCACGGGCTCGACGTGGGCAGCCCGTTCGACTACCCGAAGCAGGGGATCCTCTACGTCGCGCGGCACCTCCCGCCGCCCGGACGCGAGCCGGCCACCGAGGCGCAGCTCGACGAGATCGCCGAGCTGGTCACGGCCGCGGGTGGGCGCACGCTCGGCCTGTTCTCGTCCCGACGCGCCGCGACCGCGGCCGCGACGGCGATGCGGGAACGCCTCGACCTGCCGATCCTGGTCCAGGGTGACGACCAGCTGCCCACGCTCGTGCAGCAGTTCATCGCCGACGAGCCGACCTGCCTGTTCGGCACCCTCTCGCTGTGGCAGGGCGTGGACGTGCCCGGCAGCACGTGCACCCTGGTGATCATCGACCGCATCCCCTTCCCGCGGCCCGACGACCCGGTGCAGTCGGCCCGCTCCGACGCGGTCGAGAAGGCCGGCGGGAACGGGTTCCTGGCCGTCTCGGCGACGCACGCCGCGCTCCTGCTCGCCCAGGGTGCCGGTCGCCTGATCCGCACCAACGACGACCGCGGCGTCGTCGCCGTCCTCGACCCCCGGCTCTCCACCGCCCGCTACGCGCCGTTCCTCACGCGCTCCCTGCCGGACTTCTGGCCGACCACGGACCGGTCCGTCGCCCTCGCCGCCCTGCGCCGCCTCACAGGTTCCGGCTAGCCTCGAAGCGATCCTGACGAAGAGTTCCCGACGACAGAAGGGTCCGTTCGTGACCGAGAGCCTGGACGTGGAAGACCTCGGACTGCGGCCGTCGCGGTCGGCGCGAGGCACCAAGCTGGCCATCGTCGGAGCAGGTGCCGTCGGGTCCACGATGGCGTACGCGGCCCTGCTCCGCGGTGCCGCGCGGACGGTGGCCCTGTACGACATCGACGCGGCCAAGGTGGAGGCGGAGGTGCTCGACCTCGGGCACGGCATCCAGTTCATGCCCATGGCCCAGGTGATCGGCTCGGACGACATCGCCGTGTGCGCGGACGCCGACGTCGTCATGTTCACCGCCGGCGCCAAGCAGAAGCCTGGGCAGTCCCGCATCGAGCTGGCGGAGGCGACGACCGGGCTCGTCAAGAAGGTCCTGCCCCAGCTGGTACAGGTCGCGCCCAACGCGGTGTACGTGATGGTCACCAACCCGGTCGACGTCGTCACCTATGCCGCGTTGCGGGTGTCGGGACTGCCGCCGACGCAGCTCTTCGGGTCGGGGACCGTGCTCGACTCGTCGCGGCTGCGTTACCTGATCTCGACGCAGACGGGCGTCGCCGTCCAGAACGTGCACGCCTACATCGCCGGCGAGCACGGCGACAGCGAGCTGCCGCTGTGGGGGTCGGCGAGCATCGGGTCGGTGCCGCTGCTCGAGTGGCAGGGCCACGACGGGCACGGTCCGCTCACGGCGGAGGTCCGCGACGCGATCGCGCGCGAGGTCGTCGAGTCGGCCTACCGGATCATCGAGGGCAAGGGGGCGACCAACTACGCCGTCGCGCTGGCCGGCTCGCGGATCATCGAGGCGATCCTGAAGGACGAGGGCCGCGTGCTGCCCGTCTCGTCGCTCCTGACCGACTACTACGGCATCAGCGACGTCTGCCTGTCGGTCCCGGCGATCGTCGGCGCGGACGGGGTGGGTGAGCGGCTCGCGGTCCCGCTCTCCGACGACGAGCTCGCCGGCCTGCGCCGATCGGCCGAGACCGTGCGTGCCGTGGCGCGGCAGTTCGGCTTCTAGCCGGCCGCCGTTCTTCGGGCGAACCTCCGAGCGGTCTGCCCGTCAGCGGTCCAGCAGGGCCGCGATCAGCTCGGCTCGGGACATCGTCGAGCGTCCGACGACGCCCAGCTCGGCCGCTCGCTGCCGCAGGTCGTCCACGGACCACGCCTCGTACTCGCCCGACGGACCGTCCGGGGCGTCCCCATCTGCGACGGGCGCGTCGCCGCCACCAGGGGCCCCCTGGCGACGCGCACGGTCGACGCGCAGCGCCTCGAACGCGGCAGGGTCTCTCATGCGCGGGTCCGGGATCCGTCCAGGCATCGCGGCGTCCTCTCCTCGGGCAGAGCGGTCAGGTCCAGACTGACCGGCCGGTCGACCACGCGCACCTCGACCGGCCAGGTGCGCTCACGCTCGCACCCGGTCGGTCGGTCGGTCGGTCACAGGCTGCGCAGCACGCTCACGACGCGCCCGAGGATGGTCGACTCGTCGCCGGGGATCGGCTGGTACGCCGGGTTGTGCGGCATGAGCCACACATGGCCGTCGATCCGCTTGAGCGTCTTGACCGTCGCCTCGCCGTCGATCATGGCTGCCACGATCTCGCCCTGCTCAGCGACCGGCTGACGCCGCACGACCACCCAGTCCCCGTCGCAGATCGCGGCGTCGATCATCGAGTCGCCGACGACCTTGAGCAGGAAGAGGTCGCCGTCGCCGACGAGCTGGCGGGGGAGCGGGAAGACGTCCTCGACCACCTGGTCGGCCAGGATCGGACCACCGGCGGCGATCCGTCCGACCACGGGGACGTAGGACGGTGCGGGCATCCGCTCGCCCTCGGCGTGGTCGGGGAACGCCTCCCGGCTGCCGTCCGGCGCGGTCCAGGTCCCGACGCCTCGGGAGTCGTCGGCGTGCACGACCTCGATGGCGCGCGGACGGTTGGGGTCGCGGCGCAGGTAGCCCTTGCGCTCGAGCGCGGTGAGCTGGTGCTTCACGCTCGACGGGCTGGTCAGGCCGACCGCCTCACCGATCTCGCGCATGCTCGGTGGGTAGCCGCGGGACTCGACCGAGTGGCGGATGGTGTCGAGCACCAGCCGCTGGCGGGCGGTGAGACCGTCCGGTCCGGGTGCGCCGTCCGGGAGCGCGTGGATGGTGGCCAGGTCCGCGTCGGCCTGGGACGTGTCCCGTGAGTCCGTCACTGCACTCCTCCTGTGTCGGGCGGTCGTGAGCTCCGCCGGTTCTGTCCCTACCTGGCCAACGAGCCCGTGGCCTGCGGCAATGCGCGTCCCCGGGGGATCGGGGGCCGTTCGCCGGCCGTCGTGTCAGTGGCTCGTGGTGCTCTTGTCCTGCACCGCCACCCTAGGCAACTCGGGCACGAAGTTCAAACATCTGTTCGATCGTGTCTCGACAAGTGTCGGCGCACGGTGGTAGACATCGTACAGACGTACGACGAACACACGTTCGAGGATTCGAGATGGTGAACGGGCGGACGTCGCCGGGAGACACCCGGCGGGAACGAGGACGAGGGACATCATGACCACGATGGCGATGGCACCGGCGCTGCGGCCCGCGACGGCCCGTTCGGAGACCCGTGCGGCAGCTCGCCCGGCTCTGCGCCTCGTCGGGGCACCCGTGGACCGGGCTGGTCGCGAGGTCCCGCGACGAGGACTCTCGGGACTGCGCCTCACCGCACGTGGTCGCGTCGCCCTGTGGTTCTTCGCGTTCGTGCTCGTCGCCTCGGCGGTCCTTGTCACCAGCCGGGCCGCCGCAGACGGACCGCAGGCCGCTCAGCAGGTGGAGCGTCACGTCGTCCAGCCCGGCGAGACCATGTGGCAGATCGCCAGCAGCATCGCCGGCCCTGGGCAGGACGTGCGCGATGTCGTGCTCGACCTCGTGCGGCTGAACGAGCTGCCGAGCGCCGGCCTGATGGCGGGCCAGGTCATCGTCGTGCCGGTCGACTGAGCGTCGGGCACGCCCGGGAGAAGGTACGCGCGGCGTCGGGGCGAGTCGGCCCGTGACCTGCGCACCCGAGTGTCGCGCGAGGGCGGTTGCCTCATCGACGGCCGCCCTCGCGACGTCGTCGGTCGTGCATGCGCCGGCGCTCTGTCGACCGCCGTGATCCCCGCCGCCCGGGAGGCCAGCAGGTCGACCGCCTGAGGGTCTGTGCAACCTTGGGCCGGACCCTGTGAGGCGCCTTGCGACCGTGCGGCGGCTGGCCTACGGTCACGGAGGCGTGCACGACGCCGCGCCCGTCCAGGGTGCCACGCACTCGAAGGGGATCCGGTGCACTGTCCGTTCTGCCGCAACCCGGACTCGCGGGTCGTCGACTCGCGGACCTCCGACGACGGTTCGACCATCCGTCGCCGACGTCAGTGCCCGAACTGCAACCGCCGATTCACGACGGTCGAGACCGCAAGCCTGTCCGTGGTGAAGCGTTCGGGCGCGACCGAGCCGTTCAGCCGCGAGAAGATCGCCGGCGGGGTGCGCAAGGCGTGCCAGGGCCGACCTGTCAGCGAGGACGACCTCGCGCTGCTCGCGCAGAAGGTCGAGGAGACGTTGCGCGCCGCCGGGTCCGCAGAGATCGACGCCTACGAGATCGGGCTGGCGATCCTCGGTCCGCTGCGCGAGCTCGACGAGGTGGCCTACCTCCGGTTCGCGTCCGTCTACCAGGCGTTCGACTCGCTCGAAGACTTCGAGGCGGCGATCACCGTCCTGCGCGCCGAGCACGACGAGTCGGCGTCCGCCGACGACGTCGTCGCACCGCAGGAGTCAGCCGACTCGACCGTCCAGGACTGACGCCGTTCGTCGCGACGTCCGCCGATCCTCCGCATAGGTTCGTCTGATGCTTCCCACGGACATCGAGCAGCTGACGGTTCCCGGACCACCGACGGTCCTTCCGGACGGGACGGGGGCGATCGTGTCGGTCGTCCACCCCCGGCTGTCGGACGACGAGTACACCGGCGGCCTGTGGACCGTCCCGCTGGACGACGGACGCGGCGGCCCGCGGCCGCTCACCCGCGGCCATCGGGACACCTCGCCGGAGGTCTCGCCGGACGGCCGCTGGGTCGCGTTCACGCGGACCGAGCCGCAGGGGAAGCCGCAGGTGTTCGTCGTCGAGACCACCGGTGGGGAGCCGCTGCCGCTCACCGACGCCCCGCTGGGTGCGTCGGCGCCGCAGTTCTCGCCGGACAGCCGGCGCGTCGCGTACCTGGCTCGAGTTCCCGAGCCCGGTCGCTACGAGAAGGACGGTCGCCCGGGCGCCGAGCCGCCACGGCACATCACCGAGCTCCGGTACCGCGCCGACGGTGTGGGCTTCGTCCGCGACCGGCCGCAACACCTCTTCGTCGTCGACCTGCCGGCGGCCGGCGCGCGGAGTGGGGACGAAGTGCCGACGTCGGTGGCGCTGACCAGCGGCGAGATCGGCGTCGGGGGTGCGCGCTGGCTGCCCTCCGGACATGCGCTCGTCGCGGTCAGCGCTCGACACGTCGACCGCGAGACCGACCTACGTCAGGACGCGGTCCTGGTCGACGCGTCCCCCTCGGGTGACCCGCGCAGCCCCACGGCGCTCACCGATGCCGACGCCGGCAGCCCCTTGGACGTGGAGGCCGTCCTGCCGTCGGCCGACGGCACGTCCGTGTGGTTGCTCGCGAGCGACGTCGGCGCGTCGGGTCGCGACTTCGTCGCGGCCCAGGTGGGCCTCTACCGGGTGCCGCTCGGTGAGGGTCCGGGCCGTCCGGTCCGGTTGACCGACGCCGACGATGTCGACCTGCTGACCACCGTGCTCGTCGAGCACGAGGGCGCCGCGATCGTGGCCAGCGAGGTTCGGGGCGCGGTGCATCTCGTCCGGGTCGGCACCGACGGCGCCGTCCGCACGCTCGTCGACGGGAAGGGGGTCGTCTCGGGCGCCGCGGTCGGCTCGGGCCGGATCGTCGTCACGGCCGCGGGTCCGACATCCGCCGGCGACGTGCTCGTCGTCGACCCGGAGGGCCGTGGTGCGACCGCCCGCACGGACCTGTCCGGTGATCTCCGGGCGACCGGGCACGTCCGGGAGCCTGTCGAGCTCACGGCGACGTCGCCCGACGGGTACCCGGTCCACGGCTGGGTCCTGCGCCCGGACGGAGTCGGACCGCACCCCACGATCCTGATGATCCACGGCGGCCCGTTCTCCCAGTACACGCACGCCCTCTTCGACGAGGCCCAGGTGCTGGCCCAGGCGGGCTACGCGGTCGTCTACGGCAACCCGCGCGGCTCGTCGGGGTACGGCGCGGCGCACGGACGGGCGCTTCGGCGCGCGTTCGGGGAGGTGGACACGCAGGATGTGCTCGCGCTGCTCGACCTGGCCCTGGAGGACCCGGAGCTCGATGGCGGACGCGTCGGAGTCATGGGCGGCTCGTACGGCGGCTACCTGACGGCCTGGCTCACCACGCGCACCGACCGGTTCGCGGCGGCGATCGTCGAACGCGGTTTCCTCGATCCGGTCAGCTTCGTCGGCTCGAGCGACATCGGCTGGTTCTTCGGCCTCGACTACGTCGGGGACGCTGCGGACGAGGCGGGCGCTGCCGCCGTCGCCGCACAGTCGCCGATGGCGCACGTCGGCGCGGTCCGGACGCCGACCCTGGTCATCCACTCGGAGCAGGACTGGCGGTGCCCGGTCGAGCAGGGGCAGCGCTGGTTCGTCGAGCTCAAGCGCCGGGGCGTCGAGGCGGAGCTGCTGCTGTTCCCGGGCGAGGGCCACGAGCTGACGCGGTCCGGCACCCCGAACCACCGGCGCGTCCGGTTCGAGCACGTGCTGCGCTGGTGGGAGCGGCACCTGCCCGTCACAGGTCGCTCGAGCGCGAGCCCCACAGGTTGATCCCGGCCTCGACGGCGTGCGGTTCGATCGCCGCGAGCTCGTCGTCGTCGAGCGGCGGCGCCGTCGCCGCGGTGAGGTTCTCGTCGAGCTGGTCCGTCGTGCGCGCGCCGACCAGCACGGACGTCACCCGTGGGTCGCGCAGGACCCATGCCAGCGCCAGCTGAGGGAGCGTGCGCCCGGCGGCCCCGGCGATCCCGGCGAGCGCCCGGACGTGGTCGAGGACCTCGTCGGTGAGCCACTCGGGCCGCAACGGGCCGCCGCGGGCCGCACGCGAGTCGTCAGGGATCCCGTGCAGGTAACGACTGCTGAGCAGGCCTTGCCCCAGTGGCGAGAACGCGACGACGGCCATCCCCGCGCCCGCTGCGACGTCGAGCAGTGAGCGACCGTCGGTACCCGGCCGCTCCACCCAGCGGTTCATCATCGAGTACGCCGGCTGGTGTACGGCGAGCGGCAGCCCGATGGCCCGCGCCACGGCGAGCGCGGCGACCGTCCGGTCGGCCGAGTAGGACGAGATGCCGGCGTAGATCGCCTTGCCGGACCGGACGGCGCTCTGCAGGGCGCCCAGCGTCTCCTCGAGAGGCGTGTCGGGGTCGAACCGGTGGCTGTAGAACACGTCCACGCGGTCGGTGCGCAGCCGACGGAGCGACTCGTCGAGGGAGGCGAGCAGGTACTTGCGCGACCCGTGCTCACCGTACGGACCCGGCCACGCGCGGTACCCCGCCTTGGTGGTGATCACCAGCTCGTCGCGCGGCAGGTCGGTCGACAGCATCCGCCCGACGGACTCCTCCGCCGCGAACGGTGGCGGGCCGTAGTTGTTCGCCAGGTCGAGGTGGACGACTCCCCGGTCCACGGCGTGCAGGACGAGTCGGCGCTGGTCGGCGAACGGCGTCGACTCGCCGAAGTTCTGCCACAGGCCCAGGGAGACGACCGGGAGCGACAGGCCGCCGGCACGACGGTGAGGCAGGGTCACCCGGGCGACGCTACCCGCCGATCGGTGAGAAGAGGTGGCGCCATCGGCTCGCTTCAGGGACGCTGGCGGGGGAGGGCGCACACGCCGTACCGCTGACGTACACCGCACAGGAGGAAGACGCCCATGGCGAACAACGACGAGAAGACCACCACGGCGGCGGTGAGCGAGGACGCGAAGGCCAAGTACCGCGAGGCTCTCGAGCGCAAGAAGTCGAACCAGCACCGCACGTCGGACGGCTCGTCCAACACCGGTCAGGTGCACGGCTCGGAGACGGCAGGCCCGACGCAGCGCCGGTTCCAGCGCAAGTCCGGCTCCGCCTGACGCCGACCGCCGGTCGACCTGACGTCGACCAGTCGCAGAACTGACGAAGGCCCGACCACGGTGCGTGGTCGGGCCTTCGTCGAGATCGATCCTGGTCGGTGGGTCCTACGACAGCTGGCGCAGCCGGACGGACTCGGGCCGCGAGGTGAGGGCGTCCACGAGTGCCGGGTCGATCGGCGCGCCGGCGTCGGTGACCACGTAGCCGAGCTCGCCGGCGGTGGTCAGCAGCTGGCCCTCGATGTTCACGCCGTGCTCGGCGAGCGTGGCGTTCACGGCCGCGAGCACACCGGGCACGTTGCGGTGCAGGTAGGCGAGGCGGTGCACGCCGGGCTTCTGCTCGAGGGCGAGGTTGGGCACGTTGACGCTGAGCGTCGTCGAGCCGGTGGCCATGTAGTCCCGCAGCTTCGCCGAGACGAACTGCCCGATCGCCTCCTGCGCCTCCTCGGTCGACCCGCCGGTGTGCGGCGTGAGGATGACGTTCGACAGGCCGCGCAGCTCGGAGTCGAAGGCGTCGCCCTTGCGCTTGGGCTCCACGGGGAACACGTCCACGGCCGCGCCGCTGACGTGTCCCGAGACGACGGCGTCGCGGAGTGCCGCGTAGTCGACCACGAACCCGCGCGACAGGTTCAGGAACACGGCGCCCGGGCGCATCTGCGCGAACTGCTTGGCACCGAACAGGCCCGCGTTGCCGCTGCGGCCGTCGACGTGCAGCGTGACGATGTCGGCGGCCTCGAGCAGCTCGTCGAGGGTGTCCATGCGGCGCGCGTTGCCCAGCGCCAGCTTCTCGGCGGTGTCGTAGAAGACCACGGACAGGCCGAGGTTCTCGGCCAGCACCGACAGCTGTGTGCCGATGTTGCCGTAGCCGATGATGCCGAGCGTGCGACCGCGGATCTCGTGCGCACCGGTCGCCGACTTGTTCCAGACGCCGTCGTGCATCGCCTTGTCGAACTCGGTGAGGCGACGGGTCAGCGAGATCATGTCGGCGAGGGCGATCTCGACCACGGACCGCGTGTTGGAGAACGGCGCGTTGAACGTGGCGATGCCGCGCGAGGCGGCCTCGGCGAGGTCGATCTGGTTGGTGCCGATGCAGTAGGCGCCGATCGCGACGAGGTCGGGCGCGTGGGCCAGCACCTCGGCCGTGACGTGCGTCTTGGACCGGATGCCGAGCACCTGCACGCCGGCGAGGGCGTCGATGAGCTCGGACTCGTCGAGCGCACCGGTCCGGGTGGTCACGTCGTAGCCGGCGGCCTCGAGGATCGAGACGGCCTGCGGGTGCAGATTTTCGAGCAGGAGGGCTTTGGGCACGTGCCTATGGTGCGCCTGGTCGGGGCAGCGGCCTAACGTCGGTCCGCCCTGCGGACAGCTACCAGCCCCTGGGCAGCGGACGGTCGTGGATCACCTGGAGGGTCCGGGTGGGCCGGGTCATGGCGACGTAGAGGTCCCCGGCGCTCGCGGCGAGCACCTCCGCCGGCTCGACCAGGACCACGACGTCGAACTCCAGACCCTTCGCCTCGCGCGGCGTGAGCACCACGAGCGGCGCGTCGAGGTCGGCCGCGCTCGCTCCGGTCCCGACCGCGGGGCGCAGGCCCCCGGCGACGAGGGCGTCCGCGATCCCGGCCAGACGGTCCTCGACGGCGATCACGGCCAGCCGCCCGGCGCCGGTCTCGTCGGTGATCTCTGCGGTGAGCTTCTCGGCCCGCCGCGCGGCCGCCTCCGCGAAACCGTCGGCGGCGACGTGCTCGACGAGCAGGGAGTCGGGCACCTCGCGGGCCGACATGAGCGGGCTGACCGGCAGCCGGGCGGCGATCGCGACGCGGCGTGCGGTGTCGGCCACCTCGGCGGGCGTCCGGTAGTTGACGGTCAGCTCGTTCAGCCGCCAGGCCGAGCGCAGGACCGGGTCCAGCTGGCCGGCCCAGGAGCGCGCCCCGGCCGCGGCGGTCGTCTGGGCGACGTCGCCGACGATGGTCAGGGAGCGGGTCGGGACGCGGCGCAGCAGGCACCGCCACGCCATCGACGACAGCTCCTGCGCCTCGTCGACCACCACGTGCCCGTAGGTCCAGCTGCGGTCGGCCGCGGCACGCTCGGCGGTCGTGAGCGTGGGGCCCGTCGTCGCGAAGCGGTCCGCCAGCATCTCCGCCGAGACCATCCCGCCGGCTCCCGTGGACTCGAGCACCTGCCGGGCGTACGCCACCTCGGACTCGCGGCGGTCGGCGGCGGCGCGGGCCTGCGCCCGGGCGGCCTGGTCGTCCTCGCCGAGCAGCTCGGCCGCCTCGTCGAGCAGGGGGACGTCGGCCGGTGTCCAGGGGGCGTCGGCGGCCCGCACCAGCATGGCGCGCTGTTGCGGGGCCAGGCCCGGCGCCGCCGACGCGAGCCGGGCGGGCTTGCTGAACAGGTCCGAGAGGAGCTTCTCCGGGGTGACCGGCATCCACGCGAGGTTCAGGGCGATCCGAACCTCGCGGTGCGTGCGGATCTCCTCGATGATCTCGCCGCGCTCGTCGGGCGGGACGTCCTGGCCGAGCGACGTCACGTACTGGTCCGCGAGCCGGCCGAGCATGTCCCGCACGAACGCGATGCGCGCCTGGTTGTGCGGCCGGTGGTTGCGGCGCGCCCGGGCGATGGCCGAGGCGACGTCGTTCGGCCGGATCACCAGGTCGTGCCCCTCGACGCGCACGTGCACGGGTTGCGCCGGGACGCGTTCGCGGTCCCGGACCGCCCGGGCGATCACGTCGGCCCACAGGGACCGGCCCTTGAGCTCAGCCACCCGCTCGTCCTCGGTCGCGGTCGCGGCGATGCCGGGGTAGAGCTCCGCGACGGTCGTCGTGACCACGCCCGTCTCGCCGAGCGAGGGCAGCACCTGGTCGATGTAGCGCAGGAACGTGCGGCTCGGGCCGACGAGCAGGACGCCCGAGCGCTCGAGCAGGCGGCGGTGCGCGTACAGCAGGTACGCGGCGCGGTGCAGTGCGACGGCGGTCTTGCCGGTGCCGGGCCCGCCCTGCACGACCAGAGCGCCGTTCAGCTCGGACCGGATGATCGCGTCCTGCTCACCCTGGATGGTCGCGACGATGTCGCCCATCCGCCCGGTGCGACCGGCCGCCAGACCCGCGAGGAGCGCACCCTCGCCCGACAGTCCCGACAGGCGTGCCTCGGAGTCGCCCAGCGCATCGAGGTCGAGCACCTCGTCCTCGACGCTCGTGACGGTGCGCCCGCGGGTGACGACGTGCCGGCGCTGCACCACGCCGTCGGGGTTCTTCGCGGTCGCGCGGTAGAACGGCTGGGCGGCCGGCGCCCGCCAGTCGGTCAGCAGCTGGCTCTGCTCGGCATCGGTGAGCCCGATGCGGCCGATGTAGCGGCGGGTGTCGTCCGTGAGGTCGAGCCGCCCGAACACGAGGCGCTCCTCGACGGCCTCGAGCTGCGCGATCCGGTCCTCGTACAGCGTCGCGAACGCGTCGCGCTCGCTGCGGTTCTGGGGGGATCCCGACGGGCCCTCTCGCCGCACCTCGGCCAGCCGGGCCCGCGTCTGCGCGCGGAGGTCGTCGAGCCGCCCGTAGAGCTGGTCGACGACAACCTGCTCGCCGGTCAGCTCGCTGTCCATGGCTGCCACGTCGGCGTTCTCCGTTCCGCCGAGGTGACCCGGCCGTGCGTCCAGCGCCCGGCGGCGCGTCGGGGGACGCGCGGCGCACGGAGCGGCCGTCCATTATCCGTTGTCCCGGGCGCTCTCGCACCCACCGTCCGGGTGTCGTCCGGATCGCCCTCGGCGAACGGGCAACGCGGGCACACCGCGCGCGGAACAACTCATCGGGGACGGGCGTTGTGCCCCGTACCGGCGAGTGCCGACCGGTCAGCGCCGCGGCTGGGACAATGGGCCGCACGGCATGCGCCCCGGACGGAAGTGAGACAGCGATGCTGAACCCGAGCGAGATCTACGACGTCGACCCGGAGGTCGCCGCGCTGGTCGAGGCACGGTCCGCGAACGGTGCGGGCCCGGTCCTCGTGCACGTCGTGCGCGGGTTCGTCGACGCCGGCAACGCCGGCCAGCTCGCCGCGGAGCACCTCACGGACGAGCTCACCACGACCCGGCTGGCCACCTTCGACGTCGACCAGCTGCTCGACTACCGCTCTCGCCGCCCCCTCATGACCTTCGACCAGACGACCTGGTCGTCCTACACGGAGCCCGAGCTCGTCGTCGACGTCGTCGAGGACACCAACGGTGTGCCGTTCCTCCTCCTGCACGGCGTCGAGCCCGACGTCCAGTGGGAGCGGTACGTGGCCGCCGTCCGGCAGATCGTCGAGCGGTTCGACGTGCCGCTGACCGTCGGGGTGCACGGCATCCCGATGGGCATCCCGCACACGCGGCCGCTGTCGGTGACGGCCCACGCGACGCGCCCGGAGCTCGTCGCCGACCACCCGTCGTGGTTCGGCACGGTGCAGGTGCCCGCCAGCGCCAGCGCCCTGCTCGAGCTGCGCCTCGGCCAGAACGGGCACGACGCGATCGGCTTCGCGGTCCACGTGCCGCACTACCTGGCCCAGTCCGCGTTCCCGCAGGCGAGCCAGGCGGCGCTGCAGAAGGTCGAGCGCGCCACCGGGCTCGAGCTGAACGTCGAGTCGCTGACCCCGGCCGCCGACGAGGCGATGCAGGAGATCGAGCGCCAGGTCGCCGGCTCCGAGGACGTCGCCGCCGTGGTGCACGCGCTCGAGGAGCAGTACGACGCGTTCACGCGCAGCATCGGCCGGACGAGCCTGCTCGCGGGCTCCACCGACATCCCGACGGCCGACGAGCTGGGCGCCGAGTTCGAGCGCTTCCTGGCCCAGCAGGGCGACGCCGGTCCCGCCTGAGAATCCGACCTTTACCCAATCGTTGCCTACGACGGGCCAGCCGGACGGGCGAAAACGTGGCGCAGCCCACACGCCCGGTGCAAAGATGCACCCGTTGCAGTGACGTACTCGCTTGACCGGCGTCGTGACCTGGGCCTTCGTGCGTGGGGAACGGTTCCGACCAGTCGTTCTCGGCTGGGTCACCCGGTGCAGGACGTGAGGCATTGCGGCACGGCGCGGACAGCAGGGTCTGCGCCGTCACCGGTGGGAACAGAAGGAAATGAACATGGCCGAGGGTGCAGTCAAGTGGTTCAACGCTGAGAAGGGCTTCGGGTTCATCGCCCAGGACGGCGGCGGCGCCGACGTCTTCGTCCACTACTCCGCGATCAATTCTTCGGGCTACCGCAGCCTCGACGAGGGTCAGCGTGTGTCGTTCGAGATCACGCAGGGTGCCAAGGGCCCCCAGGCGGAGAACGTCGTCCCGCTCTGATCGTCCGCACGACCTGACGACGGGCCGCATCCCCACGGGGGTGCGGCCCGTCGCGCGTGTCACGTGAGCGGCGGGCCGTCGCGGAGCTCCTGGGCGCCGGCGACGAAGCCGACCAGCTCCTCGTCGCGCAGCAGCCTGGCCGGGGCGGGCAGGCTGCGGATGCCGCGCGCGAGCGCCGAGGAGGACAGCAGGTCGAGGTCGTCGGACGCGGCGATCACGACGTTCCCGTACCCGCGGCCGCGCAGCAGCCCGGGCTCCGCGACGACGACGACGTCCGCGAAGCACCGGTCGATCGTGGCGATCTCCGCACGCGCCCCCGCGAGCGGCGGCCGGTCGGCCGTGTTGACCAGGTAGACGCCGCCCGGCCGCAGGACCCGAGCCACCTGCGCGACCATCTCGCGCGTCCGCACGTGGCGCGGGGTGGTGTCGCCGGCGAACACGTCGCGGATGACGATGTCGGCGGACGCGTCGGGCAGCTTCTCCAGCTCGGCTCGGGCGTCGCCGGCCCGGATGCGCAGGGCAGGAGCGCGCGGCAGGTCGAACCAGCCCCGCACGAGCTCCGGGAGGGCCGTGTCCAGCTCGATGGCCAGCTGGCGGGACCCGGGCCGCTCGGCGTCGATCGCCCGGGCCAGCGCGCAGCCGGCGGCGCCCAGGTGCACGACGTCGAGCGGGCCGCCGGCGGGGCCGACGCGGTCGATCACCTCGGCCATCTGCTGCATGTACTCGAAGACGAGGTGTGACGGGTCGGCGAGGTCGAGGTACGAGCTCGGCACGCCGTTCACCAGCACGGTGACCCCGTCGGGATCGTCCGGGTCGCGTTCGAGCTCGACGGTGCCGGTGGCGATCGGCAGAGGCCCGGTGGGCCAGAGAGCCCGCACGGCGGCTCGTGTGGGTGGTCGGTGCGACCCTGAGCTCCGGCGGATGGATCGGTCGCGGGACGCCATGCCTGCAACCGTACGGGCCGTCGGCAGCAGATCGGCTCGGGTGGTTGACACCATCGAACACGTGTTCGATGCTAGGGGGGTCGGCGACAGTCGGCCCCGCACCGGAGTGAGAGCAAGCTCCGTACTCGTGGAGCACCGCCGAGCAACGTGGCAGACGCAGGGATCGAGAAGGAGGCCGGGCGATGGGACAGCAGCTCGCGAGCAGGACCGCCGGGAGCTTGGGCGGTCCGCAGTCGTCCCGTGCGTCCGAGCTGCTGCACAGAGCTGACGACGAGCTGTGCGCGGCACGTCTGTCCTCCGAGGCCTGGGAGCTGTTCTCGCATGCGCACCTCGCGGCGCTGCGGGCGGGTGCGGCTGTGGTCGCCGCGCGCACGGTCGGCCCCGGCAGGCGTCAGCTCCGCACCGTCTGGGAGCTGCTCGACGCAGTGGCGCCCGAGATGGCGTCGTGGTCCACGTACTTCGCGGACGCCGCGGCGCTGCGCTCTGCCGTCGACGCCGGCCGGTTCGAGGAGCTCGCACCGGGCAGGGCCGAGCAGGCACTCTTCTGGGCCGAGGACTTCGTCGACGCGGCGCGTTCGGCGGTGCGTGGTGAGGACGCCGCCCAGGACGTGCACGCTCTGCAGGCGTCGTGAGTCGTGCGCCCCGGTCCTCGACCGGGAGGCGCGGCTGGGGGAGTGCCGAGGACGGCTGCTCGATCCTTCACGTGGACATGGATGCGTTCTTCGCCTCCGTCGAGCTTGCCCGCCGGCCGCAGCTGCGGGGTCTGCCGGTCATCGTCGGCGGAGCGACCAGGGGAGTGGTCCTTGCCGCGACGTACGAGGCGCGCGCGTTCGGCGTGCACGCGGCGATGCCCATGTCGGTCGCGCTGCGACAGTGCCCGCAGGCGATCGTGGTCGCCCCCGACCATCACGCCTACCACGAGGTGTCCGTCGGGGTAATGCAGCTGCTCGGCGACGTCACGGCGCTCGTGGAGCAGGTCAGCGTCGACGAGGCGTTCCTCGACGTGGCCGGCGCCCGGCGTCGCCTGGGCCCGCCCACGGTGATCGCGGCGCAGATCCGGCGCCGCGTGCGTGAGCAGTTCGGCATCACCTGCTCGGTCGGCATCGGGTCCACCAAGTTCGTCGCCAAGCTCGCCTCGGGTCACGCAAAACCCGACGGGGTCCTGCTCGTCCCGCGCACCGCGACGGTCGACTTCCTGCGCTCGCTGCCGGTGGGGGCGCTCTGGGGTGTCGGCGAGCGGACCGAGGCCGCACTCGCGCGTTCGGGGATCCGGACGGTCGCCGAGCTGGCGGACAGCGACGTCGCGGTCGTCCAGCAGGCGGTGGGCAGGGTTGCAGGAGCGCACCTGTTCGATCTCTCGTGGGGTCGCGACCCGCGCCCGGTCGTTCCGCACCGGGCCGAGAAGTCGGTCGGCGCCGAGGAGACGTTCGCCGTGGACGTCGCCGACCTCGCCGTCGTCCAGGAGAAGGCACGGGACCTGGCCGACCGGTGCGCGGTCCGGCTACGGACCAGGGGTCTGGTGACCCGGACGGTCAGCGTCAAGGTGCGCACCTCCGACTTCCGGACGCTGACCCGGTCCCGGACGCTGCAGACGCCGACCGACGTGGGCCGTGAGCTCTACCTCGCGGCCCGCGAGCTGATCGCCGGCGTGGACCTCGGCGGGCTGCCCGTGCGCCTCATCGGGGTGCGGGCTGACGGGCTCTCGGCGGTCGCGGAGACCATCAGACAACCGACGCTCGAGGAGGCAGCGGGTGAACCTGTGCGCGGCCGCCGCGAGGCCGAGCACGCGATGGACCTGGTTCGCGGTCGATTCGGGGGATCTGCGATACACGCAGGGACTACGCAGGTTGGTGGAGTAGCCTCTGGCTCGACTACCACCTTCGTTCCCGCGGATCTATCCTGAGGGCAACACAGGTGCTTATAGCTGACAACGGGGGTCAGGATGCCTCTCTCGGAGTACGAGCAGCGCGTGCTCGAGCAGATGGAACGTCAGCTGACATCTGACGACCCTCGGCTCGCCAACACGCTGACGCAGCGCGGGCGTCGCCCGTTCGGCCGCTATCTGATCGCGGGAGTTGGTGCGACCGCCGGCCTGTTGCTGCTCGTCCTGGGCGCCGCGAACAGCCAGGCATGGCTCGGCGTGGTCGGCTTCGTCGTCATGTTCGCCGCGGTCGCGTTCGCGTTCGCCGATCCGCACCACGGCCGCCGGTCCGGTCCGCGGGGCGTCGTTCAGAACGACGGCGCCGTGCGGCCCGCGAAGAAGAAGCGCGTCGGTCTCATGACCCGTCTCGGGGAGCGCTGGGAACGGCGTCGCGGCGAGAGCGGTCGCTGAGCAACTGCTCTGCCCCACCCACCAGCTCGTCGACCCACCCTGAGAGCACTCCGGACTGCACGTCGGGGTGCTCTCGCGCGTAGCGCTCGGTCTCGACGGTGCGCGCCAGCGACACGAGTGCCGCGGCCGGCTCCCCGGAGAGCTCCGAGCCGGTGCGCGTCCGGAGCTGGGCGTTGACCGACGCGACGACCGTGCGCGGCGTGTCCGCGTCGGACCAGACGATGCCGCGCTTGGCCAGTCGCCGACGCGCGCGCGACCAGGCGCGCTCGGGCGTGAGGTCGGGCAGCAAGCCCGCGCGCCTGCGGACCAGCACGAGGGCGATCGAGGCGACCACCAGCACGACGGCGACCGTGATCCCGACGGGCAGCCAGGCGTTGGTCGACTGCTGCACGGTGGTGCCGTTCTGCTGCGTGACGGGCACGGGTGCCGTCGTCGGGGTGGTGTTGGATCCCGGGAACTGCTCCTCCTGCGAGTTCTTGGTCGAGCTGACCCCGGAGAACGGGTCGCTCCACGCCGGCAGCGGGCCGGTCTGGCTGGCCGGCGTGGGCTCGAAGCGCACCCAGCCGTAGTTCTGGAAGTACAGCTCGGGCCACGCGTGCGACTGCCGGCCGGTGATGATGTAGGTGCCGCTGTCGTCGGGGTCGCCGGGCAGGAACCCGACCGCGACGCGCGCCGGGATGCCGAGCATCCGCGCCATGATCGTCATCGAGGTGGCGAACTGGACGCAGTAGCCGTGGGTCGACTGCAGGAAGTCCCAGACGGCGTCGTCGGAGCGCGACGGCGCCACGTGCGTGTCGTAGGTGAAGTTCGCGGTCGAGTGGAAGAACTGCTGGAGGTCCATCGCCTGCTGGTAGGGCGTCGTCGCGTCCGCGGTCAGCTCGCGTGCCTTCTTGGCGATGTCGTCGCTGTGCGAGGTCTTGGGCACCTCGAGCGTCGCGCCGTCGTCGCCCGGGTCGCCCACGTTCGCGAACTGGAGGTCGGCCTTGGTCAGGTTGGGGATCTCCACCTGCATGGCGTACTGCATCCCGTTGTACGTGCTGCGCCGCCCGACGACCTCGTCGCGCGCCGCGTCGTACTGCCACGAACCGTCGACGGCGACCGTGCGGGGGAACGTGGAGATCGGCAGCCGGCGCTCCCGCAGGCCGGCCACGTCGATCGCGACGTCGGCCAGGGTCCCGCGCTCGGGGTCGGGCGCGGTGCCGACGATGCCCGGGTCGGACGTCAGCAGGGTGGCCGGATCCCAGGGCGCCAGGCTCGGCGCGTCCGTGCGCTGCCACGAGGAGCCGTCGAAGCTGGCGAGCGTGAAGGCGCGCAACGGTCCGACGGCGCGAGCGCTGACGGCGCCTAGCGCAGCGCTGGAGCTGCTGGGCGCGGGCGTCGGTGCTGCCGAGCCGGCGGCGGGTGCCGCGGCCTTCACGGTGTAGCGCATGACGACCTGCCCGGAGCGGCTCCCGAGACTCTGGCGCAGGTCGAGGTCGTCGCTGAGCTGGAGCGGACCGACCGGCCCGGAGCCGAACGTCGGCAGGCTCACGGACGCCCAGCCGGGCAACGACGCGACGACGGGCCCGGCCACGACGGTCGCCACGATGAGCCCGACGGAGGAGAAGACGGCGACGGATGCGCGGCGCCCCTGGTCGGCGTGCGCCGTCGCGGGGGCAGTGCTCAGCGCGAGCAGCAGGAGGTAGCACAGCGCGGTCCACGCGAGGGCCCAGCCGCTCGCCGGGAAGCCGAGCACCACCGCAGGGATCCACATGGTCGCGAAGGCGAGGCCGGACAGCGCCGGCGCGCCGACGCCGATCGCCAGCAGGTCGGCCAGCAGGAACACGGCCAGGGCGCCCGTGACGACGAGGAGCTCGGTCGACCGGACGCCCTGCATCGGCACGAGGGACGCGTTGATCACGGTGATGCCCTCGCGCGCGGTGGCGAGGGTGCGGTCGACAGAACCGGTGTCCGGCAGCACGCGCACCCGTCCGGGTGCTGCGCCGTACCGGACCAGGATGATCGCGAGCGACACCACCAGACCGGCGAGCGACGGAGCCCACCAGGACCGGGTCACGGCACGGACGCCCATCACGATCGCCGCCACGACCAGCACGATGAACCATGTGGCCGAGAGCCACGTGCCGCGGACGATCAGGTTCTGCAGCGCGAGCACGCTCGAGCACGTCGCAGCCGCGACCAGCCCGGTCCCGATGGCTGCGCGGGGACCGCGCGGGATGGGGTGCACGCCGCTGATCATGAGGCCGACCCCAGGAGCCGGAGCCAGCAGTCGACGATGGGCTCGTCGGGCGTGACGCGGCAGGCCCGCCAGCCGGCGCGACGCAGCGCGCGGATGGTCTCGTCCGCCTCGGCTGCGTGCGCCGGGGTGTCGGCGCGGACCACGGCCCAGGCCTGGGCGTCGTCGGCGACGTGCGCGAGCGCGGCGCGCGCCGATGCGCCTAGCGGCCCGAGCACCGCGAGCACGATCTCGCCGGCGGCGTCCGTGGTGTGCAGGAGGTGCGCGGCCGCGACGAGGTCGACCTCGCCCTGCACGTTCGTGCGCGGCGCCTGGAGGTCGATCGTGCGGTCGAGCACGGCCGCCCGGGCACCGGGGCCGGACCGGCTGTGCACGAACGCCAGGGGATAGGGGCCGGTCTCCGGCTCCGACCGCAGGCCGCCGACCAGCCGCACGGGGTGGCCCCCCTCGAGCATGGCGAGCGCCATCGACGCCGCGAGCGAGATCGACCACTCCAGGGTGGACGCACGGGCGGGCAGGCCGAGCAGCACGGACACGGGACGCATGCCGGCGCGTTCGTCGGACCGGACCATCAGGGCGCCGCGGCGGGCGCTGCTGCCCCAGTGCACGCGCCGCAGGTCGTCGCCCTCGCGGTAGTCGCGCAGGGACGCGTCGTCGGTCGACGGGGTCCGGGCGCCGAGAGCGACGCGGTCGGGCTCGCCGACGAGGACGTCGGCAGGCGTGGGCAGCGGGACGACCGTGGGCCACACCGAGACCTCGGCCTGCTCGCCGAGGGTCGCCGACGCACGGACCACCCCGAACGGGTCGCTGCGGGTGACGACGAGCGGTCCCAGCGGCCACCGTCCCCGGCGCGCGGCCTGGACCGCGTAGGTGACCGTGACGCGGCGGGGAGCCCGGGCCACGCGGGCGCGAAGGGGCCGCCCACCCGACAGCTCGGTGGCGGCCTGCTCGGCGAACTTGAGCCCGGCCAGTCGCACGCGGGCGGCGGGGTCGGTCGCGGCGATGACCACCTCGATCTGCGCCTCGGAGCTGGCGTGCACCGGGTTGGGCGTCGTGCTGCGCGTCACGCCGAGGCGGTGCCGCCCGCGGCCGGGGTCGAACACGAAGACGCCGATCGCGGCGGCGACCACGAGGAGCAGGGCCAGGGTGCCGATCCGGACGAGGTCGACCGAGCCGAGCACCACGCCGAACTGCACGGCGGCGACCCCGGCTGCCGCGAGGGTCCAGCCGCGAGCGGTAGGTCGCAGTCGCATCAGCCGACGGCGCGACGGGCCCGCCCGGCGGTGGCCGATGCGGGCAGCGGGAGGCGGTCGACGATGTCCGAGACGATGTCGGAGGTGGTGCGACCCGACAGGCGCGACTCGGTGCTCGGGAGCAGCCGGTGCGCCAGGACGGGCACGGTCAGCTGCTGGACGTCGTCGGGCAGGACGTGGTCCCGGCCGTCCATGGCGGCGAGCGCCTTGGCGGCCCGGAGCAGCTGGATCGCCGCCCGGGGGGAGGCACCGAGCCGCAGCCCGTTGTCCTCGCGGGTGGCCGTGACCAGGTCGACGATGTACCGCTTGACGGCCGGCGAGGCGTAGAGCCTGCGGGTGGTCTCGATGGCGGCCTTGACTTGCGTCGCGTCCGTGACGGCGCTCAGGGCGTCGAGCGGGTCCGAGGTCTCCTGGTTGTCGAGCATCTCCAGCTCGGACTCGATGCTCGGGTACCCGACGGTGAGCCGGGCCATGAACCGGTCGCGCTGCGCCTCGGGCAGCGGGTACGTGCCCTCCATCTCCACCGGGTTCTGCGTCGCCACGACGAGGAACGGGCGGGGCAGCGGATAGCTTCGGCCGTCCACCGTGGCCTGGGCCTCCTGCATGCACTCCAGCAGCGCCGACTGCGTCTTCGGCGAGGCGCGGTTGATCTCGTCGCCGATGACGATGTGCGCGAACACCGGTCCGGGCCGGAACTCGAACTCGTGCGTCTGCGACCGGAAGATGTTGACGCCGGTGAGGTCGGACGGCAGCAGGTCCGGCGTG
Source organism: Cellulomonas sp. McL0617 (assembly GCF_049994875.1). Lineage (GTDB taxonomy): Bacteria > Actinomycetota > Actinomycetes > Actinomycetales > Cellulomonadaceae > Cellulomonas. Next base: position 1,592,325 of record NZ_CP188256.1, read on the forward strand.
AACTGGATCCGCCCCACCGAGCAGTCGATCGTCTTGGCGAGTGCCTTGGCGAGAGTCGTCTTCCCCACACCCGGCACGTCTTCGAGCAGCAGGTGCCCCTCGGCGAGCAGGACCGCGACCGTGACCCGGACGAGCTCAGGGCGTCCGGTCACCACGCTCTCGATCCCGGCACGCATCCGGAGCGTGGTGGCGACGACGTCCTCGAGCTCGATCGACGACGGGGTGGCCTGCAGCATGGCGCCTCCTTTGGCGGAACTGGCACGAGCCTAAAGGCCGTTGCGGTGACATTCATCGTCCTTGGCCCCCCCACTTCGCTCCACGTGGGTGAGGTCCGTGGGGTTCAACAGGCGCCGGAACGGGTCCGACATGGCGATTCGCCCCAGTTTGTCTCATGCGCGGCGACCCCGCCGCCGCACACGTCGGCAGGGGCGGCTTTCGTCGTGAAATCCCCTCCACTTCGCACCACCGCCGTGACCTGCATTTTTGCGCACGCCATCGGGTGAATAGCGGCGTCGGTTCCTTGCGGGTGGAGTGAAGTGGAGTACCGTGGAGGCACGTGGTGAGGCGGGGAGCGTCCAACCGGGGGAGCAGAGGGAGGCGTGGTGACGTATGAGGCGTCCACCGGCGCGTTCGGCTCCTTCACGCCCTTCCTCGGGACGTACACACCGCGCCTCGACGAGAAGGGCCGGCTCATCCTCCCGGCCAAGTTCCGTGGCCAGCTCGCCCCGGGTCTCGTCATGACGCGCGGTCAGGAGCGATGCCTCTTCCTGCTCCCGATGGCGGAGTTCCAGCGCCTGCACGACCAGCTGCGCCAGGCGCCCGTCACCAGCCG